>CAZSBU010000271.1:0-2689 GCA_964605055.1 uncultured Caulobacterales bacterium | reverse complement strand
GGAGATTTCGATGTCGTAATCGACGCCCAGCCGGGCCGCCGCCTGACGCACGAGCGCAGCGAGCAAATTGACCCCGAGGCTCATATTCCCGGATTTGACGATGGGAACGCGCGCGCCAAGGGCCAAGATTTCAGCTTCGGCCGATGCGTCGAACCCTGTTGCCCCGATAACGAGGCCGCAGGCGGCGGCGGCGGCCAGGCGCGCCGCCTCAAGCGCGGCGGCGGGCGTCGTGAAATCGATCAGCACGTCCGTTTCGGCTATCAAATCGCCAGCCTCTGCGGCGACTTTCAAGCCGGTTATCTGGTCAACGCCCGCGAGCGTCGACAAATCGGCGCCGAGCGCAGGATGGCCGGGCCGCTCAAATCCGCCCGCAAGGACGACATCGTCCCGGCGGACAATCTCGGCGATCAGCGCGCGTCCCATCCGGCCGGCGCATCCGGCGATCAGAAGTCGAGGCCGGATCATCTCACCCTCCCGCTTATGGCGAAGCCGCGCGGCTCGCCGCCCTTATCCGGCGTAGAAATGGATCTTTTGGATCGAATGGACGAAGTGGATCGCACTCTCCTGTAATCACGGGTTTCCGGCGAGTGCGGCGGGCAGTTGGGGGATTTGGGGACGGCTGTGTTGTTCATCCTCGGAGGATAATGCCGCCGCTCAGGGTGGGGGATAACTTTTTTGCGGCCGCAGCAATTTTTTTCAGCGAATTTTTTCAGCGCTGGGCAGGCGAGCGCGGCCTAGACGGCGCGGTCAGGATCGCCGCGCCAGGCAAAATAGGACATGACCGGCGAAATAGACGAGCGGGGTAAGCTCTACTTCTTCTTGGAAAGCCGCCGCGCATTCGCACGCGCCTTCGCGTAGGCGGGACGCACCGAAGCCATTCCGGCGCGGGCGGCAATCGTCGCGACATCGGCCGCCGTCGTCGCGGGCGACATCGACCGCATGGCCGCAGACCAGACGCGAGCGCCGGCGGCGTAGCCGTCCGTCGTCGCCTTGATCTTTTCCGTCACCAAGCGGGTCCCTTCGGCGTCCGCCGAAAAATCACCGCGCGCAATCGCCTGCTGCATGCGCAAGGTGCGCACGCCAATCGTGAGCGTCGCCGCGTTCATCGCGCGCATGGTCTCCCAATACGCAGACCACGGATTGAAGTGCTTGGCCATTTCTAGAGGGGTCCTTCCGTGACGCTTTCCCAGAACTTCTTCGCGCGCTGGAAGAAATTCTTCGATTGCGGACAAGCGTCATCGCCGCCCGCTGCGCAGAACTCGCGCATCAATTCTTTCTGTCGGGCGTTGAGGCCAACTGGCGTTTCGACGCGCACCTCGACGACGAGATCGCCGCGGCCCTTCTGGTTGAGGCGCGACATGCCTTTGCCGCGCACACGGAACTGCTGGCCGGTCTGCGCCCCCTCAGGAATCGACACCGTGACCCGTCCGCCGTCGATCGTCGGGGCTTCAATGTCGCCGCCAAGCGTCGCGACCGTCATGGCGACAGGCAAAGCGCAATATAGATTGGCGCCGTCGCGCTCGAAAAATTCGTGATCGTCAACGTTGACGAAAATGTAGAGATCGCCTTCCGGCCCGCCGCGCGGGCCTGCCTCGCCCTCACCCGCCAGCCGGATGCGCGTGCCGCTTTCAATGCCCGCTGGAATGGTGACGTTGAGCGTTCGGGTGCGCCGGACGCGTCCCTGCCCCCCGCAGTCTGTGCACGGATCGCTGATGACCCACCCCTCGCCGCCGCAATCAGGGCAGGTGCGTTCCATGGTGAAAAAACCTTGCTGGAACCGCACCCGGCCAGCGCCACGACAGGTGCCGCAGGTCGTTGGCCCCGAGCCTGCGCGCGCGCCCGAGCCCTCGCATGTTCCGCACGCGGCCGAACCTGGAACTTCGATCGTTGCCGTCTTGCCTGAAAAGGCGTCGGCAAGCGTGATGTCGAGGCTGAATTTCAGGTCCGCGCCGCGACCGGGGCCGCGCCCGCGTCCGCCGCGTCCACCCATGAATTCGCCGAAGAGGTCTTCGAAAACATCCGAGAAGGCTGAGCTGTCAAATCCGTTCGCGAAGCCGCCACCGCCGGAATGCCCATTGCGGAACGCGGCGTGGCCGAAGCGATCATAGGCGGCCCGTTTTTGCGGGTCGGACAGGATCTCGTAGGCCTCGTTGACTTGCTTAAACTTCTGCTCCGCAGACGGATCACCTTGATTGCGGTCCGGGTGATGCTGCATCGCAGCCTTACGGAACGCTGCCTTGATCGCGGCGGCGTCTGCCGCGCGATCAACGCCAAGGGTTGCGTAAAAATCTTCCGCCATAGGTGGCCTTGTCGCCCCTTTGCCGCCGCGATCCGGAAACCTGTCCGGCGCGAGCCGAAGGCGACCGCCTAAAAAGGGGCGACGCCAACCGCCGCGCGCGGATTAATCGCGTGCGGTCAGTCTTTCTTGTTGTCGCCGTCAACCTCTTCGAAGTCTGCGTCAACGACGCCATCTCCGTTTTCGCCGCCCGGCGCATCGCTATCCTGAGCCTGTGCAGCGCTTTCCTTGTACATCGCTTCGCCAAGTTTCATCGACGCCTGCAACAGCGTCTGCTGAGCGCCGCTGATCTGTTCGACAGTCGCGGTCGTCGACGCAAGCAATTCGCGCAGGGACGAAGCCGCATTCTCGATCGCCTTGCGCTCGGCTTCTTCAACCTTTGAGCCGTAATCG
>CAZSBU010000270.1:0-3236 GCA_964605055.1 uncultured Caulobacterales bacterium | reverse complement strand
AACGTCGCCCACAACGAGGCGCGCAGCCTCAGGCGTCATCCACGAGGCGCCGCAGGACAGATCGTCGAGAGCCAGCGCGCTATCGCCGGCTTCCTCAAGCGCCAACAACGTATGGGCGCCGATATAGCCAGCCCCGCCTGTGACAAGCACTGTCACCGCGCGCAGTCCTTACCTTGAGCGACAATCATGGCGATCCTCCATCCAGTCCTCGCCGCGGGCGAGCCATCGACAGACTGACGCTCGCAGTATAAGGCGTTCGCGGGCGTTGGAAGAAGGCCAACGGCGAAAGTTGATGATGGGCCTGAGGCCGTTCGGTCAAGCGCTGGCGCGGCGGGTGTTGTCTGAAATCACCCGAAACCCGCCAGCCGCCTTGAGGATCGAGCGCAGCGTGTCCGTCTCGGCGCCGACGCCCGCGCCTTTCAGCGCTTTGGCGAATTCCCCGGCGTAATTGCCCGCGTTGACAATGACCGGCGAAGGCGTTGCAAAAATCAGTTGTTGCCCGCGCTGGATGTGCTCGCGCCAGCGTTCCAGCGCTTCAAGCCGCAACGGCGCGGGCGCGATCAGAAAATCCGGCTCTATGCCGCGCGATTCCCGCTCGGAAATCAGCGGCGGTCCGCCGACGCAGACCCGCTCGCCGAGGTCAAATCCGCCGTCCATTTCCGCGCCGGGATCAATCGCCGCCTCGATCGCGCCTGCGCTCTCGCCCGCCCATGCAAGCAGCATGGCGGCTGGAGCGCCAAGCCCAAGAATGTGCGCGCTAAGCCCCCGCAGCGCGACGCCGCGCATCAATTCGGCAAACCCCGCGCGCGCCGTCTCGGCGCGTTGTTCAAAGGCCTGATAGGGCTGGCGCTGCCCAAGGCCAAGCACATTCTCTTCATCCCACAAGCGAGCAAGCCGCTCATACCACGGATCGAAATCGTAATCGTCTACGCCAACATGAGCCGCAAACACGCGCAGCGAACCGCCGGATTTGTCGGTGAGGCCGCCGCGGAAAATCTTGAAGCCGCATTCGCGCATCAGCCGTTCAAGCGCGCCGAGGGAATAAAGCGCAACCCCCGGTCCGCAGACGGCATCGACGCCTGTGCGCGTCAGCGTTGCGGGCGCGTAGGTTGTCTCCAGAACGAGCACGCCGTCCGGGGCGAGAAGCCCGGCGATGCGGCTGAGAAAGGCGCGCGGATCAGCAATTTCTTCAAGCACGGAAATCGCGGTGACGATGTCGAATTTGCGGCCGGCGAAGGCGAGATCGAGCTCGGCGGACGGAAATTCGGCCGTAAACGACTTCGCCCATGAACCGATGGTCGCGGATCTTCCGCGCGGATCAACGCCGAAGCGATCGACCCAGCGAGGATAGAACGACAATAACGCGCCGTCTCCGCACCCGATGTCGAGGGCGGCGCAATCGCGTCCGGAAATGAGTTCAAGCGCTTCCGTCGCCGCCGACCGCAGCGCATTCCGCGTCAGACGGGTCGAGCGGAACGCATCGAATTCAGGCGCAATGGGCTGGCGGTCGACATACGCGTCCTGCAAAAGACCGCATGCGGATGGATCAAGCGCGATATCGCAATAGACATATTCGATCGGGCGGCGCCCGCCTCGCGACAGGAGCGACCGGCGCGCTGGCGAAGCCTCGGCGGAGGCAAGCGAAAAAGCCGGCGTCAAAGCAGCCGACCCGCACGCGCGGCAACATTCTATTCTTTTCACGCCGCCAACCCCGTTACGCCTGGCTCAACACCGGGTTGACACTGTCAGCCTAACGTAAATTCGGCGTAAAACCCTTCCCTCGCTCCTCGCCGCCTGCTCAACGTCTGTTTGAAATCTCGCCTTCGCCCTTCGTGACGCGCCGTCCCCTTCATCTTGGGGGCCGCGAAGCGGAGTCACGAAAGACGAAGAAGGACGGCGCCCTCAGGGTGAAGGCACGATTTCAATAGCGGATCTCAGGCAGCGAGCCGGGCGATCAATTTCCGCATGAAACGGGCGCTTTCTGCAATCTGCCCACGGCTGATAAATTCATTCGCCTGATGGGCCTGATCAATCGAACCCGGCCCGCAGATGACGGTCGAGAAGCCGCCCTCCTGAAATTGCCCGGCCTCGGCGGCGTACGCGACCGTATGGGTGGCGTTCTGGCCAGTCAGGGCCTTGGCGAGATCGGCGGCCGGGTTTTTCTCGCTAGGGGCCAGCGCCGGGGCGCTTGAGAGCTGTTCGGTCCGGATGCGACAGTCGGCGGACTTAGCCTGCATCTCTTGCTCGACAGTTGCTGCGAAGGCGTCGAACGCGGCACGAATGGCGCCGGCCGTCTCGCCCGGAATCACGCGGCAATCCCAGTCGAAGCGGCACTCGCCCGCCATGATGTTGACCTGAGATCCGCCGCGCGCAACGTTCACGGTCATCGTCGAGTATGGCGGATCGAACGGGCTAGTGCGCTCGGCGGCCGAGGCGCGTTCGGCGCGCATATCGGCAATACGGACGATAAGGCGCGCCGCCGCCTCAACGGCGGACACGCCCCGGTCAGTCTGGCTCGAATGGGTCGTATGCCCCGTAACCGTGGTGCGGAACGACGCGATGCCTTTATGGCCATCGACAACCTTCATCATCGTTGGCTCGCCAACGATGACGGCCTCGGGCTTCGGCGCCTCGCGCGCAATGGCCTCGATCATGCGCGGCGCGCCGAGAAGGCCGATTTCCTCATCATAGGAAAGCGCGAGTATAATTGGACGGCGGAGCTTCGACGCAACCATCTCCGGCACGAGCGACAGGGCGACCGCGCTGAACGCCTTCATGTCGCAGGTCCCCCGCCCGTAGAGCAGGCCGTCGCGTTCTGTGAGCTTGAAAGGGTCCGTCGCCCAGTCCTGTCCGTCCACTGGCACAACGTCCGTATGCCCGGAAAGTACGACCCCCCCTGCGTTTGACGGGCCGATGACCGCGTAGAGATTGGCCTTGTCGCCGGCGTCGTTATAAATCCGCCGCGTCGTCGCCCCGAACGATTTCAGGTAATTCTCGACATCATCGATCAGCGCAAGGTTCGATTTCGACGACACCGTGTCGTAGGCAATTAACCGCGCGAGCCATTCTATTTGCGGGCCAATATCGTCGGTCATGAGAAACTCGCCACTTTCAGTGCCTCGCGCGATACGCATCAGCGCGAGACCGTAAAGGGCTCAAGGCCCGACAAACGCATAGCTGGCTCAAGGCTCGGTCGTCGACGCGGCTGCGCGCCGCGGACGGCGCGCGCGAACGCT
>CAZSBU010000269.1:0-3241 GCA_964605055.1 uncultured Caulobacterales bacterium | reverse complement strand
CTGCGCCTCGGTTTGACGGTATTCGCCCGCCTGACCCGCCGCCGCCTCCACGCTCCGGCGAGCATGGACGTGAGATACTTTCTGCGGCCGGATTTGGTGAGGCTGAAATCAGCGAATTGCTCGGGGTTTGAGGTCGAGTATCCTGAGATTGCGCGCCCTAAAATGCGCTGTACCGGCAGGCTTTAAGTCTATAAGAGCCCAAGCGATTTGAAGCTCGCCTCGGACGCATGGCCGATCACCAGGTGATCATGCACGCGGATATTGAGGGCCTTCGCCGCCGTTGTAATCTGATGCGTCATCTCGATGTCTGCGCGCGACGGCGTCGGGTCGCCAGAGGGATGGTTGTGAACGAGGATGATTGCCGACGCGCCCAGCTCCAGCGCGCGTTTAACGACTTCGCGCGGATAGACTGGCGTATGGTCGACCGTACCGCGCTGCTGCACCTCGTCCGCAATTAGAATATTCTTCCGGTCGAGGAAGAGTATGCGAAAGAGTTCGGTTTTCTCGTCCGCCATCGCCGCTCTGCAATAGGCAAGGAGTTCGTTCCAAGAGGAAATTACCGGGCGGTTCAGAACCCTTGCCTGCGCCAGCTTGATTGAAGCAGCGTGAACGATCTTCAGTTCGTGGGCGACGTTTGACGAAACGCCCTTTACCTCGCAGAGGCGATCAATCGGGGCGGCGAGCGTTTGCGCAAAGCCCCCAAACCGCTTAATCAGATCCTTCGCGAGCGGCTTCACGTCCCGGCGCGGGATCGCCCTGAAGAGCAGCAATTCCAGCAGCTCGTAATCCTGAACGCCGTCGACGCCCGCACGGATGAACCGCTCCCGCAGGCGCTCGCGATGCCCGGCGCGATGGTCAACTTGCCCGCCTCCCGAAAGCGGAGTCTCGCCTTTTTCTGTGGCCGCGCCAGCAGCGCCTCGCTTGGACACTTTCAGGAACGGCGTCAGAGCGAATAGGGAGGCTTGCTAAGCCCGCGCGGCGAGGCGGTGAAAATTTCCGCGCCCGTTTCCGTAACGCCGATCGAGTGCTCGAACTGCGCCGATAGAGATTTATCGCGCGTCACGGCGGTCCATCCGTCTTTCAAAAGCTTTGCTTCCGGGCGACCCTCATTGATCATCGGTTCGATCGTGAAAAACATGCCTGGCTTCAAGGGCGTTTCCGGTGCGCGTTGGACGCCGCCTCGGTCGCGGTATTCCGCATAATGAACGACATTCGGCGCGTCGTGAAAAATTTGCCCCAATCCATGACCGCAGAAATCCCGTACGACGGAGAAGCCTGCCGCCTCTGCGACGGACTGGATGGCGCGGCCAATATCGCGAAGCGTGTTGCCAGGACGAACGGCCTCGATGCCCGCCAACATCGCCGCATAGGTCGTATCGACCAGCCGTCGCGCTTTGACTTTCGGATTTCCGGCGAAATACATGCGGCTTGTGTCGCCATGCCAACCATCGACGATGACGGTGACATCGATGTTCAGTATATCGCCGTCGCGCAGCGTTTTGGCGGAGGGGATGCCATGACAAATCACATGGTTCAGCGAAATGCAGCTTGCATGGCGATAGCCGCGATAGCCGATGGTCGCGGACAGGGCGCCGCTATCGAGCACAAATTCGCGGATTCGTTCGTCGAGCGTTTCCGTGCTCACGCCCGGCTCGACATAGGCTGCAATCATGTCAAGGCATTCGGCGGCTAGCCGTCCTGCTCGTCGCATGCCTGCAAAGTCATCTGGTCCATGCAGGCGAATCTCGCCCGTCTTCATCGGTCTGAGATCTTCTGCCAGTAGATCGGTCATTCCGTCTCGCATTCGGCGGCCAGGCCGCTGTTCATAGAACGATCGGCAATTGATGGCGCAAACTCACGCCGTCAAGCGATACCTGACAATCATAGCACAATAGTTCAACGCCTGAAGACGCTGCGGCTTCGAGCGCGGCTGCGTAGGCGGGGTCGAGATCCCGCGCTGGCGACAGCCGGTCGCAGTCGCTGCGCTGGACAATAAAGAGCATGACGGCGCGACTGCCCGAGGCGACGATGTTCGTCAATTCGGCGAGATGCTTGGCGCCGCGCGTCGTCACGCAATCGGGAAACTCCGCCAACCCGCGTTGACGCATTAAGTGAACGTTCTTGACCTCGACAAAACAGGAGCGGCCAGCCGATGAGTCCTCCAGAAGAATGTCGATACGGCTCGAGGTTCCATACGGGCGCTCGCGGGCGAGGCTGGAATAGCCGCTGAGGGCTGGAATGCGACCAGCAGCGATCGCCTCCGTGGCGATTGCGTTCGGGTTCGACGTATTGATCGCGACGAGGCCGCCATCGACCTCCACGAGCTCCCACGAATAAGGAAGCTTTCGCGTTTTTGACGCGCTGCGGGACACCCAAACTCTGGCGCCTTCAGGTGCGACGCCCATCATTGAACCGGGATTTGCGCAGTGCGCCGTAATCGTCTCGACCGCGGCGCCCTCGCTAGGGTCCAGCGCAATATCCGCCAGAAAGCGTTTGTATCGCCGTATCAGCCGGCCGCTCTGCAAGGCGGAGGGAAATTTCACACAAGGCCCCTGTTGGTGAGAAGTCCCGCAAGAAGTGCAGCGCCCATGCCATGTTCTCGCCATGGTTGGCGCCGGTTGCATTAACCTTTGCCGCCGCTAGTTTTTCCCACGGCCAAGGATTGGGGATCGTGATGAATATCTTGAGCCGCCTGTTGCTGGGAACGTTATTGTGCGCTGCAGGATTTGCCGCAATCGGTCTCTTCGCGGAATTCAAGCGAGACGCAAATACTCAAGAGGCCACACGCCAGGCGATTGAGCGGATCGTCGCATCGCTCGAAGCAGTGGACGAACTGTCAGATTCAGATATTGACGCGATGCCCAAGGGCGTACTCCCCGAGAACGCCGCACTCCTGATCAATGATGCCGGCCTGGCGATAATCCGGGAAAGTGAAGAGCTAAGTCTTACAGCGTCAAATCATGGAGGCGTTTGGTCGATCGGCTATGGCCATTCGGCCACCGCCGCCGAAGGAATGACGATTACCGAAGCTGAGGCTGAGGCGCTCTTGCGCGCCGATGTCATGGATGCCGAAACGGGCGTCCGCGCCCTCGTTCAAGCGCCGGTCAACGAGAACGAATTTTCCGCCATGGTGTCGTTGGCCTACAACCTCGGCGTTGGCGGATTCTCCCGCACGCTCGTGCTCGAACGCCTGAATGCGGGCGATCGCTTTTGGAAAGATGGTACGTCGGTACATTTAATT
>CAZSBU010000268.1:2522-3246 GCA_964605055.1 uncultured Caulobacterales bacterium | reverse complement strand
ATATTGGCTCCATCGCCGCCGCGCCGGCGCCGGGGCATCGCTCTACTCCTTGCCGCTGGTGCGGATGAGGCTCCGGTTAAGCGCCCGTATTTCTTCGCGAAGTTCCGCGTTATGCCCTGCCTGAGCCTTGATGTGCGCTTCGGTATTGGCGGCGAGCGCCGTTTCGAGCGCGGAGATGGCGGCGCCCAGATCGCTCGCGTCAGCGGCGTAGGTCGCCTCGCCGCGCGGGGAGGCGCGCGCCGTGTCAGTCATGCCGGCGAGCCAGTCTTCAAGGTCTGTATAGAAACGCCCCTGCGCTTGACCAGCCTGTAGATCGAGAAAGCCGACGATCAGCGATCCACCAAGCCCGAACAGCGAGGACGAGAAGGCGGTGCCCATGCCTGAGAGCGGCGCCGACAGATTGGTGATAAGTTGAGAGACGGCGTCTTCGGCCGCAGTGGCGGTCAACCCGGTGATCGTGTTGGCGACTGCGTTCACTGTTTCGAGCAAACCCCAGAACGTGCCGAGAAGGCCGAGGAATACGAGTAGGTTGCCGATGTAGCGGCCCATCTCGCGACCTTCGTCCATGCGCGTCCCGATGGAATCGAGCATGGCGCGCGTCGATTCCGGGCTTAGCCGGCCGCCGCGCTCGTCGGCATCAGTCAGGAGCTTCGACATAGCGTTGATGAGGCTTGGTGGGCGAGGCAGGCGGGCCCGCCGCGGGTCGACGCTCTCACGGAAGCTT
>CAZSBU010000268.1:0-2512 GCA_964605055.1 uncultured Caulobacterales bacterium | reverse complement strand
ACCGCCGGCGAGACGACGCCTGCCTGGCGCAGATGATAGACGACGCCGATAGCAAGAACGGCGAGGATCAGGCCGTTGAGCGCCGGGTTTGCGTTGAATGAGTCGATGAGGAGCGTTGTCGGTTGCGGGCTATAAGGCGACAGGTAAAAGACCAGCGCCGCCACGGCCGCCAGAAACAACATCATGTTTAGAATGTAGCCGCCCGGCCGGTTGAACTTCACCGACCGCTCAAGCGTTCTCGCCATCCCGCCACTCCCGTCCGTCAAGCGCGCGTCGCCCCGCACGCATGCTGGAAGCTTAAGTCATATTCGCCGCCGCGTGAACGCCGCACGTGTTGCGGCCGCCCGAGCTGCTGCCCAGGCGCTGAGATAGGGCGCTTAGCAGGATTGCGTCTTTCGACAACTGTTTTGATATCGAAACATAATAGCGCAAAAAATGCGTATCGGGAGCGCATATTTTGCGCTTTTTGTTGACCGGCTGTTCGAATATGACATTCTAATGACAGTTAAATGGCAGATGAGTGACAGTCTGCCGAACAGAAGGAAGATATGATAATGAAGACCATGAAGCTGGCGATGGGTGGGCTCGCCGCCGCGGCGATGGTGTTCGGAGCCGCGCTCGCCGCTGATTTCGGCCCAATGCCCGCGAACTATGAAGGCGCGGCGACGCAGTACGTCTCGACGCGGCTGACCGATCCGCGCACCGCCCGCTATCAGGTCGTCGGGCGGCCTTACAAAGTCTACGCCGACATAGGTGGCTATGAGGGTCTGCCAGCATGGGCGGTTGACATGCGGGTCAAGGCGCGGCTGCCGTCCGGCGGGCAGGGTGGTACGCAACGCTACACCGTGATTTTTATCGACGGCCAGCCGGTCGCCTTGCGTGACGACATCCGGCGGATGGCGCGCCTTTAACGGGCGCATAAGCTGACGGGCCAGACGCCGCTCCCGAACGGGGCGGCGTTTGCGTATTTGTTTCGTCCGTTAATTTCGTCAGAGGAAAAGACGATGACTGACCTTCGCCAGCAAACCGGGAAAAATATTACTTGAGAAAGGCCGCAAAATAGCTCGATCTTAAAATCACGGTCGATTGGGGGATGAAAATGAAAATATATATCGGGACGAAACGTGTCGTAGCTCTTGCCCTAGCGGTAACGCTTTCGATTCAGACCGTCAGTGCAGACCAAGTACGCATTCCTTTTGACACCAGAATTTATGTTGAAACGCAAGAAGAGGTAATCGGAAGCAAAAAGCGAAATCCAGAAGGGTCCACGGTGCGCGCCAGCGTCTGGCGCGACGTCATTGTGGACGGAAACGTTGTGATCAAAAGGGGAACTCCCGTTTTGGTTCGCGTAGACAGCTTAAAGGGACCCAAGATCGCCGGCGTGAAAGGCAAGATTACGCTCGGTGCTTACGAGACCAATCTGGTCAACGGCGAACCGATCCAGCTTGATGGCGGATATTTCAAGGGTGGTAAGGGTAGAATTGCTTTGAGCGCCACGCTTGCTGGTCTTGTGTTTTTGCCTTTGATTTTTATCCCAGGCAAAAAAGCGAAGCTCCCGGAAGGCACTGTTTTCGACGCGACGACCGACGCCGAGATGACATTTAATTTGCCGGCCGCCGGAGGCAGGAAGATCAATCTATCGCGTCAAACCGATCAAGTGCTTATGGTTGAGGTTCTATATGATGAATTGGAACGGCGTGATGCGCCGACGTCAATCCCGTTCAAGATCACCGTTCCTGATGGCGCGGCACATGATTTCAAAATCACAAAATTCAACGGTGTGGATGCTAAGCCGCTGTTTTTGGAGGCAACAAAGATCGACGAGGTTTCTGGCAAGCATATTTTCCAAGCTGAAGGGGATCTGAAGGAGCTGTCAAAGAATTTAAGACAAGGTATCAATACGCTGACGGTATCAGCTGTCGTGGCTGAAGCCTCGGCGGAGCAGGAATTGGTTTTGGACATCCAATTTTAGCCCCTCGGGTACGGACCAGATTTCGACGATATCTTGGGTGTTTTTGGCTAACTTAATTCGAAACGCTACAATCCTGTTGCGAATAACTGCATCTCTGCTGGGGATATCACCGAGCGAATTAGGGGAGCCGCAACTTTGTTGCAGCCTCCAAATGGACGTTGCATCGCTCTTGCGCACCGCTCGAAAAGAGCGCAGAGCCTGACGCGATTTTTGCGTCGCAGCGATCGTGCTCGCGGCGCGCTGTGCTATGGCGTGCTTGCTGGACTCATACTGACAGCCTTGGCGCCGCCGCAAATCCTGACAGGACCGCTTCCGCATGACCGCTCTGCGTAACATCGCCATCATCGCTCACGTCGATCACGGGAAAACAACGCTTGTCGACGAGATGCTGCGCCAGTCCGGCGCGGTGCGCGCCAATACGGAAATGGCTGAGCGCGCGATGGACTCGAACGACATCGAGCGCGAGCGCGGCATCACCATTCTCGCCAAATGCACGTCGGTGCTATGGGAGAAATAAAACCCGCCAATCCGCCTCAACAT
>CAZSBU010000267.1:2919-3250 GCA_964605055.1 uncultured Caulobacterales bacterium | reverse complement strand
AAACGAGCACGGTATCTCGCACCTGCTTGAGCACATGGCGTTCAAAGGCACCGCTCGCCGCACCGCGCGCCGGATCGCCGAAGAGATCGAAGCCGTCGGCGGGTTTCTGAACGCCGCGACGGGCTATCAGAAAACAGGGTACTACGCTCGCGTAATGAGCGATGACGTAGAATTGGCCCTCGACATTATTTCCGACATCGTTATCGCGCCTACGCTCGAATATGACGAACTCGAACGAGAAAAGGAAGTTGTCGTCCAGGAGATCGGAGAGGCGGCCGACACCCCAGACGATGCAGTTATGGAAGCGCTTCAGGCGTTGAGCTTTCCCGAT
>CAZSBU010000267.1:0-2909 GCA_964605055.1 uncultured Caulobacterales bacterium | reverse complement strand
GATTGCACTCTCGGTCGACCGATCCTCGGTACGATTGAAAGCGTTCGCGGACACAATGCCGATCGCCTGCGTCAGTTTATGCGCGCGCGCTACACCGTTGATCGGGCTGTGGTGACAGCAGCGGGCGGGATTGATCCTGAGCGTATTGCCGTTTGGGCCGATAATTATTTTCAGGGACTTTCATCTCCGAGCCCCATCCTGTCGCGCGAATGGCCGGTTCATCATGGGGGATGGACCCACGATGATCGCGACATTGAACAGACGCACATCGCGTTGTCTTTCCCCGCCGCAAGCGCCCGAAGCGACAGCGCGATTGCGTTGCGAATTTTTGCCGAGGCATTTGGGGGAGGGATGTCTTCGCGATTGTTTCAAAAAATCAGGGAAGAAAAGGGGCTCGCCTATTCGGTGTTTTCCTTCGTCGACGCTTTCGATGAAACAGGCGCGATCGGCGTTTATGTCGGCACGGACGCGGAGAACGCGCCCCTTGCTGTGTCGCTCGTCATGCAGGAATTGCGCGCGATGGCTGACGAAATTGGACAAGCTGAATTGGACCGGGCGCGGGCTTTATTGCGGTCTTCGCTTCTTATGGGGCGGGAAAGTCCCACCAACCGCGCCGAGACCGCCGCAGGGCAGTGGTTTACGCATGGCAGGGTTCCAAGCGTGACTGAGATCAAAGAACGTCTTGGCGCCGTGACTGTCGACGAAGCGCGCGCCTGCGCGCAGCACGCGTTGAGCGGCGCGCCCGCAGTCGCGATTGTCGGTCCTGTAGACAAGGCGCGAGTCAAGCGCGCGCTGGGTAAAAGCTGGCGATCAATGGGCCGTTAAAGTACGGAGCCCGTCTTTATTTTACTTGGGATAATCCGGGCAAACGAACGGCGCATCCATTGGAACAAGGCGCTCAGAGCGAGCCTCATTTGGAAGCTGCATCGTCAGGATCGCTGCTGGGTCCGCAAGCGCGACTGTGGCTGTAATCTCGATGCCGTCCTCATTCCAGGCAAAGCTATCAGGCCCGGTGGGTTTCCAATTCGACAAGCGGAATGGCTCCCAGCACGAGCCTTGCAAGAGCACTCCGTTTTCCAGAAAAATCCGTATGCGGCCGGGTTGAGCGAGTTCGGTCGCCGTCGCGCTGAGTTTCCATGCTCGATTTACGATCTTATCAATGATTGCTGACGAATGAGTCACTTGCGGCAAATTACTGACGGGTACAGTGGCCGTAGTATTTTCCGGCGTGTTTACGTTATCGCAGCCTACAAGGGCGATCAACGCGAGAAGAAGCAAATTCGCCTTCACAACTTCCCCTTGAATTGCCGCTGAAATTCTTGAGCAGCATACGCGGCCGCGTCAACAGGACTGATGGCTTTATAGGGCAGATTTGCGGCAATAGGGGCGGATTGCGGATAATTCACCATGTCGATGCCCGACGCCAACCCTAGGGCCGAGATGCGCTCTGCGAACAACTTTTGGCGCCGCCCAATTCCGCTTACCTCGAAAAGTTCGACGGGTGCGCCTGACGCGAGCGCCTCTGAAGTCATGGTCACAGAATCGCTGCTCACGATGAGGCGATCCGAACTGGCGAGTATCGCTTCGTATGGGTTCTCGCCTTCCTCGTTCCAAAAATACACATCCGACTTCTGGCGGAATATTTGTTGGAGGCAGATTGCAACTTCCGGCCGCGTTCGGCGCGACGTAGCGATGAGTGCGGATCCGCCATATGCGTCGAGACGTTTGCGAACCGTTGCAGCCAGTCTCGAGCCATCTTCTTCGGTAAAGCCTCGCCCTTTCACAGGGCCGCCTACCAGGACGCCGAGTAAGGGACGCGAGTATTCTTTGAACAATAGGGCGCCTTTTTCTCTCGCGGATGCAAGCCGCGCGGGCGTGAAACGATGCAGGCTTGTCTCCGTCAAAAGCACGTTCGGGCCGCGAACGCGGTCATGCGGCTGCGCAATTATCATATCGAAGAGATGCGTTGCAGTTCGCGGATCGCCAATGCAAATCGTCCGGGTCTTATCGCCTGCTTGCCGTTTGATCTCGGCAGAGATTATTGCGGAGCGTCGGCCGCAGCTTATCAGAACGCGCGGCCAGGGAGGGGTGGGTCGGTCACCATGCCAGGCGAGATCAGATAGCGCGCCAGGCGCGGATCCAACGGGAAGCCAGCGCCACGGCGCTTTTATCCGAATGATTTTTTCCTCGTAGGGCAGATTGATGGCGTCGGCGAGCCCCAGCGCCTGCGCGCGCATACCGGCCTCGCCCGTGGTCATTACCCATATCCCGGCGGATGTCATGCGCTAGCTGACGGCGATGGCGGTCGGATTTTTAGTCGAAATATCATCTGCGCTTCATAGCAGCGCGTTGGCGACAGCGGCAGGGCAATTGTCGATTTAGAAATCGAGTTCGATCGCGATATTTCTTTAACTGACCGTTTCTTTCTTCAGTTCCTTGCTCTTTTCGGCCCGGAGAGCGTCCGCCATTTGATGGTTGACGTCGCGGTGGCCGGCCTCGTCTTCACGAACGGCGAGCACGACATCGCGGAGCCGAGCGTCAGGCGCGAGTTTCCAGTAATCAATCGCGATCTGTGGCGCGGGTGTGTTTTCATGCCGGCCGGCGTCGATCTCCTCAAGGTATTGAGTGTAGCTGTAGACCGCTTCTTCCTCAAAATACCCGACGATCCGATGCGCCGTGCGCGGAGAAATCAGATAGATGATGAAATACAGGTTGAAGAACACGCCTTGCGCGAAAAGCACGAGCGCCCGCTCAAAAGGGCTGGGCTGGGCAATCTCAATGAACGTCATCAAGTGCATGCGTTCGTTTTCAGCTTCCTCAAGCAGCGTCCTTATCCAGCCGCTTGGACAGATGGCCCAGGCCGCCACGCAATTGCGGGTTTGTGGTGTCCAGCGCGGCCACCAGGGCGG
>CAZSBU010000266.1:0-3319 GCA_964605055.1 uncultured Caulobacterales bacterium | reverse complement strand
AACTCGAAATGGCCCTGACTGCCGCCATCGTCTTCGCCGGCAGTCAGGGCCATTTCGAGTTGAACGTCTACAACCCGATGATGGCTTATAACTTCCTGCAGTCGGTTCGATTGATGGCTGACGCGGCCGTGTCGTTCACGGACAATTGCGTCGTCGGCATTGCGCCGCGCCTCGACAACATCCGCGCGGGCGTTGAGCGCTCGCTGATGCTGGTGACGGCGCTTAACGAGCGGCTCGGCTACGACGCTTGCGCGAAGATCGCCAAGACCGCTCACAAGAACGGCACGACGCTGCGCGAGGAAGCCGTGGGCGGGGGCTATCTCTCAAACGAGGAATTCGACGCCATCGTGCGCCCGGAGAACATGATCGGGCCGCAGTAAAGAGAGCACAATTCGATTTATCACCATTTAACCCGGTGGGAAGCGGATACTTCCGTTGTCATCCGCATAACCGCGTACACAGATTAATTCTGTTTGTTTCCGACCAAAGACGTTTACGAAGCATAACTCAAACTCGATCCAGAGGCCTTGATGTCGGTCCTTCCACCAAGTGTCGAGGACCCGGTTGGGGTCATAGAAAAATAAACTCACTTCGCGTGTCGATCGAGCAGGTATTTTTTCTGGTAAAAAAACATCATATTCATCGATAACAGTAGCAATTTCGCCGTCAGAACCGACAAGGGACGTTACGCAAGCCGAGGCTCGTGTAACCTCTAAGTTGAGAGCTGGGGATTGCCCTATATTTTCAATATTAAAATACATAGCTTCAGTGAAATTGGCAATACTTTGACCGTGACCGTCTTTAAGAGAGAGGTAGGCTTGGACTTGGGCCTCTCCTATCTCTCTGGTGATTTTTATGGTTTCTTGCGCAGCTTGGGCGGCGACACGCGTAGCTTCAAGAGTCTGAGCTATCACCACAACGCCAATAATGGCTGCAATCGTTCCGACGGCGCCAACGATTACTCCAAGTCCAGCCCATTTAACGACCTGCCACTGCGCATTTAGATCTAAATCTTTGCGCCGCTCATCGCGATCGGCAGATCGGACCGCCTTTTCTTCGTCAGAAGTACGAAAATGAACGGGACGGATATCTTGATTGTGTTCTGCCGCATGGGCGGCTTGATAGGAGCGATAAGGCTGGTCAATGCGGTTATATAAAACAAATAGGATAATCGAGATTAGAACTCCGAATATCAATGCAAGTGCCCATCTATCGACGCCACAGAAATTACGCATTGACAAAAATAGGCGGCATAGAATCCCCCCCTCTATTTTGATTAGTTGAGTTTCACGTCATGCCTTGAACACTGATTCCCGAAAGATCTTCGACTAATTTCCCTCAGGTTACGTCGCACCGCCCAAATTCGCACTTAGGAGACTTTTGCCAAACATGTTACGTTGGAACTATCACGCTAAGGAGATGTCCGGCGAGATTGCGCTGGGGCGCTCGCCAAACGGATGGATGTTGATTGATAAAAAGGGATTGTTGCGGACGCGACCCAAAAGCGAACGCCATTTTTTGGAGAAAACGCTTAAGACGAACGGCTTGGCTGGACTGTTTCTTGCTGGCGTCTGAAGAAAGCCTTTCGCCGGTAGCGTTAACGCCCGCTCGCAGTTGAGGTCGCCCATGACGGAAATGAAATCGCCAAGCCAGACGCGCCTCGTGCTGGCGCAATTCCTGTTCGCGCACAATGTCGATATCGAGACGCTCTACAAGGCGCTCGGCGCCGATCTCGCCGAATGTGACGCCGAGGCGGTCTCGCACATGGCGGGCGTCATCGACGGCATCGCGCTGGCGACTGCGAAGATCCGCGCCCATGGCCTTGAAGGCTGGGCGAAATCCTGAGCTCCCCAAGCGGCTGACCTGAACAAGGCGAGGCAGTGAAAAAGCGGTCGTTCTCTATCGCGGGCCACCGCACCAGCGTTGCGCTGGAGCCCGAATTCTGGACGGCGATCGAAAAACTCGCCGCTGCGCGAGGGCAATCGCTGGCGGCGCTGATCGCTGAGGCTGATAGAGAAAGGCTCGCGGCGAAAAATCCCCCGGGCCTTGCCTCCGCTTTGCGCGTGACCGCCCTGAAGGCGCTTAGCTCAACCGTTGGCGACGATGCTTAAGGTCGGGCGACCAAGCACCAACTGCGCATAGAGGCGCGTTACTTCCTCCGCATAGCCGCGCATCATCGGCCGTACCTGAGAAAAATTCTCGACTTCCGCGGCGCGAGCGATGAGGGCCCCGAAGCGGCGCCGGACGGGCTCGCGCTGCGGATCGCTCCAGCGGGCGAGCGCGCGGACGGTAGCAAGGCGCATCCAGAAAGCCCGCGCCGCCTTCAAGGTTTCGGCGACTTCGCCGGAAAGAATGCCGGCGCGCGCCATCACGTCGAGCGCAATGTCGGGATCTGCGCCCTGAACGGCGGGCTGCGCCGCCGCATGGCGATAGATCAGCGCGCCGATAATCAGGTCGACGTCGAGCAGGCCTCCCTCGGCGTTCTCGAAATCCCAGGGCGAGGCGGTTCGGTCGCGTCGCAAACGCTGCGCGCGCACCCGGTCGAGATCGCGGAAGAGAATGTCGCCGCGCTTCGGATTGGCGACCGCCGTGCGCAAGGCCGCCGTCGCCTTTATCGCTGCGTCCTCTGCGCCCGCGATGACCCGCGCGCGTGCAAGCAGGATCTGCTCCTGCGCGATGGCCTCTGACTGAATGAACGATTTCATCTGGGCGATGTCCGGCACGAGGCCCGCAGCGCCGCCGCCGGGACGGTGGATGATATCAGGCGTCAAAGCGAATGCGCCCTCGCCGAGCGCTGCGAGATTGTCGATGAAGTCCCGCGCGACCGGTTCGGCATCCGCCGCCGCGCCGGAGGTTTCGATAAAGCCGAGCGGCGCGGGCGCGCCGGGAAGCCCGCGGCCATGTCCGTCAAACACATGCAGCGTCAGGCCGGCTGATTTTCCGCTGACGGAAAGTTCGAACGCCGATTGCAGCGTCGCGTTTTGAACCGCTTCGAGGCAGCGCGCCGCCGCATCGAAAGACATATCGCCAGCCGCCGCGCATAGCGCAATGCGCGCAATCGACTGGCGGCGCCATTCGGCGAGTTCCTTGATCCCGGTCTTCGCGGGCGGCGCATGGCGCGACAGCCATTCAGCGCCTGTGCGGGGCGTTTCCTCGGCGCGCACCTCAAGAATTGCGGCGGCCGCTTCCGAGCCGTTCATCAGCGGCGCGATGGTCTCAGGGAAACAGCCGAGCGCGTCGATCATGGCGGCGCGGCGCGGCGTGTCTTTCGTCAGGTCTGACAAAGCGTCAGGATCGGCCCGCAGGACCGCATCGAACA
>CAZSBU010000265.1:0-3330 GCA_964605055.1 uncultured Caulobacterales bacterium | reverse complement strand
CATCGGCATTCAGGTGTCGAACTGGAACGCAGCGCGCGCGGATCAGCGCGCGGCCGCAGCCTATCTTGCCGATATCGCGTCTGACGTCAGGGCGGACATAACCGAGATCGCCCGCGTCACCGATTCGGCGCGCACGCGCATCTCGGCTTCCACCTATCTCCTGCGGCAGTCCGGCCGCACGGACCTCGCTCCCGCCGTGACGATCTCCCAACTGAGGATGGACGATGTTTTCGCCGGCTCCGAGAGCATCGAAATTCCCGACGTCGCATTGCCGGAAGACGCGCGAAGCGACAGCCTTTGGCGGGACGCGATGGGCATGTACGCCTTCGACACCAACAAATCCGCCTATGACGCCCTGGTCGGATCGGGCCGCATCGAACTGATCAGCCAGCCGGACATCAAGCTCGCGCTCCAGCGATACTATTATCTCGTCAACGCGCTGGAAGAAACGCAGAGGCGCACGATTATGCCGATGCGGGTCCAGGTGCTTGGCGCAGGAATAGCGCGCGGTCTGTCGCAGGAGTCCCGCGCCGCCGAGGCCGCGCTTGTCGAGCGCATCGGCGCCGATCCTGCGCTTTCGGCTGCGATCGCAACGAGTCGCGAGCACGCCGCGCTCTATTTGCTGTTCTGCAGCCTTCTTGAGGATCAGGCGCGGCGCGTACTAGCCTTGCTCGATGAAGCGGGCGCGCGCCCATGATCCTCCGCCGGATCACCGAACACGTCAAAGCGCAGAACTGGTTTGCGGTTGCGATCGACTTCGTCATCGTCGTCGGCGGCGTCTTTATCGGTATTCAGGTCGCGAACTGGAATCAGGACCGCACCAATGTGCGCATTGCCGGGAGCTATATCGACCGCTTCAAGGCCGACCTCCGCGCCGAGATCGAATATTACGGCTTCGTCGCCGACTATTATGAAAAGACGCGCGCGCACGCCATCGCCGCATTGGAGGCGTATCGACGCCCCGTCGCCGCCCTCGACGCGACCTTCCTGATCGACCTCTACCAGGCCAGCCAGCAGATCAGCCTCGCTACCCGGCGCGGAACCTATGATGAGATGCTGGCGACCGGGCGCATCGGCCTCATCGCCGATGAGGCGACGCGCTCAATGCTTAACAATTATTACGAAAGCGCGGCGATGCGACGGATAACGCTGGAGCGCAGTTCGGTCGTCGATTACCGCAAGGTCGTTCGCATGCAAATGGATGACGCGATCCAGCGCGAAATACGAGACCGCTGCGGCGACATTTACGTGCCGGCGCGGGACTACAATTATCGCATCTTCCTGCCGGAAAGCTGCGCCATTGACGCTCCCGCCGCCGTCGTTCAAGCGGAAATCGAAAAGCTGCTAGGCAACGAGCAGGTGCGCGAGGAGCTGCGGTTTCAACTGGCCGCGACCGACACCGTCCTAGGGAGCGTCGGCAACGGCCGGAGAACCGATGCGGCCGCCCTTGAAAAACTGGAAGCGGCGTCGCCATGATCCTCCGTCGACTGACCGAGCATGTGAAGGAACAGAACTGGTTCGCCGTTGCGATCGAGTTCGTCATCGTCGTTAGCGGCGTTTTCCTCGGCATTCAGATCGGAAACTTCAATTCCGATCAGGTTGCGCGTCGTGATTATGTCGAGGCGCGGGCGCGATATGCCGACGAAATTCGAACCAATCTTGCAATCCTCGATGGCGTTGACATTCAAATTGCAGGGGCGCTCAAAATCGTCTCAACAGGTTTCAATGCATTGCGGAGCTGTGAAGAAACGCCAGACAATCGGGCAGCGGTTGACGCAGCCTTAGGCGTAATGGCGGGAACAATCGGGATTTTCATGCGAGACGACGCGCTCGCTGAGCTGACGGAAAATCCCCGGCTGTTGGCGTTGCAGTCGAGCCTGGAGCGCCGGAGCTTTAACGATGCGCGCTATCTGCTTCGGGTCTTCATGAGGGAGGCTGACTTCGTTGAAACGCTGCCGCTCGCCGAGCGCATGGAGAACAATCCGCTAATTGCCATTGGCGACCCTGCGCGGCGCGACGTAACCTATGTAGGCGTCGATTATTGGCGGGCGGAGCGCCGGCTCTTGCTCGCAGCGCCAATAGACGTAGCCTGTACGGACAATGCGCTGGCCAAGTCATTCTACTATTGGGAGCGCTGGCAAGGCGTCTTGCCGGCAATTTCGCGAAACCTTCGCTCTGCGCTCGAAAGCAATCTCGCGTTCCTCGAAGATAGCTGAGCACGCGCCCTGTCGCCGCCTATTCTGTGAGGCGAGCATCCGCGCCATCGCGTCAGTTGCCCTCTAATTTGCACACCCTCTATCAATGGGGACAAACCTCGCGAAGGACAATCTGCATGGCCGCGCCGCGCCATACCCGCCGAATTTATGTCGCGCCGATCCTCGGCGGTTATCAAATGAGCTATGCCCATGCCCCGTCCGACGGGGCGTGGCGGGTGCTCGCCATTCCCGGCACGCCGTCGCGACCGCACATGTTCTCGCGCTTCATCGCGGCGGCGCCAGACGACCTCGACGTCATTGCGGTTAATCGCGCTGGCTATGGCGGGCCGGTTTATGGCCCAAATGCTCGCGCGCCCGTTCTGTCATTCGACGATCAGGTGAGGGCGCTCGCCCCGCTGTTCGATATCGACGACGGCAAGCGTACGATCGTTGTCGGCGTCTCATACGGCGGCGCGCTCGCCCTCAAGACTGCGCTCGACTATCCGCATCGGATTGCCGGAGCGGTGACCGTCGCCATGCTGGTGAGGGAGCCGCGTCGTTATGTGCTCGCCTCGACCCGCCTCGCCAGCCTGCCGCTCGTCCGTGAGGCGCTGCCTGCCTATTTGCACACGGCGCGGGCCGAGGTCGCCGGACGCCGCGCCCAGATTGCGCCGTTGTTTGCGCGACTGAAAGACCTCGACATCCCGGTGACGGCAATGCACGGCGATCTCGATACGCTGGTGCCTATTTCGTCCCTCGACGAGCTGCGCGGATATTTCGCTCCTGAAGCCGATCTGGAAATCGAGCGCGTCCGGGGCGGGACGCATTATCTGGAGCTGCAGTTTCCGAACCGCGTCTATAAGGCCATAAGGGGGGTCATTGCACGGGCCGAAAGCGCCGCTAAAACGAAGAATTCCGAGCTGTAACGCAAAGGATTGCCTGATGACCGCCGCCGCCGACATCGCCCCCCGCAAGCTTCTGAAAGGTCGCACCGGCGACTGGGAAGTCGTTATCGGCCTTGAGGTGCACGCGCAGGTCTCATCCGTCTCGAAACTGTTTTCGGGCGCCTCGGCGGCCTATGGGGCTGGCCCTAATGAAAATGTCTCGCTTGTCGATGCGGCGATGCCCGGCATGC
>CAZSBU010000264.1:2614-3357 GCA_964605055.1 uncultured Caulobacterales bacterium | reverse complement strand
CGCCCGCCGATCATTCAGGCGCTGCGGAACAGCGCAGGCTCTTAAAAGCCGAGGGCGTGACCTTTAAAAAGAACGGCGCCGTCGATTGGTCGCAATGCCGCTGGAAAGGCCCGTCGCAAAAGTGGATCAAAGAATCGGGCATGGACATCGAGACCGCAATGGAGATTATCGCGGGATGGGGGCGGTGATTTTCTCCGCTCATCCCCGCGACAGCGGGGATCCAGATGGCAATCTTTCGCGGGGATGAGCGGTGCTGATGTAACCGCGCTGATTTGAGAGACTGCTGATGAACATCGTCTTCCTGCTCTTCCCGAACCTAACGCAGCTCGATTTCACCGGGCCGCTGCAGGTCCTGTCGCGCCTGCCGGGGGCGAAGGTCGCGCTCGCCGCGAAAACGATGGCGCCGGTGGCGACCGATACCGTGCTGACGCTCAATCCGACGCACACGCTTGAAAACTGTCCGCCAGCGGATCTTCTCTGCATTCCCGGCGGTTTCGGTGTTGACGACGCGATGTGCGATTCTGAAACCATCGCCTTCGTGAAGCATCAGGCGGCAAGCGCGAAATACGTCACATCGGTCTGCACCGGCGCCTTCATTCTAGGCGCGGCGGGCCTGCTTCAGGGAAAGAAAGCCACCACCCATTGGGCTTATCACGACGATCTCAAAACAGTCGGCGCCAAGCCGGTCAACGCGCGCGTCGTTCGCGATGGCGCCCTGTTTACGGGCGGCGGCGTTACGGCGG
>CAZSBU010000264.1:0-2604 GCA_964605055.1 uncultured Caulobacterales bacterium | reverse complement strand
CACCCTGGCGGCCGAAATCGCCGGCGAGGACGCCGCCAAAGCCATCCAGCTCGGGCTCGAATATGATCCGGCGCCCCCCTTCGCCGGAGGAACGCCAGACAAGGCGTCACCGGCGGCGCTGGCGCATATGACCGGCCGATACGCGCCGAGACTCGCGGCGTTTCGGGAAAAACTGGTGCAGGCGCTTAAAAAACCGTAATCGGGATTAACCTGCGCCGCCGCAAATTTGTCTTATTGTGTGGTAGTGTTCGCTCATCTTGATCAGAGGCCGGAGAAAAATCATGACGATGTCTTTGCCCAAAATTATCCTGACGCTTGCCGCAATAGCGATGGCCGCCGCTGGGTCGGCCCATGCCGCGTCCAAGGCGAAAATCGATGCGCGCGCCGACAAGGCGCTTGCGGAATTCCGCGAAGATGTGTCCGGCGCCAATGCTGTATTGGCGAAAGCCTCCGGCGTGCTGGTGTTTCCCTCGATCAAGAAAGCCGGCATCGGCATTGGCGGCGAATATGGCGAGGGCGCGCTGCGCGTGAACGGACAAACCGTCTCCTATCACTCGACCGCGTCGGCATCGATCGGCTTTCAACTTGGCGCGCAGGCCCGGCGTCAGATCATCGTTTTTCTTGACCCGAAGGCGCTTGAGAAGTTTCGCGCCAGCGACGGCTGGGAAATCGGCGTCGACGCATCCGTCACCGTGGTCACGATCGGCGCCGGCGGCGCGGTCGACGCGACGCATCTCAACCAGCCGATTGTCGCCTTCGTCTTCGATTCAAAAGGCCTGATGTACAATCTTTCGCTTGAAGGATCGAAGATTTCAGAGATTCACAAGGACTGAACCAGTTCAATCGCCGCCAGTTGCGCACGTTTTTCACCTTCTGACAGGAACGAGCCGAGAAAGCTGTTCCGCGCGAGCGACTTTATGTCCTCGCGTGTCAGCGGCAACGCTTCGATAATGGCGCGGAAATTGTCGTTCATATAGCCGCCGAAATAGGACGGATCGTCGGAATTCACCGTGACGCGAAGCCCGAGGTCAAGCATCTGCTTGATCGGGTGCGCGCGCATGTCATTGACGACGCAGAGTTTGAGATTGGAGAGCGGGCAAACGGTCAGAGTCATTTGCTCTGCGGCCAGCCGCGCGATGAGCGCGGCGTCTTCAAGAGAACGGTTGCCGTGATCGAGGCGGTCAATGTTCAAAATATCGAGCGCCTCGTAAATATAGTCTGGCGGGCCTTCCTCGCCCGCATGAGCGACGAGTTTCAACCCGCGTTCCTTCGCCGCTTTGAAGACGTGCGCGAATTTCGACGGCGGATGCCCGGCTTCCGACGAATCGAGGCCAACCGCCTCGATCCGGTCGATCCAGTTTTCCGCCTGCTTTAAAGTTGCGAAAGCGTCTTCTTCAGGCAGGTGGCGCAGGAAACACATGATCAGCTTGGCAGTCATGCCGAATTGCGCCTTCGCCATCGACAGCGCGGTGAGGATTCCGCTGATCGCGACGTCGAATGGCACACCGCGCGCCGTATGGCCTTGAGGGTCGAAAAAGATTTCCGCATGGCGGACATTGTCCGCTCGCGCACGATTCAGATAAGCCATCGTCAAATCGAAGAAGTCTTCTTCGGTGAGCAACACGCTCATGCCTTGATAATAAATATCGAGAAAATCCTGCAACTTCGAAAACCGATAGGCTGCGCGAATCTCTGCAACGGACTTGAACGGGATGTTGACTTTGTTGCGCTGGGCCAGCTTGAACAGCATCTCCGGCTCGAGGCTGCCTTCAATGTGAAGATGCAGCTCAGCTTTCGGCAGCGCACGGGCGTAGGCGATGATGTCTTGTTTGGTCATGCCAATTGTTCGCTTTAGTATGGCGCCCGCGCATGCGCCCTAAAACAAAAATCGTTCCTTGAAGTCAACGCCGTCAATGCCGGCGAGAACGGCGCCTTTCGCGGTCTTTTTGATATCGAAAGCGGCTTTGACAAAGCCGTTATAGGCTTTGCTATCAATTGTATCCACGGCGACGAATTCCGCCCGCGCCTTTTCTCTGGTAATCGTCAGATCGATGAAGCCGTGGCTTTCACCGGACAGATAACGCACGTCCTTGTTCTCGCGATTGGTGAGGAGGGCGTATTCCGCGCCTTTGCCGCCGAGAAACTCCTTACGGTAGGGCGAGGGCGAGGTGACCGAATGCGTGCCAAGCTCAACGCCCATATGGCCGCCACTGCGGTCCGTCAGATCATTCGCCCACCAGGTATGAGTATCACCGGTGACGACGATCATGCCCGCCGCGCCAGCTTCGCGCGCCAAATCGTAAAATCGCTCACGCGCAGCCGGATAACCATCCCAGGCGTCAAAATTCAGCGGCAGTCCGAGTGCGGATGATTTTACAAAAGCGCGCGCCTGATCCCATTGCTGTTCGAGTGCAACGATGTCTTCTTCGTTAACATGCGGATTGAGGTCGGGCGCCGTCACTTTCGCCATAATAACCTGATTGGCGATCAGCCGCCAGGGTTGGCCGCTGGCGACAGAGTTTCTCAGCACACGGTCGAAGTAATCGAGCTGCGCGCGACCCAGCATTTCGCGAGTTTCATCCCAAAGCACCGTGTCGCGGAAAT
>CAZSBU010000263.1:0-3363 GCA_964605055.1 uncultured Caulobacterales bacterium | reverse complement strand
AACGTCAAGCGTCGCTCGGCGCGGATGGGCGATCGCGATGGCCGAACCATCCCGGCGCGCTATCTCCTCAAGTCGCTTCAGCTGTCGCAGGATTGAGGCGCGGTCGCCGTCAGCATCGAGAAATACGTCCCGCCTTAAAACGGTTGCGCCGACGGCCTGACCGGCTTGCGCGGCGGCGCTGCGACCTGTGGTGCGCGAGTCGAGGAAGAAGAGGCCGCTGTCTTTCAACTCGCCCAGCACGAGTCGCATGGCCTTCTCGTTTCGGGTGAACCGCGATCCCATATGATTGTTGACGCCGATATAGCCGGTAAAGGCGGCGAGATTGGCGTCGAGCGTTTCCACGAGCCGTCCTGCGCTCATTGACGTCAAAAGACTATTTGGGCCCGGATCGATCTTCCCCGCCGGCTCCATTGGTAAATGCAGCAGCACCGACGCACCCGCTTCGCGCGCTTCGTCGACCATTGTCTGCACATCGCGTCCGTAGGGCAGAAACGACAGCGTGAGTGGGCCTGGCAAGTTCATGACGCGGTCAAATGCGGCGCGGTCGAGTCCCATATCGTCGAATACGATAAATATTCGCGGCGCAGCTGCCTGCACTTTCCCGTCAGAGATCGCGCTGTCTTTATCGCGAGCGGATGGCGAGGCCGGGGCGCTAAATCGCTCGGGCTTAATCGCGACCAGCGCAGTCCGGGCTGTCGACGCGCTCACCTCAAATTGACTGTTGCTGGCGCCGCGCAGGGCGCTGCTGCGCCCGTCCGCCAAGGCGCTGGTGACGCCTAATGCGACGCCGACGATAGCGATTGCGGCAAACCCGGCGGCGCTCAAACTCGCGGTTGCGTCGTCCCGGCGCCAGCCAGGCCTTGGCGCCGCAACGTCAGAATGGCGAAGCCGAGCTTTGATTGGACCACGACGTTCCACGCTCACGTTGTTTCCTCAACAATGCTGTCAGCCGCCTTGCGGATCGCCGGGCGGCGGTTATTGTGCCGGCCCTCCCGTTCGTTCCGCCCCTAGTGGGGTTCACGCGGGCTCGTAACCTTCCGCCACTCATTCGATGCGATGATTCTCCTGATCGACAACTATGACAGCTTTACTTGGAACCTCGTCCATCTGGTCGGAGGCCTTGGGTTCGCGGTCGACGTACGGCGCAACGACGAACTGACAGCGGCGGCGGCTATAGAGATGGCGCCGAGCGCCATCATTCTGTCGCCTGGCCCCTGCACGCCGAACGAGGCGGGCGTATGCCTTCCGCTTGTCGCCGCCGCAATTGAGGCGAGCGTTCCGTTGTTTGGCGTATGCCTCGGCCTTCAGGCCATTGCGCAAGCCTGCGGGGGAAGCATAATCCGGGCGGGAACGCCGGTACATGGCAAAACAAGCGAGATCATTCATCAGAATTCCCCGCTCTTTTCAGGGTTGCCATCGCCTTTCCGTGCAACGCGATACCATTCGCTGGTGGCGGAGCGCGCCAGCCTGCCGAATTCGCTAGCCATCATCGCGGAAGCGGCTGACGATGGAGAGATCATGGCCCTGACCCATGCGGCCGCACCCGTGGTTGGCGTTCAATTCCATCCGGAGAGCATCGCTACCGAACATGGCGCGGCGATCTTTTCCAATTTTTTCGAGTGGTCGCGGGTCATACGCCCGTGAGTCTTTTTCGCCCCTATCTCAATCAGGCCGCTTCAGGCGCCCCGCTCGCCGCCACCGACATGCGCGCGGCGATGGATCTCATATTCGACGGCGAGATTAGCGACATTGAGATCGCCGGCTTCTTGATGGCGCTACGGGCGCGAGGCGAGACCGTCGAGGAGATCGCCGCCGCTGCAACTGCAATGCGCGCACGCGCCCTCAAGGTAGCCGCCCCCCCAAATGTCATCGACACGTGCGGCACCGGCGGCGACGGCGCGAGCACGATCAACATTTCGACGGCCGCAGCAATCGTCGTCGCCGCCTCCGGCGTGCCAGTAGCCAAGCATGGCAATCGGGCGGCGTCATCGAAATCGGGCTCATCCGATGTGCTCGCCGCGCTTGGGGTCAACCTGGAAGCAACGCCAGAAACTGTCTCCGCTTGCATTCTCGGCGCGGGGATCGGGTTCATGGCGGCGCCATCGCACCATCCCGCCGTAGCGCGGGTGGGAGCGGTGCGTCGGGCTCTCGGCGTGCGCACGCTGTTTAATCTTCTCGGACCGCTGACTAATCCCGCAGGCGCGAAACGCCAGCTAGTCGGCGTATTCAGCGCCGAACTCGTCGAGCCGATCGCTCGCGCACTGCACATCCTCGGCGCGGAAAGCGCCTGGGTCGTGCACGGTTCGGACGGCCTTGATGAGGCAACGTTAACGGGCCCCACCCATGTCGCCGCGCTGGCCGGAGCGCGCGTAGAGCGGTTTGACATCGTCCCCGAAGACGCCGGTCTGTCGCGGGCGCCGATTGAGGCGCTGCGGGGCGGGTCGCCTATTGAAAACGCACAGTCGCTGAAGCGAATTCTGGGCGGCGAAAACGGTCCGCACCGCGATGTCGTTGTGCTGAACGCAGCAGCAGCCTTGATGGCGGCTGGCGAAGTCGCATCGCTCGTCGACGGCGCGCAGCGCGCAAAAAACGCGATCGACTCTGGCGCGGCGGCGAATGCCCTCGCGAGATTAGCGGCTATTTCGAACGGACGTGAAGCATGACCATTCTCGACCGCATCGTCGCTTACAAGCGAGACGAGGTAGTCGCAGCGCAGGCCAGCGTTCCTGTCGCTGAACTGCGCGCGCGCGTGGCGGATGCGCCCCCGGCCCGAGGCTTCCACGCGGCGCTGAGCCGCAAAACCCAGACGGGATATGCTCTTATCGCCGAGATAAAGCGCGCAAGCCCATCCAAGGGTCTGATCCGCGAAAACTTTAACGCCGCAGACCACGCCAAGGCCTATGCGGCCGGCGGCGCAGCATGCCTTTCGGTGCTGACTGACGGACCGAGCTTTCAGGGCGGGCCAGAGGACCTGCTTGCCGCCCGCGCGGCAGTGGAACTTCCTATCCTGCGCAAGGACTTCATGGTCGATCCCTATCAGATAATGGAATCGCGGGCGTTGGGTGCAGACTGCATCCTCTTGATCATGGCGTGCCTTAGCGATGGGCAGGCGCGAGAACTGCACGCCGCCGCCATCGAGCTCGGGCTTGACGTACTTGTCGAGACCCATGACGCCGAGGAAGCGGGCCGCGCCCTGGCGCTGGGCGCACAGCTCATCGGGGTCAATAATCGCGACTTGCGCACATTTGTTACGTCGCTTGATACGACGGAGCGACTTGCGACGCTTATCGGCGACCGGGCATTTCTCGTTAGCGAAAGCGGTATTGAGACTCGAGCCGATCTCGATCGGCTGTCGACGGCGGG
>CAZSBU010000262.1:2542-3385 GCA_964605055.1 uncultured Caulobacterales bacterium | reverse complement strand
CCAATACGCCGCTCACGCAAGTATTCCGGTTATGTGTCGGCGCACGAAGTCTGCGACGGGCGCAAGGTCCGGATGGGCGAGATCGCGGCGGAAGTGCGCCTCTACGCGCGGGAAGAATTCGCCATAGCGCGGCTTGCCGTCGCGGCGAATGAGCCGCGCGAAAATGCCGAGGATCTTGGCGTTCCGCTGCGCGCCAAGGATCGCGTAGTCGCGACGGAATTCCGCGGCGCCTGATCGATCGAGGCCCGCCCCAGCGATGTATCGCGCGATCATCGCTTCCGCTAACTCGGGCGTTACATCGCGGCGTGCGTCTTCGAGCAGCGAGACAAGATCATAAGGGTAGCGACCCACAAGACCGTCTTGAAAGTCGATGAGGCCAACGCGGGCCGCTCCGTTTCGATCAGGCAGCCACAACAGGTTCTCGGCGTGATAATCCCGCAGCACCATACCCTGCGGCGCGCCGACGGCGTCCAGCAAGGGCGCCCATGCGCCGAGATAGTCCGCCTGCATCTGATTGCTTGCCGACGCGCCGAGCCGATAGGGCAAATACCATTCGGGCAACAAGAGGGTCTCCGCTTCAAGCGCCGCCCTGTCGTAGCCGAGCATCGCGTAGCCGACGCCCGAGGGCGGCGCGGGCGCCGCGACGCGCAAAGTGAGGAGCGCGTCGATGGCGGTCGAGTATAGCGTCCTTTCATCCGCGCCCGCTGGAATGGCTCGGGCGAACAGGTCGTCGCCCAGATCTTCGATGAGTGCGAAGCCGGTTGCCGCATCGGCGGCGTAAACTTCCGGCGCGGACAGACCGGCGTCGCGCAGGGCGGCGGCGATCGCGGTGAAGGCGTTGAG
>CAZSBU010000262.1:0-2532 GCA_964605055.1 uncultured Caulobacterales bacterium | reverse complement strand
GACCCGCGAGGCGCGCGGTGGCATTGTAGCCGAGGCGCCGGCGCTCGTCGACGCTCGCCCCCGGCGGGCAGGCTGCGCTCTCGGCGGCGGGCGGGGCGTTCATCAACAGGGCGCGCCGCGGACCAAGGGTCAGGCGTTCATAGCTGCGCGTTGACGCATCCCCCGCCAGAGCTGTCGCCTGCGCCGCGCCCCAGCCGGCTGCGGCCAGAAAGCGCTCGCGTTCGCTTGCGCGCTCGGCGTCGCGTTTGGCGTTGGGCGTTTTGGAAGCGGAAAGCCGGACATCCGGCGGCGGCGTCGTGTTCTTCATTGAATGAGAATAGTCGATTCCTGACTTATGCGCCGTTAAGGCGAGCGCTCAAGCTTTAGGCCCGGTTCGGCTGGCTTGCGCAAGCGCGACTGAATTGCGCGACCCGATCTCGCGTGCTCAATCTCGCGTGCAAGTGGCTTTTTTGCGGCGATAGGTGGCTATGGCTGCGTCCGCTGCAAAAACCGGGTGGCAATATAAAAATTCGATATCATAACAGAATTGAGTAATGAACTTTTTCGTCTCGAAGCAGAAGACAGTTAAAGCAAAGCGACGAGATAGTTATTCATCTGCGCGCCAATACGGTATTTAGGCGCGCCGCCCATATTGGCGCGCCCCGCAGCCGCGCCTGTCGCCCTGCGCCGTCGATCTCGAGGCCGATCGCCAGCGTACCGGCGGGAAGGCGGCCGGCGATCCGGTCGGCCCATTCGATCAGGCACACGGCCTCGCCCAGCGCCTCGTCGATACCCGTCTCAATCGCTTCTTCCCCGCGTGCGAGCCGATAGAGATCGAAATGCCAGAGCGGCCCTAGTGGCGTTGCATAACTCAGCGCGAGGCCAAAGGTCGGGCTTGGGGCTTCCGCCTCGCCGGACAATTCTGCGATGATGGCGCGGGCAAGGCGCGACTTGCCTGCTCCTAAAGGCCCGACAAGCGCCAGCGTGTCGCCCGGGCGGAGCGCGCCGGCGAGGGCGCGTCCAAGCCGATCGGTTGCATCGGGGTCGGGAAGGGGGAGCGTTGTGTCGAACATCTCGGATTGCATGGGCTGCATCCTACAAGCTCCGGCGCTGCGCGTCGCCCGCGTATTCGTGAGCTTTCTCTGCTTGCAACTTGCTATAGGCTCAACTGCTGCGGCTTCTATTCGGCCGCATTGATCGGGTTGGGCAACCCACGGAAGGCGAATCTCGTGACGTCACCGGCGATCATCATTGGCGCGGGGCAGGCCGGAGCGCAGGGCGCCGCGAGCCTGCGCGCCGCGGGCTATCGCGGGGAAATCGTTCTCCTCGGGGCTGAGGCCGCGCCCCCCTATCAGCGCCCGCCTTTGTCGAAGGCTTATCTCCAGGGCGCGATGGACGCCGACCGCCTGTGGCTGAAGCCGAACGAATTCTATCCTGCGAACGGCATCGACCTGCGCCTTGGCGTCCGGGCGACAGCGATTGATCTCGCTGCGCGCTCGGTCGCAACGGATGCGGGCGCGGCGCTTTCCTACGACCGCCTATTGATCGCCACCGGCGCCCCGCCGCGGCGGCTGCCGCTGCCCGGAAGCGATGCGCCAAACGTCCATTACCTGCGCACGCTCGCCGACGCCGACGCGATCCGGGAGCATTTGCGGCCGGGCGCGCGCCTCGTTGTCATAGGGGCCGGTTACATTGGGCTCGAAGTCGCCGCCTCGGCGCGCAAGGCGGGCATGGAAGTAGCCGTTATAGAGGCGGCCGAGCGGCCGCTGGCGCGGGTCGCGGGGCGCGTCATCTCGTCGTTCTTTTTAAACCTTCACCGCCGCGCGGACGTCGATCTGCGATGCGGGGCTCGGCTTGAAGCGTTCGAGTCAGAAGGGGGCCGCGTGGTTGCGGTTGTCCTCGGCGATGGCTCGCGCCTGCCTTGCGACGCAGTGCTTGTCGGCGTCGGCGCCGCGCCTGAAATCGCGATCGCCGTCGAGGCGGGCCTCATCGTCGACAATGGGATTGTCGTCGACGCAGGCGCGCGGACGTCCGACCCTCACGTCTTCGCGGCGGGGGATTGCGCCAACTTTCCTTCCGCCCTCTATGGGCGGCGAATGCGCCTTGAATCGGTAGGCAACGCCATCGAACAGGCGAAGGTCGCAGGCGCCAACATGGCCTTAGCGGAAGGAGCGTTGGGGCAAGTCTACGATCCCGTGCCCTGGTTCTGGTCCGACCAATATGACGTGAAATTGCAAATCGCGGGGATTGCGCCACCGGCGGGCGCCCAAACTGGCGACGCGTCCGAGACCATCGTTCGCGGCGACCCCGAAAGCAGGCAATTCTCCGTCTGGAGCCTTGAGAGGGGACGGCTCGTCGCCGTCGACGCCGTCAACGATCCGGCTGCTTTCCTCGTCGGCAAGCGGCTGATCGCCGCGCGAGCATGCCCCGACAGAAAAAAGCTTGCCGATCCCGCCGCGGACCTTAAATCGGTCGTTTCCTGACGCACCCCCACCAAAATCCGGACTCGCGCGACACATGCCCAAGATCACCTATATCGAGCACAACGGCACC
>CAZSBU010000261.1:0-3401 GCA_964605055.1 uncultured Caulobacterales bacterium | reverse complement strand
GGAAATGGAATCGCGCGTCAAACCCGCTTCCGGTCCGGTCAGCAGACGTTCCTCGCCAAGGAGACGATTGACCAGCGTCGATTTGCCGGCGTTCGGCCGGCCGACGATGGCGACCCGCAAAGGCTTCAGCGGATCGTCCCAGGCCTGATCGTCTTCCTCACTGGCCGCTTCCATCTCGCTCGCCGCGACGATCAACGGCTCCAGCGCCTCGTACAATTCGCCCATGCCAAGGCCATGCTCTGCCGAGACGACGAGAGGTTCGCCGAGCCCTAGCGCCCAAGCCTCCATCGCGCCGGCTTCGCCGACGGCGCCTTCAGCCTTGTTAGCAACCATGATCACCGGCTTGCCGCTGGCGCGCAGGATGTCGGCGAATGTCCGATCAAGCGGCGTGACGCCGGCGCGGGCGTCGATCATGAAGAGGCAAAGGGCCGCTTCTTCTACGGCCTTGTCCGTCTGCTGACGCATGCGACCTTCAAGGGCGGCGGCCGGCGCTTCTTCAAGGCCCGGGGTATCGATCGCGGTGAAGCGCAGATCTGCAAGGCGCGCTTCGCCCTCGCGCCGGTCGCGGGTGACGCCCGGCGTATCGTCGACGAGCGCCAGTTTTTTGCCAACGAGACGGTTGAACAGCGTCGACTTGCCGACATTCGGACGCCCGACAATCGCCACCTTTACGAGCGGCTTCTGGGCCTCGCGGGACGACGGCTGAGAAATTTCATCGGGTTCCATCGTCAACTTTCGCGGCCCACGAGGCCAGCGCCGGACAGATCAGCGGACAGCGTAAAGCTTTCCATCATCCGTCAGCACAAAGATTTTCTCGTCGGCAACGATCGGCGACACCGACGAACCGGCGGAGAGTTTACGTTTATCGATCACCGCGCCATCAAGCGGTGACACCTTCACGAGCTGCCCGCTGGACGAGACGAGAATTAGGTGATCGCCAACGAGGATTGGTCCTGACCAGGCGATCCTTCCCTTGCGCTTTTTTTGCTTCTCGTAACGCTGGAGCTGAGACACCCAGACGACCGCTCCGTCTTCGCGAGCCATGCACACCAGCTCGCCGTCGACCGATACGGTAAAGATGTAATCGCCGGCGACCCACGGCGTCTGAAGACTGGCGACGGGGCGCTCCCAAACGCGCTGACCGGACCGGATATCGACCGCGGCGAAACGGCCCGCATGGCTGACAACATAAACGAGGCCACGATCGATAACTGGACTGCCCGCAATATCGTTCAGCGTCGACAGCGCCGTGAGCGTCGTATTGCGCGAAAGCGTGTCGTTCCAGACAGGTCTGCCGCCGTCAGCAAGGAAAGCAACGAGTTCGCCAGAAGAGAACGGCGCAACGATCAAATCGCCGGCGGCTGCCGGAGCGGACGAGGAAAGGATACGCGCGGTTTCTTCAAACGACTGGAAGCTCCAGTCTTTCGTACCGGTCGCACCATTGAGGGCGATGATTTCGTTCGTATTCGTCACAAAATAGACTACGCCGCGATGGACGGTCGGCGGCGTCCTGACGGGCGCTTCGGTCTCGAAGCGCCACAACTCTTCGCCCGTCTCGGCATCGATCGCAGCGACGAACCGGAACCCGGAGGTGACATAGACTTTGCCATTTTCATAGGCGACGCCGCCGCCAAAGCCGATCTCTGCGGGGATGGTGGCCGGCGAAAAAGCCTGGCGTACACGAAACTTGTTCTTGAACTCCGGCGCGAGATCGGCGCGCCAGAGACGCTCGCCCGTCTCCATTTCAAGCGCGGAGACTCGGCCCGCTGCATCGAGCACATAAATACGCCCGTCAGCAGCAATCGGCGTTGCAGTCAGCCGCGCCCGGCGCGACGTTTTGGCTTTCAGGTCCTTGCGCCAGATCGTTTCGAAGCTGCCCTCGCCGCTCAGATGGTGCAGCGTGTGGTCAGCTTCGCCGCCCGGCTGAGTCCACGACAGATTGCGATAAGAGGGCGGCAGCGAAATCAGCGTGCCGGCGAAACGCGGATCAGCCTCGATGCGCTCTTCCAGGGCAAGGATCGATACGCGATCTTCTTCCTTTGGAGCGGTTTCGTCCGTTTTGTCCTTATTGCGTCCGAAAATCCCGCCCACGGCCTTGCCGGGGCCCGAGCTGCAGCCGCTGGCGATCAGCGATAGCCCTGCAAGGGTGAACAAGACGGCGGAGCGAAACGACCGGAATTTCATCGTCATTCTGGCGCTACTTCCTGTTCTTGGTCCTGTTCGGCCGGCGCATCGGCAGGCTCAGCTTCGAGTTCCGACGCAGATTCGAGGAGCGACCCGAGGTCGCCGCCGGATTTTTGCAGTTGATCGATAAAAGCATCGAGAGCGGAACCAGAGTCTGGCTCGGGCAGATCGATCGGTACGCCGTTTTTTGCGGCGCTGGCGATCGCGGCGAATTCCGCGCCGCGCAGACGAACCCCCTCTGGCGCGTCAACCGAGCGGGCCGCGTCCAGAAACATTGTTTCCGCCGTCTGCAGATCGCCGGCGCGAAGCGCGGCAATGGCGATGGCTTCGCGCGCGAAATGGCCAAACGGGGTTTGCTCCGTCGCCAGCGGTCCGACTTCACGAGCTACTGCGTCGCGACCTTCCGGCAGCGCCAGATAAGCGGCGCGAACGCGGGTCAGATCGCGCAATTGGTCTGGCAGCCTCCCGTCAGCATAGATCTCCCGATAGACTTCCATCGCCTCGGTCGTACGGCCGTAGCTCGCGCGAAGGGCCGCAAGGCGAAGTTTCGCGATGGCGGCGTAACCGGACGGACCAATCGTCGCCAAGCGCTCAAGGGCGGCCTCGCCCTTGCCTGCGTCGGCCTCCAGTTCAACGAGCGCTTCGCGTAATGACGACGCGGCCTCCGCGGCCGTGCGCGTTTGCGCACTTTTCCAGAACTGGTAGGCCGCGACCGCCAGCACGACGGCAATGGCTGCGCCAACGATGAGAGCGCCGTATCGGCGCAGGAATTCAGCCTGCCGATCTTCGGCGATGGCCTGTTCAATTTCGCGGAAAGCGGTGTCGTCGTTTGTCACGTGAGCTCGGGCCTTTAGCGGCGAATTTAAAATGGTTGATCGTCGGTCGCGCAGCCCAGCCGCCCGCAGCGGCGTTTTCGTCCATAACGACCGCTCGCCGGAGCTTCTAACGGCGTTTCAATCGCACCGCAACGCGTGCGCGGCTCCGTCCGGCTGCGACGCGCTAAGGCTTGGCTGGCGGGACTGTTCCAAGTCGGTAGACCTGCGCCGCCTCGGGGAACTGGCGCGAGCGAACGTCAGCTGCATATTTTTCCGCCGCGCCAGTGATCGCGGCGCGCAAGTCGGCGTAGCGTTTGACGAATTTGGGCGTCCAGTCGAACAGGCCGAGCATGTCCTGCGTCACCAGAATTTGGCCGTCGCAGGCGGCAGACGCGCCGATGC
>CAZSBU010000260.1:229-3413 GCA_964605055.1 uncultured Caulobacterales bacterium | reverse complement strand
GCGCGAGGGCTTCGCGATGATCGATGACGGCGTCGGCGCCGAGCCGTTTGACCCAGGCGATGGTTTCCGGCCGCGACGCGGTGCCGATGACGCGCAAGCCCGCCACCTTGCGCGCCAGTTGTACGGCAATCGAGCCGACGCCTCCGCCGGCGCCAATAACCAGAATAGTCCTTCCTGCTCCGCCGCCAGACTGCAGCTGGAACCGGTCAAAGAGCATTTCCCAGGCGGTGAGCGTCGTCAGCGGGAGCGCGGCGGCTTCGGCGAACGATAGCGCTTCCGGTTTGGGACCGACAATGCGCTCGTCGACGACTTGGAATTCTGCGTTGGAACCCGCCCGCTCAAGCGCCCCCGCATAGTAGACTTCATCGCCCGGTCGGAAGAGCGTCGCGTCAGGCCCGACGGCTTCGACGATCCCCGACGCATCCCAGCCCAGAATATTCGATCCGCCCGTTGCGATCTCGAACATGCCCAATCGGGACTTGTAATCGACTGGGTTGACGGCGACCGCTTGAACGCGGACGAGCATCTCGCGGCCTTTGGGGGATGGCTTCGGGCGGCGCAAGTCAACGAGCGCGTTGGGCGCGTCGGCAGGGCCAGGGCTGGGGAAGACGACCGCTTTCATATCCGCGGCAGGGGAATCATTACTCATTGTTGGCTCCTTGATTGATGCATCGGAGCCGCCGACGTATGGGTCGGGAATGGCGGCGCAAGAACGCACCGACCTGTTCGAAAGGAACAAGGATGTCAGCTGGCGACGCGTCCGAACCTGCGCCACTCGCCGCCTTAGAGCGCATCAGCGAGATGCGTCATGACAATTATAAGTCTTCGCCGGCCTGTCCCGTGGAGGCGGCGATTGAGATGCTGGAAGGCAAATGGAAGGGGTCCATCCTTTTCCATCTCCATTACGGGCCACGCCGGTTCAACACCCTTTTGAACGACATCGATGGCGTCTCAGCGCGGATTCTGACGCGAGCGCTTCGCGACCTTGAAGCTAAGGGGCTCGTGACGCGAACGGTCGAACAGGGCTCGCCGCCGCCGGTTGTGTACAGACTGTCAGAGGTGGGAGAAACTATGCGGCCTTTGATAGCTTCGCTCGCTGAGTGGGGGCGGTCCTACCTGACCGCGCGCGGCATCGAAAGCGCTGAACTGGAAACGCCAGAATAGCGGGGCATTCAACGCCGCCATTCATCAGCATAGAGAATATATGTCAGACGGCCTGTAAGCCGGGTTCTGTACCCCCGTGAAGGGGCGGCGACCATTCCTCTAGGACGCCGCTTGCGCGGCGCCTCAAGCAACCAACCCGGACCGCTCGGCGCGGAGAGGCGCCTGCCGTTCCCCGCGCCCGAGGGCGTAAGGAGGGCGCGCGGTCCCTATTCGGTCTTGCTCCCGGCGGGGCTTGCCATGCCTCTCCCATTGCTGGGAGAGCGGTGCGCTCTTACCGCACCTTTTCACCCTTACCCCGGATCAGGTCCGGGGCGGTTCGTTCTCTGTGGCGCTTTCCCTCGGCCGCTTCCTCGCGGAAGCGACCGGCCGGGCGTTACCCGGCGCCGCGTCTCCGTGGAGCCCGGACTTTCCTCGCGCCTCGCGGCCCGCGGCCGCCCGACCGTCTGACGCGGCAGATGTGGGCCGCTCGACAAGCCCGGTCAAGCGGCCAGCGGCCGGGTGACGCTAAGACAACCTGCAAGAGACTCGCTATATCTTGATGGCATAAAGCGAAGCGGTATCGTCAACTGTAAAATAAGCGAGCAGACATTCCGATGGTGTTGGCGGATCGCAGTGCTGGAGCCTTGGCTGGGGAGTCCGATCCGCCCGAAGAACGCGCCGCCAATCGGCTTTTTGTCGCTGCCGAGGACATCGCCCCATTGCGGACCCTCGCGCAGTCGCTTGGGATTGTCCCGCCGCCCCTTCGATCCGAAACCGGTCACGCTCCGGACGAAGCTGAGGCGGAAATAACCTTATCGGATTTCTTTCTGCTTTTTCGCCAGTTGATGGCGGTCGCGCCGGATGAAACGCTGAGCATGTCGCGCCGCCCGCTGTCGCCAGGCACGACCGATTTCGTCGTCGAGACGGTACAAGGCGCGCAAACGCTCGAGGACGCCATGCGTCGGGTTGCGCGCGCCTTCAATCACGTGCACGGCGGATTTTACAACCGGGTCGAGCGGCAGCGAGACCGCATCGTCTATGTGATTGACGATCGGGATTTTCCCTATGTGACCCCCATCGCGCGCGAGGCGACGGAAGGGTTCATGCACGGGGTTCTGATTTTCCTCCACGCAATCTTGTCGCTGGCCGTGGGCAGACCGCTGTGTGAAGAGATTGTCTGCATTCGCAGCCGCCGCGCACGGCGATCGTCCCCGGACGGATTGTTGTCGTTCTGGACGGCGCCCGTGAAAATTGCGTCAGCAACTTACGCAATCGAATACAATATCGCGGCAACAACGCTTCCTGTTCGCCTCGAACCCTATGGCGTCACTTCGGCAAGCGCGGTTTTCGACGCAATCGAGACCATGATCGCAAAGCGCCTGGCGACGCCGGGCCCGAAGGATTTCAGGTCGCGCGTCGAGGCCTGTCTCGATCAAGGCATCAGCGGACAAACGGCCGTGGCGCGCAAGTTGGGCGTCAGCCCCGCCACGATGCGGCGCCGCCTGACCGCAGAAGGCGCAACGTTCCGCGAACTGCGCGCAGCCAGCCTCGCGGCCATGGGGCGACGCATGATCGAGCAGGGCAGACCGATCGCCGACGTGGCCGACCATCTCGGTTTCGCCGATCTGCGCAGTTTTTCCCGCGCGTTCAAACGTCGCTATGGCGAGACGCCGACGCGTTTCGCAGAAAAGCGGAAGCGCCCGCCTGACCCGACGACCTTCGCATAGCTAACCACTTGTGAGCGAGTTTGTCCTCAAAGGTTGATCGTCCGCGTCATCGCTGTCGTCGAGGAGCGGCCATACGCTCCGCCATGAAGGCCCTCCGTCCCATCGATCCGGCAATCCGGCGTGGGAAAACGAAGAGCGGCTCATCAAGGGAGGGCTATCCGTGCATCGTTCGTCGAAATCCGTCATTTTTTCCCGCGCCGGCCTGTTGAGCTCGGCGGCAAGCGCTGCGTTATCGCTTTTCATTGTCGACGTCGCAGTAGCGCAGGAAACGCCGGCGGCTGAAGCGCGCAATGACGAGATCCTCGTGACCGCCA
>CAZSBU010000260.1:0-219 GCA_964605055.1 uncultured Caulobacterales bacterium | reverse complement strand
GGCGCGAAGAATCCCTGCAAGACGTGCCAGTCGCGGTTTCGGCCTTCAGCGGCGACCGCGTCTCGGAACTCCAGGCCGACAACCTCTCCGGCATCCAGTATGCGACGCCGAACCTTTACCTCGATCAGGGCGACGCCTCGAACGCGGTCATCTACATTCGCGGCGTCGGGCAGAACGACTCCCTCGCCTTCGCCGATCCGGGCGTTGGCGTTTACGTGG
>CAZSBU010000259.1:0-3417 GCA_964605055.1 uncultured Caulobacterales bacterium | reverse complement strand
GCTTCCCTCACCCGCCCAAGCATCGGCCTGGCGCTCGGAGGCGGCGTGGCGAGGGGATGGGCTCATATCGGGGCCATCCAGCGCCTCGAGGAGCTTGGCCTTAAGCCGAACATCGTGTGCGGAACATCTGTTGGCGCCCTCGTCGGCGGCGTATGGCTCGCCGGGAAGCTGCCCGAGCTCGAAGCGTGGACCCGCAGCCTTACGAAGCGGCGCATGCTGAGCTATGTCGATCTTGCGTTGAACGGCTCAGGACTAATGATGGGCCAACGCCTGCGCCGCGTGCTGACGACCCATATTTCCGAGGTAAATGTCGAGGACCTGCCAGCCGCATTCGTCGCAGTCACGGCCGAAATGGCGACGGGACACGAGGTCTGGATTCAACGCGGACCGCTCGTTGAAGCGATCGAAGCGGCTTACGCCCTGCCCGGCGTTTTTCCTCCGCGTGCTGTCAACGGGCGCTGGGTTGTCGATGGCGCGCTTGTTAATCCGCTGCCGGTTTCGGTTTGTCGCGCACTAGGCGCGCGTATGGTTGTCGCCGTTGGATTGCACGCTGACGCCTTTGGCCGCTCTGCAGCGGCCCGGCGCGACCGGTTCGACGTTCCAGACGGGATCGATGCGGACGATCTGAGCGCAACGAAGGGCGGGATCGTCGAACGCCAACTCATCCGGCGGCTGTTCAAATCCTCTGGTCCGGCGCCGGGACTTGGTTCCGTGATGCTCGCCTCTTTTAATATCGTGATGGACCGCGTTACGCGTTCGCGGCTTGCCGGCGATCCGCCAGACGTCATGATCAGCCCGAAGGTCGGGCATCTTTCTCTCGTCGATTTCGACAAAGCGGACGAACTTATCCGGCTCGGTCGCGAGGCGATCGATGAGCAGGCGTCAGCAATTGAGAATGCAATGACGATGCTTGGATAAAGTTCCCAAACAAAACGCTGCTCATGTGCGACATTGTGTCGGGATTGCGCAACGATTGCTCACCCTACGCCAGAATGACATTCCTGTTAATGAAAGTTTTTTAAGCGTTAATCTGCGAGGTCCATTCCTACGTAAGTTGGGCATCGGCGAAATGACGCCGACTAACCTTCGGGAGAAGCACCAATGAAGTTTCGTAATATCCTCGCCGCGACGGCAGCCATGTCGTTGATCGCCGCCCCTGCATTTGCCGACCATCACAAAAAAGAAGGCTATGGCGATAAAGCGGCCGCGAAAGCCGACATCGTTGACACCGCAGTCGCGGCCGGCTCTTTCGGTACGCTAGTCGCCGCAGTTCAGGCCGCCGGGCTTGAAGAAACGCTGCGCGGCGAAGGCCCGTTCACCGTTTTTGCGCCGACGGACGCTGCTTTCGCGGCGCTTCCAGCCGGTACGGTCGATAACCTGCTGAAGCCTGAGAACAAAGAGCAACTGACCTCAATCCTCACCTATCACGTCGTCGCAGGCAAAACGAAATCGGCAGATCTCGCTGGCAAGAAGGTCGCCGTAGCGACCGTCAACGGCGCCGAAGTCGATATCGACGGCACAAACGGCGTCAAAGTGAATGGCGCAACCGTGACCCAAGCCGATATCTACACGTCGAACGGCGTCATCCACGTCATCGACACGGTCATCATGCCGCCCGCGATGACGAAGTCGGACAGCTGATAATTGGCCTAAAGATGGAAAAAGGGGCGCTCAACGCGCCCCTTTTTTGTTCTAACGCCCGCCGTTCAGGAACAAATGTATTCACGCAGCGCGGCAGCCTCGCGCTCCACGTTCTCAATTTTCCATTTCACAACATCGCCAATGGAAACAATCCCGACGAGCTCGCCATTTTCGCAAACGGGCAAATGCCGGATGCGTTTGTCCGTCATTCGCCCCAAGACCTGATCGATTTCCGCCTCGAGCGAACAGGTAAATGGGTTCGGCGTCATATAGGCGCTTACAGTTTTTGTTAGCGCAATGGGCCCTTCGGTTCTCAGACGGCGGACGATATCGCGTTCGGAAAGGATGCCAACCACGGTCTCTTTTTCATCCTTCACGACCACGGCGCCAATATTCTTTTCACCGAGGATATCGATCGCTTCCGTGATTGAAGCGGTCGTTCGGACGGCAAACACCGCCGCGCCTTTCGCCTGAAGGATATGCACAACTTTCATGTCGTTCTCCCTTCGTGAGGGAAGAGTGTGCGTCATTCAAGTCCGGTTGGAAACACACTTTTAAGTGTCAATGAGCACGTTCTTTCGGCGGAGTTGCTGCGCCGCAGCAAGCCAGTTGCGCAAGACCGTCTTGATACGGAATGGTTGTATCTATCCGTTGGATTGGCGAGCCCCCCTGTCGAAAACCGGAAAAGCGACAAGACCGAAGAAATAGCCGCCGAGATGCGCCTCCCAAGCGATGCGTCCGCCCTCCGCCCCAACGGTCTCGCCGAGAAACCCCGAAGCAAGGTTGATCAACACGATCACGATAGACGCAGTGAAAACCCGCGGATGTAACAACGGCGCAAGGCGTTCCTCGCCGGGCGACAGTATCTGCCGCGGCGAGAAGCCAAACCGAACCAGCGCTCCGAGAAGACCGGAAACGGCCCCGGACGCGCCGACGAGGAGCGCATCGCTCGCTGGATTGACAGCGGTGAAGGCAAGACCGCCAGCGATGCCGCTTGCCAGAAAAAATGCCATAAACATGCCTGCCCCAACGGCTCCTTCACCGATCCGCCGTGCAACCGGAGCACCAAAAGCAAGTAGCCAGATGCTGTTGAAACCGAGATGGGCGAGCGAAGCGTGAACGAACTGATGCGCCACAAGTGGCGTCGCCCAAGACAGCAGCCCGCCGTCAGGGCCCTGCAGAAAACGCTCGGGATAAAGCGCGGCCCACCGCTCTACGGCGGCGATTGAGGCGTCCGGGGCCATCGCCATCAACGCGAAAACCCCTGCAACCGCCAAAATGAGCCAGATCACGACCGCTGGCGCGTTGATAATTGGTACTCTTGCGGGGCGCCGCGCGCCCCAGGGCCCGGAGTCCCGTTCGTCTCGCCTTCCAGCGTCCCCTCCCCCTTCGTCCATGCGGTATCCCATGATTTCGGGCTCACTGACTGTTGGTAGTGCGGTAAAGTCCGCATTGCCCAAGACAATACATTATTCACGATACGCGTTTAGCCTCTCTCCCGACCAGAAGGGTCTTCGTACGATGGCAGCTAGAATAAAAGCGGCTACATGAGCGCTGAGACACACCATCACGACAGCCTTTCACTAGATGAGGCGAGCGACGCTGACCGGCGTCGATACAGTCGCGTCGACCTTAAATTGAAAGCCCGTTTCCTGCGGATCGACGGGTCTGAAGAGCCATGCCTCGTGGTAAATATTTCAGCTGGGGGCGCGCTGTTAAAGGCGATGACGCCCCCGCTGCCCGGCGAAAACATCATCATATACGTTGATGAAGTCG
>CAZSBU010000258.1:1490-3501 GCA_964605055.1 uncultured Caulobacterales bacterium | reverse complement strand
CCCACCAGTAGATCGTCTTGAAGTCACTGATCTCCATGCCGGCGTTCACCGCAGCATATTGGGGAATTTGACGGTATTTTTCGAACTCCATCGCCCAATCGGCGTCATTCAAGGGCGGAATGGCGCCGGTTACGGGCCGCCATTCGGTTATCGACAGCCCCGAGCCGGTCAGCCGCGTTGCGCCGCCAACCGAGACCATCAGGGCGACAAGCCCGCACATGATAAAGAGCCATATCGCAACGGCCCGCGCATCCTCCCGCCTTGCGACAGGCCGCGGAGCGGCGACTTGCGCGAACGAAGCTTTGTCCGGGGCGGCATTCATGAGAGTGACTTACCTCCTTCCGCCCGCGCACGCACGCGGCAGGCGGTCGCGGTGGCGCTTTTGTCCAGGCCTCGCTATGTCGATGATTATGAAGCCACGCGTCAAAAAACTTCTTGGGCTCGTCGTTCTGTTGCCGGCGGTCACCATTTATTTCTTCGCCGCCGCCGCTCTCAGCGAAGTGTTGCCCGCCAATACGCTGATGAAAACCGTCTATTTCGTCATCGCGGGCGTAGTCTGGGCTTTTCCGGTCAAGTACCTGATTTTCTGGATGAATTCGGAGACCTGACGGGGCGGATGGAGATACGCCCCCTGCGTGGCGCGCTCCTTGCTCTGTATGACTGGCAAAGACCGGGCGCCCTTCCCGCCCCCGGCTCGACCGAGCGTCATCCTATGTTCGAGAAATCGACGATCTCCACCCGTCCAAAGCAGGAAGCGTCCGTCCGCCTGTGCCTGGTTGATGGCTCGACAGTCGAAGGCGTTGTCTTTCTGAAGAATGACGAGCGTCTGATCGACCTGTTGAACGATCATCGCTCGTTTTTCCCCTTGCGGCGGCTGGAAGGCGACACGGTCATCGTCGCCAAGTCCGGCGTTGTATCGATGGTGGAGAACCCGTTGCCGCTTTGCGATATGCCGCTCTCGGATAAACTAGCTGACGAACCCAAAGGGAAGTCAACCGCGCGCAAGGCTTTCGATCCGTATACTGTATTAAAGGTAGAGCCCGAGGCTTCGCTCGTTGAAATACGGGCCGCGTACAAAATGCGCATGAAAGCGGTGCACCCGGATGCGCTCGCAAGCCTCGATCTCGATGACGACATTCGAAAAGCCGCGGACGCCATGAGCCAGCGCGTGAATGTCGCCTATCAGAAAATATTAAGGGAACGCAACGCTGCGGCTAATGCGGGTGCGGATTACGCTGGCGACGCAACAGAATTTGAGGCTGACCAAGAGGCCAGAAACGGAACGAAGCACCGTGCCCAACGCGATAAAGGGGCTGCCTGAACAATCCTAACCGGGATTATCTCCCCGGACCGCCGGGCGCGTTTTGCCCGAGGCCGCCGCCGGTTGGCAATTGACCAACGTTTCCGAGTAGTTGTTCCCAGAACGATAGTTCCTTGCCGCGCGTCGGCGTGACGCGTGAGGCGACTTTTACATCGACGGCGGCATCCAGGTTGAGTTCTTCGACGCTCTCAACGAAGCCCTCTTCGTCAAAGTGAAAGGCAACGACCGTTCGCGTGGTGATCCGGGGCCGGAAGAATGCGCGCGTCTGGTCGAGACTGGCGAGGTAATACCAGTTGTCCGGTTCGAACGTGCCGATCATTGAGGGCTCGCCATACTTTGCGAGTACGCTTTCCTTGGTGTCGATCCCCGGGCGTGCGGTCAAAGCCGTCTCGCCACGCTCAAGCGTATACCCATGCGCGGTGCGAACCGAAACACATCCAGGCGCGGCCGCGAGCGCTATGGCGGCTGCAACGATCATCAAGCGAGCGTGTTTCATGAACTCATAACTCCGGCTCTCCGTCGGCGCCGCAGGATCAAGCTTGCGCCTTGATCAGGCGGGCCTGAATGTCTACGTCCGAGGCAAATGCGCCCCATGCCTATCCCTAGCGGTTCTATATGGTTTTGTCCCTGTTTAGAAAAGACCCTCGGCGCGAAAGCGCCTTGGCGCTATATGAGAGAATAATCGCCCAA
>CAZSBU010000258.1:631-1480 GCA_964605055.1 uncultured Caulobacterales bacterium | reverse complement strand
TTTATGAGCAAAATGGCGCGCCGGACACCCCTGAGGGCCGGTTCGAGCTGTTGACGCTCCACGTCTATCTGGCGCTGCGCCGCCTCAAAGGCGCCGGCCCCCAGGCGGACAAGTTATCGCAAGCGCTGTTTGACGTGTTCTTCCGGAACATGGATGATTCGCTGCGTGAGATGGGCGTCGGCGATCTGTCCGTCGGCAAGAAGATCCGCAAGATGGCCGAAGCGTTCTACGGTCGGGTTGGCGCTTATGAAGAGGGCCTCCGCCCTGACGGCGCGATTTCAGCGCTAGCCGACGCCGTCGCTCGAAACGTGTTTGAGAAGTCGCCGGAAGACGCCGCGCCCGGAGCGCTGGCGATAGCCGGATATATGCGCGAGGCGGATGAATTCATTGCAGCCCAGCCGATTGACGATATTCTGGCAGGGCGGCTTAACTTTCCCTCGGCGCCCGAAGGCGCTCGCTGAGATGTCAGAGGAAGGACCATCGGCAGCGCTGCCCCCCGACGCTCTGTTAAGCCTTCCCGTTGCGATTGATGCGATATCTGCGAACGCCACCGTATTCACGATTGCCGCAACCGAAGCTCAGCGCACTAAGATCGCTCGATGGCTCGACGTTCTTTCAGTCAATTTTTTGAGCGGCAACTTCGAGGTTAGCGCCGAAAACGATGGCGTCCGCGTCGTCGGCCGGCTTGTCGCTGAACTCGGACGCACATGCGTAGTCAGCTTGGAGCTTATGACCGAGGCAATTAATGAAGCATTTGTGATTCGGTTCCTGCGCGATTTCGACGAAGAGTTAGCGGCGGCTGACGAGAGCGACGATTATCTTGAAGCTTTGGTCAGCAACACGATTGAT
>CAZSBU010000258.1:0-621 GCA_964605055.1 uncultured Caulobacterales bacterium | reverse complement strand
TCTCGGCGGCGTGCTTGTCGAGCAACTAAGCCTTTCCATGTCCGCCTATCCAAAGCGCCCTGGCGCCATCGCGCCGGCGCCGCAAACGCCTGACCGCGAGTCGCCGTTCGCCATCCTGCGCGGGGTTGCGAAGCCTGCCGGCGAAGACGTATGACCCTCGCGCGCCCGATTGGGCTCATGTAGGCTTTCCAGAGGCTGACGGCGTTGCCGTTGCAGGAGACCGGGCGTTTGAACCAGCAAGGCAAGTCGGCGACAAGCGTCGTTCTAGCGATCGATGCGATGGGTGGCGACGCGGGCAGCGGCACGGTCGTCGAAGGCGCCGCATTGGCGCGCCATAGGGGCGTGCAAGCGCAGTACATTTTTTTCGGTGACGAGGAATCGTTAAACCGGGATTTGAGCCGGCATGAAGAACTCGCTGGCTCGCGCCTCGAACCCTGCGCCAGCGTCGTGTCGATGCAGGCATGCGGGCGCGCCGCGTGGCCGCCGACGCCGGTGACGCGGATGGCGAACTGGTCCGCCGCCGCGAGCATCGGACCCGGGCGGATCGCGAACTGCCCGACCGGCAGGCCGGGATAGTTGTGCATGCCGAAGACGCGCTGGATGCCGAAGCGCTCCATCATG
>CAZSBU010000257.1:0-3532 GCA_964605055.1 uncultured Caulobacterales bacterium | reverse complement strand
GCTGCCTTGAAATTTCATCCCTTCAAGTCACGCCGACAGGTTCTCGTTGCCACCGGCGCAGCACTGGCGACATCTACAGTAACGTTTCCCGGCTATGCCAATCTATTCAGGAGTAGCGATATGACCCGGCCACCACTTCCACCGTTTACAGAGGAATCAGCGATCCAGAAGGTCCGGCTCGCAGAGGACGGCTGGAATTCCCGGGATCCAGAGAAGGTCTCGCTCGCCTATACGCCGGACAGCATTTGGCGAAATCGCGCTGAATTTCTTCAAGGTCGCGACGAGATTGTCGCTTTCTTGCAGCGCAAATGGACCCGAGAACTTGATTATCGCCTGATCAAGGAGATTTGGGCGTGGCGGAATAATCGTATCGCCGTACGATTCGCATACGAATTTCGCGACGACAGCGGCCATTGGTTCCGCGCCTACGGGAATGAAAACTGGGAATTCGGCGCCGACGGCTTGATGCAACGGCGCATCGCCAGCATCAATGAACATGCTATTCGGGAAAGCGACCGAAAGTATCACTGGCCGCTTGGCCGCCGGCCCGATGACCATCCGGGGCTTTCCGACCTAGGGTTTTGATGGTCGTAATTGACGTGGGATCAGCCGGGCATGTCCGCATAAGTAATGCGAAACCTCGCCCGACTTGCCCGCCCAGATCCTTTCATGGATCGCGAACACCACGGTCTGGACTACGGGTTCGATGATGCCCACAGCCAGTGCGATTTCCCAACTTCGGGTCAGCGCGTAAGCAACCGCAATAGCCACCGTTAGGTGCATGACGGCATAGGTGCAGGTTTTCTGCAGTGTCCGGTTCATGCGCGGCCATTCGGCTCCGGATGACCAGAGCGCGCGCCTGACGCCGAACCTAGCTCGGCGCCCGTTAGCGGATCATCGTCCAGTTTCGATTGCGTGCGAATATCCAATTGGTCCAAGACGCGGGCATCTTCTTTGTCCGTCGCCAGCGTCGCTGTGCCGTCGCCGCCATCAACCGCCTGCTGCTCCGCAGGATCGCTGATGACCCGCCAGTTGTCGCCGGAATTCCACGGCCCGCTTATCTCGCCTTCCCCTTGCGACATATTGAAATAGACGTCCGTGAACGCTGGATCGCCCGGAAGCTTGCCAGGCGGAAAATTCGGTTCGATGGAATAAAGCGCCTTTTCAAAAGACTTTTGGTGAGCGATTTCGCGCGTCATCAAAAACCCGAGCGCTTCTTTGATGCCTGGGTCCTCCGTGATGTTGATCAATCGTTCATATACGATCTTGGCGCGGCTTTCGGCGGCAATGTTTGAGCGAAGATCACACGTCGGATCCCCTCGGCTGTCTACATACGCCGCTGTCCACGGAACGCCTGAGGAATTGGTCAATGCAGGCCCGCCTCCATACAGGATCGCCTGCGTATGGCTGTCGCCGCCGCGAGTTAGTGACATGTAAAGATCGGCTTCTTCCATCGCGGCTTCCGCCAAATGGCCTTTGGCCCCTTTGTTCAGCATCGCGACGATGCTGCCGATGACTTCAAGGTGGCTCATTTCTTCGGTTGCGATATCGAGCAGCAGGTCCTTGCGTCCGGGATCGTCTTCAGCAAGCCCTTGCGTAAAGTAGCGCATCGCGGCCGCCAGTTCTCCATCAGGGCCGCCGAATTGTTCCAGCAGCAGGCTGGCGAGAACGGGATTCGGCTCCGAAACGCGAACTGTGTACTGCAGTCTTTTATTGTGCATGAACATTTAATGGCTCCGATAATGCGGCGGTCAAAAAGCGAACGCCTTACCGGTCTAAATCGTTCCACGTGAATTCATTGGCCTGCCATTTAGAAGCCGTTGGAAGATCTCGGCTGATGAAGCGCGAACGTCAGACCAGTCGGCTCGCGTGCCGCAATATAGAATTCTTGGCCCCATTCCTAACCCTGATCATTGCAAGGTTTGCGGACGCGAGCCTAATGCAAAGGAGGAGAGCGGATAGGTCGGCAACGCGAACGTCGCGCAGTGGGCGAAGGAGAAACGATGACGGCGACGCCCGAACTCTATATCGGCGTTTATGATCACGAGGGTGGAGGAGGTCTGATCCCCCTCACCCGCACAATCGGCGAGGCGAACTGGCAACTTGGAAAGCCGGATCCGTCCATCCGCAACGCCTCTTACGGAGTCTTCAGCCAGCGGCGCGGCATCCACTTCATCATTGATGAACGCAACGAGGGCCAAGTGTGCGCCTATTGTTTCAGAAACGGACGCTTTACGAAATTGCAGGTGGTTTCGAGCGCTGGTCGCGGTCCATGTTTCGTGGCGCTCAACGCCGACGAAACGGCGCTTGCGGTGGCGAACTACGACAGCGGCAGCGTTGCCTCATTCCGCGTAGACCAGGACGGAATTATTTCGGGTCCGACGCTGCTCTATGAGAACCGAGGCTGTGGGCCGCTTGAGGCGCGCCAGCGCGGTCCGCATGCCCATTGCGTTCGCTTTTTCGGCGAGCGGCTTTACAGTACTGATCTTGGTACCGATGAGATTCTGATGCATGTGGCGGGAGCCGATCCGAGCACCACGATCGCCCTCAAGATGCCGGGCGGTCAGGGGCCGCGCCATATTCTGTTTCATCCGACAAAACCGCTGGCCTATGTTCTGACCGAATTGGGCAATCGCATTTTCACCCTGCGGGTATGCGATGATGGAAAGCTTGAGCACCTTCATCAGGTCTCGACACTGATGACGGACCCCCTCGTTGATTCAACCGCCGCTCACCTCGCACTTAACGAAGCGGGAACCCGGCTTTACGCCTCTAACCGGGGAGACGACAGTATTGTCGTCTTTGATCTAGGTGCAGACGGAACGCCGGAAGCCGCGGCGCGCGCTCCAACAGGCGGCCGGGGGCCACGACACTTTTGCTTGCTTGAAGATCAAGCTTCAATCGTCGTCGCGCACCAGACGGGGGACCGGATCACCGTATTGGACATGGGGGCGAACGGCCGCCCGGGAGAGGTGCGCTGGTCTGCAGACGTCCCGCAGGCCGCGTTCGTCGGTCATCTGGGAACGAACAGATATTAACCTGCTGCGGCGGTCATCCGGCTTTCGCTCTCGCCGAGATCAGGCTCGCGCTCGCGTTCCACTATCCGCCGAAACGTCGCCAGCGCCTGCCCAACGACCTGGTCCATGTTGTAGTAGCGGTAGGTCGCCAAACGTCCGCAAAATGTGACATCCGGCACGGCGAGCGCCAGGGCCTCATATTTCTTGTAGAGCGCCTGGTTTTCCGCCCGCGGAATGGGGTAATAGGGATCGCCCTCCGCTGCGGGGTATTCGTACGTAATGGTCGTCCGGTCGGACCGTTGGCCGGTTATATGCTTATATTCGGAGATCCGCGTCCATGGCGTCGCTTCATCCGGGAAGTTCACTGTACCGACTTCCTGAAATTGCTCGCGATCAAGCGTCAAATGCCGGAAGCGCAGGCTTCGGTAGGGAAGCTTGCCAAAGCGATAATTGAAAAAAGCGTCGATGGGTCCGGTATAAATGAGCTTGTCGTATGCGATGGTGTCGCGAATGTC
>CAZSBU010000256.1:0-3628 GCA_964605055.1 uncultured Caulobacterales bacterium | reverse complement strand
CAACTACAATCTCTACCGCCACTATTTCCCGCTGATGGCGCTGGGGCGTGTGCGGAGGATGTTGCAGGGGGCGTGAGCGCGGGCCAGGTAATTCAACGCGGCGTAATGCACTGTTGCAAGGATATGCCTAAAGCCGCCTATCCAGTGGTGACCGTCGTGCTGTCATTCCAATCAATCTCCTTCTATTTTTCTTAAGCCCAATATGTGGCGCTGTTCCGCTTAGAGCGGCTGCGGCAGATTACTGATATTATTTCTCAGGGAGAAAACATGTTCTCGGCACTGCTATCGATCGTTGTCTTGGCCGCAAACCCGCAATTTCCATCCGAGGCAGAGCGAAGAATGATTGCCGAGGCGCAGGAGATTGTGCGCAGCAAAGGCGACATGGTTTGGGCTGGACTTTCGCAGGCGCCACTTCCCGTAGTGCTGATTGGCCCAGAACAGGAGGCGCTTTTTTGTGGCTTGCCGACTGATGGATTTATAGCAGCCGGCTTCGACCCCTTAACGCGATGTTCAATGCAAACTCGACCTAGGGAACTCCCCGTTGATCTTGCAGCCTCCACGTTCCTGGGGGATTCGCGAATTATTCAAATGGGTCTTCCCGCAGCGCTTGACGCTACCGAAGCGGACTGGATCGTAACCTTTTTACATGAAGCATTTCATCAGTATCAAGAGAACTTGGCGGCATATGAGACTGCCGTAAAAACGGTTCGTGAGCGGCTGGGTCAAACAGGCGGACAATGGATGCTCGACTATCAGTTTCCGTATTCCGATCCGGGGGTCAAGGCCGCCTTTTCGAAAATGACTGCGAGCGCATTGAGATTTCTGGAGGCTAGTACTGGTCAGCAGGCGGAGGAAGCGATAGTTGAATATGTTCGTGCTCGCGAAAGTGCGCGAACGGCTGCCGGAGCTGACAACTGGCTCTATTACGAGTTTCAAGTCGGACAGGAAGGCGTGGCCCATTGGTCTGAGCTGCGGCTCGCCGCCATTGCCGGCGAAACAAGTCCCGAAATCGCCGCTATCGCCCAAGAACGTAGCGGCGGATTGGCGGCAAGCCTTCGCGCGATCGACCGCCAGGGCGTGGATGTATGGAAACGATCTGTTTTCTATGTTTTGGGAGCAATCGAGGCGTCCATGCTGGAAAAGGTCCAACCGGAATGGCAGAAAGGATATGAGGCTGATCCTTTCTCTCTTGGGGCTATGTTAAACGCTTCGGTGTCGCAATCCGCCAACTAGCAGATGAGCGATGATACATTGCTCTGCGCTTGATGCATTCTGATAGTCTGGGTCACCGCGAGCGCCCCGGATTGCGTGCGCGGAGCGGCTTGCAACCGTTTGAAAAGGTGGTGTTGGCAGATTTGTTCAATCTTCCAGTACGAACGTCACCTTCATGTTGACGCGGTACTCGACGATCTTGCCGGCTTTCACGACAACTTTCTGATCCTGGATCCAGGCGCCTTCGACGTTTTTAAGCGTCTTGTTGGCGCGTTCGATGCCTTCCTCGATCGCATCCTTGAAGCTTTTGGGCGAACCGGCAGTGATTTCGGTGACGCGTGCAACGGCCATGATTGATGTCTCCCACCGGGGTTCCGCTTGATTGCGTGACCCCGAAGGAATTGAGACTATCGCTCCCAGACACGTGACGCGAGTCGCGGCAAGGTTTGCCCAGCCGCTATCGGGTTGGGATAGGCCGTTCGCCGCTATAATCGTAAAAGCCGCGCCCCGCCTTGCGGCCAAGCCACCCGGCCTCGACATATTTCACGAGAAGCGGGCAGGGCCGGTATTTCGAATCCGCCAGCCCCTCGTAAAGCACCTGCATGATCGCAAGACAGGTATCGAGGCCGACAAAATCAGCGAGCTCCAGCGGACCCATCGGGTGATTGGCCCCCAGCTTCAGGCCCGTATCGATCGCCTCGACCGTGCCAACGCCTTCATAGAGCGTGTAGATCGCCTCGTTGATCATCGGCATCAGCACGCGGTTGACGATAAAGGCGGGAAAATCTTCCGACACGGCCACGGTTTTGCCGAGACCCAGAACGAGGGTGCGGGCCGCTTCGAAGGTCTCCTTGCTGGTGGCGATGCCGCGAATGATCTCGACGAGCTGCATCACGGGCGCCGGGTTCATGAAATGAAGGCCGATGAAGCGATCCGGCCGGTCGCTCGCCGCCGCCAGCGCCGTTATCGAAATGGAGGAGGTGTTCGTTGCGAGGATCGCAGAGGGTTTCAGCGCGCCAGCGAGGTCGGCGAATATCTTCTTCTTGATCGCGACGTTCTCGGTCGCCGCTTCGACCACGAGGTCGGCCCCAATCTCGCCGAACGCCGCCATGTCTTGGGCGGGGCTGATCCGGGCGAGCGCTGCGCTTGCGTCTGTCGCGCTGATAACGCCTCTCGCGACCTGTCGGCCAAGATTTTTCTCGATGATGGAGATCGCCGCTTCAATCCGCTCCGGCGCCGCGTCATGCAATCTGACCGAGACACCGCCAACAGCCAGCACATGGGCGATGCCTGATCCCATCTGCCCCGCGCCGATAATGCCCGCTCGTTCAATTGCTCCCATGTCGTCGCCCTGATGCTCCATCTGGTTAGTCATGCCTGCGCCTGCCGATCTCGCGAGCGTTGGCTGAAAAAGCCAAAATTCGGGCGGGCATAGGCCGCGCGCATTCGTGACGCCAACCAATCGCGAGAGTATCGGCTTTGTCGCGATGCAGCAATAATTACGCTAACCAATCCGCCGACGCAGGCATCGCCCTCGCAATCAAGGCCCAGATGCGTTGGCGATCCGGCTTAGCGGATTTTTGCGCCAGACGTCTTGCCTCTGACGTTACGTCAGGGACTAGGTTCGGCCAATGACGACGAAGCGATTCCTGCGGATTGGCGAAGTAACGGCGCGGACGGGCCTGACCGAGCGCGCGCTTCGCCATTATGAAGCCGAGGGGTTGATAACGCCGGAGCGCTCGACGGCCGGACAGCGCCTTTATTCTTCGGCGGAGCTGTCGGCGCTGGCCAGCATTGGCGTCCTGCGGCGTGCGGGCTTCGGCCTCGCGGAAATCCGCAAGTTACGGTCCGGCGGCGGCGCCGATTTGCGCACGCTGTTGTCAGCCCAGATCGAAGCGCTTCGCCTTGAGCAGGCGCGAAGTCTCGCCGCAATCGAAACGCTTCAGACTTTCATCGCGCGCCTCGACGACGGCGCGGGCGCAGATGTCGATCTTCTCTGCGACCTGGTCGCGAACGGCGCGGCGTGCGAGCCGACGGCTGCGTGGCGCGCCGTCTTCGACCGATATTTCAGCGCCGAGCAGCAAGCGCGCTGGGTCGATCTTCAGGCGCGGCTTCGCAAGGTTGTCGATCCGGCGCGTTACGATCGCGCGTGGAACGACCTGGCGGATGACATCAAGCGGGCCGTTCCGCTCGATCCTGCATCGCCGACCGCGCAAGCATTTCTCGACCGCTGGGAGGAACTGCTGGCGCCGTTCCGCGCGGCGGCGTCGCAAACCGAACAGCGCGAAGCAGCAAGTTTCTGGAGCAAGGCGGGCGAGTGGAGCGCCGAGGTGGGCGCGGCCGTCAACGGAGAGGTCGTTGCGCTGATCATGGCGGCGAAGCAGGCAAGAGCAAAAAGTGAAGGGCAAGACCATGG
>CAZSBU010000255.1:0-3646 GCA_964605055.1 uncultured Caulobacterales bacterium | reverse complement strand
AACGCCCTGTGGCCGCGCACGGCGATCGCGACCGCCGCCGTTGAGTTCGCGCTGGGCGGCGACGCCATGATCAAGGGCTCGCGGACGGCCGACATTCTCGCCGACGCCGCGCATCTCATTTTCACGAAGCCTGCGCGCGAGTTCACCGGCAACTTCCTGATCGACGACAATTTCCTTTATGAGAACGGCGTGCGCGACTTCGAGCAATATCGCGTCGACCCGTCGCGCAAACTCTTTCCGGATTTCTTCGTGCCTGATGACTCAACGCCGCCGCCGGGCGTCGCCGAAACGCTCGAGACGACGATGATTGGCGTTTGAGCGCGATTTGACGCCCCGAAAGATTGCCTGTTTCCGGGTAGTGAAATATTCCGCAGACGATGTTCGATAGGAGCCTTCAATGACCGTTTCACGCGCCGTCGCCAAACCCCTGTGCACGTCGGCTGAATTCGAACTGGCGAATGAGAGTTTTCCGCCAGGAATCGCCGGGTTCAGCGAGAAGGAAATCCGCTCCCGCGTGACGCGCGCGCGCAAGCTGCGCGACAAGTATCGCGACGTTGCAGAAAAACAGACGCGCGAAATAAAGGGCAGGGCCCGTCCGACGCGCAAACGCCAGCCCACAGGCAACAAGTCGACGGTCTTCAAGCAGCAATTCTTCGCCGAAACGCTTGGGCGATTCGAGAAACGCCTGGCTTACTTCGAGGCGCGAAACGCGCGGGAAGCGGCGCGCGCGAATCTCAAGGACGCGCTCGCGCGCAAATCCGATAAGCCAGATGATCGTCCGGCAACGCGGGCCTCCAAAAAAGGTATGCGGAAGAAACCGACTGACAAGGTCGAGAAATTTCCAAATCTTCAAACCATGCGCGGCGCGTCGCGCGCCGCTTTTGCGCGTGGTCAGGCCAAACGCGACGCGCGACGCGGCTAAGGCGGAATACGGGCAGGTAAGGCGCGAAGCACATGACGACGCTTTTCTTCGATCACCCAAGCTTTGAGGCGCATGAAGTGCCGCCCGGCCATGTGGAACATGGCGGGCGCCATCGCGCGGTAGCCGCCGCGCTGTCGACAGAGGATTTCACTTCGCTCATTCGGCGCACGGCGCCGGTTGCTGCGCGCGAGGCGCTGCTGCGCGTTCACCCGGAAGACTTCGTCGCGCGCATCGAGAACGCTGCGCCTCGCGGAAGTTTCGCCCAGCTCGACGCCGACACCTTCATGGGGCCGACGAGCCTTGAGGCCTCGCTGCGCGCAGCGGGCGGCGCGGTTGCGGCGGTCGACGCAGTTTTTGCCGGCGAGGCGAGGAACGCGTTTGTGGCCGCCCGTCCGCCCGGCCACCACGCCGAGCCTGAACGCGCCATGGGATTTTGTTTTTTCAATTCAGCTGCAATCGCCGCGCGCCACGCGCGCGCGGCTCACGGGGCGCACCGTATCGCCGTCGTTGATTTTGACGTCCACCATGGAAACGGCACCGAGCTGGCGTTCTGGGATGACGAAGACGCGTTTTTCGCCTCCTCCCATGAGTGGCCGCAATATCCGGGCACCGGCCGCACGAGCGATCGGGGCGCCTTTGGCAACATCGCCAATGCGCCGTTGCCAACTGGAACGGACGGGCAGGGGTTCCGGCGCGCCTGGGGCGAGCGGCTGCTGCCGGCGCTCGCCGACTTCAAACCGGATTTCATCGTCATCTCGGCGGGCTTCGACGCTCACCGAGCCGATCCGCTGGGTGGGCTCGGCCTCGTTGAGGATGATTTTGCATGGATCACCGGCGAAATTCTCGGCGTCGCGCGCGACGCGTGCGGCGGCCGGGTCGTTTCACTGCTCGAAGGCGGATACGATCTCGCTGCCCTCGGACGGTCGGCCGCAACCCATGTCCGTGCGCTGATGGCCGCGTCCCCGGCAGCTTGATCGCCCCCGCAAACCCGCGTCATAACCGGGTAAGGGAACGAAACAATCGAGAGGGGCGGCGCTCGGATGGGCGGACGCATCATCACCGCGCGGCATGGCCGCCCGAACGTGTCGCGGGATCTGAAGATCTCCGCGCGCGAATATGGCGCGTGGTGGGCGGCTTATGACGATAGCGGCCTCCACCCGGACGAGCGCCCGCCAGAGGGGCTGAAGGCTCTCGCCGCCGCCGCGCCGCAGGTAATTTCCTCCAGCCTGCCGCGCGCCATTGAAACGGCCCGGCAGCTGACGGACGGGACGCGCGAGGCGCCTGCCGACCCGCTCTATGTCGAAGCGCCCCTGCCGCCGCCGCCCGTCCCGTTGCTGAGGCTGCGCCCCGGGCAATGGGGCGTTGTCAGCCGGATCTTCTGGATCTGCGGGTTTGCGCCAGAGGGCGTGGAAAACCACTGGCAAACCTGGGAGCGTGTCGACCGCATCGTTGACCGGCTATCGGGCCTCGCCGCCGAGGGGGATGTGCTGTTGTGCGCCCATGGCTATCTCAACTGGATGATCGACCGGCGCCTGCGGCGCGATGATTGGCGCCGTTCAGCCCAATCTGGCGGCAATGACTACTGGTCTTGGCGGGTTTACGAACCGACCGGCAGGCGCGGGCGAGAGGCCGAATCGCGCGCCGCGCAGGCCCATCCGGCGGCGAAAGCCGCGGAATAGGAAGCAAGGAAGGACGATGGCGAAGAAAACAGAACTCGACGGTCTCAGCTTCGAAGCGGCGCTCGCCGAACTGGAGCAGATCGTCGCCAAGCTTGAGGCGGGGTCGGTCGACCTCGAGGCCTCGATTGCTCTTTACGAACGCGGCTCGGCTCTCAAGTCCCTGTGCGAGGCGAAGCTCAAATCGGCGCAGGAAAAGATCGAGAAGATCGTCGCCGCCGATGGGGCCGAACCGAAAACGGCGCCGGCGACGTTCGAGTAATCGCTGTTACCACTTGACTGCTGTGAATCCTTGTGAAAGCCCGCCGCCGCGACGGTGCGGAGAAGGTCAAAACTGATGCCTTGCTGCAACACCGATTTGCCCTCGAGCATTGGAACTAAAATTATGAATTGACCGTCACGTCGATGAAATAAAAGGTTCATGCCAGCAACGGGGCGGCGTGGCGCGAGGGCAGCCGCAGGACCGAAGTGTCAACTGATTTGAGGGGCTCAAATGCAAAATACTCTGAAAAATCAACGGCGATTCCGTTTGGCGCTCGGCGCAGGCGCGTCGTTTGGCGTTCTAGCCTTCGCTTCCATGGCGTCGGCGCAGGAAGTTGAAACCATTCCGCCGGCGCCGGTCGCCGAGGAAGCAAGCGGCGATACCGTTGTTGTGACGGGTTCGCGGATCCGGCGTCGGGTAGACACCACGATTGATGTCACTGAGATTGGCGCGGCCGAGATTACCGATCGCGGATTCACCAACGTTATTGAAGGCATTGAACAGCTGCCATTCGTTGGCGCCGGCGTTAACAACCAAGGCGGCAACGTACAGTTCGGCGACAACAATGCGTTTCCCGACCTGCTGAACCTCGGTACGAACCGCACACTGTCACTGGTCAACGGTCGCCGGTTTGTCGGCGCCAACCAGGCGACGGTTTTCGTTCCCGACAACCAAAACGGTGCGCAGGTTGACCTCACGGTCATCAACCCAGCCCTTATCGAGCGGACGGAAATCCTTACCGTCGGCGGCGGCCCTATCTACGGTGCTGACGCGGTGGCCGGTGTT
>CAZSBU010000254.1:0-3652 GCA_964605055.1 uncultured Caulobacterales bacterium | reverse complement strand
GAGGCATTCCCGCCGAATGGAGCCGAGAAGCGTTTCGGAAAAGCCATTTTTCCACGGACTCCGCACGGCGGTTGGTCCGTCGCGAATCCCCATGGCCTCTAGACGTCGCTTGAAGGCAAAACCATAAATGCCGTCATTGTCTCGAATGAGCGCATCAGGTCCGCTGTCCCAGGGAAACGCTTCAGTGATCTGGCGCGCCGTCCAATCCGCGGTCGGATGAAGCGTCACCGCAAAATGGAGCAGCTTCCGTCGGCCATGGCCGAGCACGATGAAGGCGTAAAGCAGCTTGAAGCCGATCGTCGGCACGATGAGGAAGTCGCATGACGCGATTCCGTCCGTGTGGTTCTTGAAGAACGTTTTCCAACCTTGAGTCGGGCGCCCTCGCCGCTTCACCATATACTTCGCCACCGTCGACTGAGCCACATCCACGCCGATCATCGCGAGTTCGCCATGGATGCGCGGCGCGCCCCACAACGGATTGACGAGACTCATCTCGCGAATAAGGTCGCGGATCTTCTTGGAGACTCTGGGGCGTCCTCCGCGCAGCCGCGACCTCCAGCGCCAAAGCGCCCGAAAGCCCATGCGATGCCATCTGATCACGCTTTCAGGGCGGACAATATGAAGCGCGTCAGCGATGCTGGGATTGAGCCGATAGAGAAGAGCAAAGATAAGGCGGTCGAGGCGCGTAAAGTGTGGACGAAACGATGATTGGCGCTTCATCACCGCGAACTGCTGACGCAGCAGGGAAATCTCCGCCTCGAGGCTCGTTCGCGACCTTGCGAAGTCCCCAAGGAATGCGACAATCAGCCGAAGGACGGCGTCCATTGCGATGGTCTTCCAGATTCGCCGCCCTCACGCGAATCCGTCAGATTGAGTTTGCGGTAGGCACACCTAGATGGTTGCGCAAAATAGCCCCAAAAGCCGCCAACTATGCGGGTTTTCTCGAAATTGTCTGTGCAATGAGTTAACACGTCTAGGTTGTGGCGGATGGAGAGGGATTCGAACCCTCGAGACGGTTACCCGCCTACACGCGTTCCAGGCGTGCGCCTTCGACCACTCGGCCACCCATCCTCACCGACGCGAGGTCGCGTCCGGCGGCAGGCATCTATACAAGCGCGTCCCGCCAGCGCAAGCGCTGCCCTACATCCCGCAGCGGGCTGCCTCGTGATCAGGCCTTTAAAGCCAGGCAGCGCACCAATTGCGCGATCGACGCAATCGCCGTTCTGCAAGGCGGATCAATTGCGTCGCCGCCACAGCGCCGCTAAAGTGTGAATGGTAGGGGAATAAGGGGCGGTAACATGGCGGCGTTTAGATTTCTGGCTTGGACCTTGGTGGCGATGGCGATCGCCCTATTGGGTGCGGATGCAATATCGTCGCTCGAGACGGGCGAGCCGGTCATCCGGTCGACAGCGTCCATACTCGGCATTTTCGGCGTAAACGGGCTCTCCATCGCAGACGCCGCCCCCGGTGGTGTCGCGCAAGCGATTAAGACTGTGATGGGCATCCCCCTGTGGGCCGTCGTCGGCATCATCGGCCTCGTTCTAACGCTCGTCTTCCGTCCGCTGGATTAGCCTTGGCCCACGCGCCCTTGAACAATTCACCGCACAGGAAGGCGGCTTTCTGAAAACCCGGCTGATCATCGGCTTGGCCCTTGTCGCCGCGGCGGCGGGGGGCGCCGTTGCTGTCTCGCGCATCGATCCGATCGCACGAACCGGATCCGGATATGCCGCCAAAATCGCCTGCTCCGAGGTGTTCGTCGCCGGTCGCGATCCAGCGATAGTCACGTCAGTCGAATTCAAAGGCATCGACCCGGCGCTCGAACGAGTCGCTGTTGCGATTGATCCGGAAGCAAAGACTATCACCGCTTCGCTGTTCGGACTGGGCCGCAGCCGGGCGGTTTATCGCGACGGATATGGCTGCACGCTGGACGCGGGCGGAGAGATAGCTTCGCTGCCGGTCCTGCCCGCGATCAGCGCGCGCAACGGCGCGCCGGCTATCGCTTTGGAAAACGCCGCCCTCGATGCAGTGTTCGACGCAGCCATGGCTGATAAAGCCGCCGGCCATCGCGCTCTTTTGGCGATGCAAGGCGGCCAGATCATTGGCGAGCGGTATGCGGAGGGTTTTGGTCCGGAAACGCGCATGTTGTCATGGTCAATGGCCAAGAGCATTACCGCAGCCATGGTTGGCGCGGCGGTGTTGCGCGGCATTCTAGACATCGATGACGCCCCGCCCGTTCCCGAATGGCGGGAGGCGGACGATCCGCGTCAGGCAATTTCGTGGCGCGATCTCTTGCGAATGGAAAGCGGGCTCGCCTTTGAAGAATCCTATGGCGCGCCAATGTCGGATGTGAACCGGATGCTGTTCCAATCGGCAGATACGGGCGGTGTGGCAGCAGATCAGCCGGCCGCTGCGCCGCCTGGCGAAGTCTGGGCCTATTCGAGCGGGACAACGAACCTCATCCAGCGCGCATTACGGACCGCGCTGACTGAAGCGGGCGTCGATTATCATCGCTTCGCGCAGGATGCGCTGTTCGGACCTTTAGGCGCGACGAGCGCGGTGCTGGAACCCGATGCGTCGGGGGTGTTCATCGGATCGTCCTTCCTTTACGCGACCGCGCGCGACTGGGCGAAGCTTGGCCAATTGCACCTGAATGATGGCGTATGGGACGGCGTGCGCATTTTGCCGGAAGGGTGGACCGATTTCGTGCAAGATCCCGTTGCCGCGTCAGACAATGAGTATGGCGGCCAGTTCTGGCTGAACCTCGACGGGCCGTCGGGACGCGAAAGGCGGTTTCCTGAGCTGCCCGCGACCGCTTTCATGATGTCAGGCCACGAAGGTCAGTACGTCGTCATGATACCGGAGGAAGATATCGTGCTGGTGCGACTCGGCCAGACGCGCGGCGCTGTTCCGTTCGAGGTCTCAGGACCCGTTCTCGGCGCCATGCGCCGCGCTGTCATCGAAGCGCCTGACGCCAGCAATGAATGATCCGTGGACAGAATGCGTCGCGCCCAGCCTCGCCGATGTCGAAACCCTAGCGCAAGCCGCGTTCGCGCAATTACCCTCGGCATTCCGCCAACTCTGCGGCGATGTGGCGATCCACGTAGCCGACTTCGCTGACGAAGAAACGCTTGCGGAGCTAGGCATTGAGGACCCTTTCGAATTGTCCGGGCTATACGAGGGCGTCGACCGGTTGCGCCAGTCAGTCAGCGATCCTGTTGCAACACCCGCCCATGTACACCTCTATCGCATGCCTATTCTCGCCGAGTGGATTGAATTGGGTGACGTTACGCTCGGAACGCTCGTGACCCATGTTCTCGTGCATGAGATCGGCCATCATCTTGGCCTTTCGGATGACGACATTGACCGGATAGAAAAAGGCGCAAGCGACGCTTGAAGGGGCAGCGTTGCCGACCTGTCAGGCCTTCTCGTCCGCTTTTCGATCCGGCTCGCGATCAAAACCCCTGTGCATCAGGCCCATGCCGGCCTCGGGCCCATAATCCATCTGCGCAAGCAGGCGTTCCCGGTCGCGCGCGCGAAACTGACTGACAAAATCATCGATCAGCGGTTCAGCGAAATTTAGCCGCGCGAGCGTTTCACGGGCGATCAGCAGACTCGATTCGAGCGTTTCGCGGACAATGACATCCGGGCCGAG
>CAZSBU010000253.1:0-3656 GCA_964605055.1 uncultured Caulobacterales bacterium | reverse complement strand
AAGTGGATCTTGTGGATCGAATGGATCGAATGGACGCACCTTCCGTCTGTTTGCAAAAAAGAGACTCCGCGCACGGAAATTCTACCAGCGCGGGTCCAACGACTTCCGGAGAAAAATCCCACAGGCTTGCGCGACGGGGTGGCAATAGACTGCGGCCCTGCCCGCCTGTTGATTTTGCGGGGCGCCAAGTCTGCTGACCGTGTGTGACGTTTCTTTTCATCCCCCAAGCGTAAAACCGCCGCTGGGGGTGGGGGATAACTTTTTTTCAAATTTATTTTCGCTCCATCGGCCCAATCAGGCTTGACCAGTCGCGATGGGCGAGACGATGCGGAGGATTTCTCCTGTCGGAATATTTCCGATGCGATCGGCCGCCTCGCTAGCATTGGCTCGCCGAACAAGGATTGTCTTCTATTCGACCGCCTACTTCGCGGTGAACACCCGGTATCCCCAGGGTTCGAGGGCCAGCGCCGTGTCCGGCCCGAACGTTGCCTCCGACCCATCGGCGAAATTGACGTAAGTCCCGTGATGCAGGCTTTCGTCAAAGGTGACGGTCTGCGGTTCCGCTGAAAAATTGAACGCGGCGAACAAGCGGTTCGCGTCTTTCTCGCGCACGAAACTGAATACTTTGGTTGGAGCCGAGTTAGGGGATTTGATCATCCGTCCGCCCCATTGCCCGTTCCACAGGACCGGATTCGCTTTCTTCAGGGCAAAGAGCTTTTTATAAAGGTCAGCGGTCGGGTCGGGCTCCCATTTAATTGCGTCTTTCTCGAAGAATTCGAGACGCTTTTTCTCGCCCGCTTCCTGGCTGGAATAAATGAGCGGGATGCCCTCGCCGACCACCGACAGGGCGATGGCGGCGGGCAGCATGGGACCGAACGCCTCGGGGCCCGTCCCCTCCCATGAATTCTTGTCGTGGTTGGTGACGAACGTCATGCGCATCGCCTCGCGCGGATAGGCGCTTTCATTCCAAGAATAATAGACAAACAGCGCATTCACGTCCGACTTTCCCTTGGCGATGTTGTGCATCGCCTCGTACCAGCTCCAAGCGTAACTCGCGTCGAACGCCTTGGCGTGAAGGTCGCGCGCTTCCCATTCGGCGAGCAAGAAGACGGGTTTGATCTGGTCGAGTTCGCGCCGGACGTTGTTCCAGAAATCCACCGGCACGAAGCCGGCGACATCGCAGCGATAGCCGTCGATCCCCGCCTCGCGCACCCAGAACTTCATCGCGTCGGTCATGTAGCGGCGCAGCGCCGGCTTCTCGTAATCGAGATCAATGATGTCCGACCAGTCCCACCACGGCGTCGGGCGGAAATCGCCTTTCCAGTCGCGCACATACCAGTCGGCATGATCATCGACGATGACGTTGTCCCACGCCGTGTGATTGGCGACCCAGTCGAGGATGACCTTCATTCCAAGCGCGTGCGCGGCGTCGACGAAGGCTTTGAGATCGTCGAACGTTCCAAATTCCGGATTGACCGCGAAATAGTCCTTCACCGCATAGGGGCTGCCGAGCGATCCTTTGCGGTTTTTCTCGCCTATCGGGTGGATCGGCATCAGCCAGATAATGTCGACGCCGAGATCTTTGAGGCGCGGCAGTTCCTTTTGAGCCCCCTTGAATGTGCCTTCCTCCGTGAACTGACGGGTGTTCAGTTCATAGATCGTTGCGTCCTTGCTCCACTCGGGATGCTTAAGCGTCACGAAGGGTTGCGGCTTGTAAGGGTCGGCCCCGAGAGCGGGCGCAGCGCCCATGGCGACGACGCCCAGAACCATGGCGGCCAGCGCGCCCGCGTTGGACAAGAACGCGCCGGATGAAAAAAAATCTGCGCTCAAGCGTTTTCTCCTCACTAAGACGTCACGTCGCGCCTATTCAGTTAAGGCGCGGGCGCGATCCAAGGCCGCTTTCGTGGCCTTTTTCATCAGATTGCGCAACGCGGCTGCGTCTCCGTCGAGGACGTCGAGCGCCGCCGCCGTTGTGCCGCCTGGCGAGGTGACCGCGATGCGCAAGTCCTCAGCCGATCGAGCATCTGCCGCCATCATCGCCCCTGAGCCCTGCGCCGTGCGGCGGGCGAGAACGCGCGCCGCTTCCGGGCTGAGCCCGAGCGCCATCCCTGCTTCTTCGAGCGCTTCGGCGAGCAGGAAGAAATACGCCGGACCGCTGCCCGATATCGCGGTGACCGCGTCGAGATCGCTCTCGCTCGGCACGGGTACGACCTCGCCAACGGCGGCGAGGAGCCGCGTGCAGATGGCGCGAGCGGGCGCATCGAATGCCTCTGGCGTCCACAGGCCGGAGACGCCTGCCCCGACGGCGGCGGCGAGGTTCGGCATGGCGCGGGCGACGCGGGCTTCAGATCCGAGGACGTTTTGGATGGAGGCGACGCTGCGTCCAGCCATGATGGAGAGGAACACAGGCGACGCTTCCCCGTCGCGCGCGACGTGAGACCACGGAGTGAGCGCTGCATCCGCGCCCTGTGGTTTGACCGCAATGACAACGGCGTCAAACGACGAGATGAGCGTCTTGCCGCTGGCGAAGAGCGCCCAGGCGTCCGACGAGAGCGCGATCCCGGCGCGGAGCGCCATTGCCTGGGCGGGCCAGTCTGCGGCAGGCTCGACGACCAGCGACCGGCGCGGATCGATAACGCCTGAGGCGAGCCAACCCTTAAGCAGCGCTGAGCCCATCGCGCCGGCGCCAATAAGCGCGAGGGCGGCGGGGGAGACAATAGACGCCGCCCCGGATTTGTTGCTCTCAATCTCGATGTTCATCGTCGCGCTCACTGAGATCGACGTTGGATGACGGGACGAAGAACTTTTCCACATTATCCAAGGCGTCGTTGGCCGCGCCGGTTCGCGAAAACGGCTCTCCGCTTCCCCGCTCGGCCAGCTAACGTCCTACAGGCCGCGACAAAGCGCAACGAGCAGCGCTGCGAAACCGCAGCGCCTTCACGCGATCGCGATCACGCGTTGCCGGCCGTTTCAAACAGCGATGCGGCGAGCGCCTCTTCCGCCGTTTTGCCGCCCCAGAGCATGTAGTTGAAAGCGGGGAAAAAGCGGTCTATCGCCTCGCCTGCGCCGCGAATCAGGATCTGCGCCTGCGTCCGGTCGAGCGCGCCGGTCTCTGGCAACACGATCGAGTTGCGGAAGATGATTGCGCCATCGTCCGACCAAAGATCGAAATGCCCGATCCAGAGCCGCTCATTCACCATCGCCACAAGACGCGCGGCTTCAAGAAAGCGTCCGGGCGGCACTTTCAGGTCGAGCGGCGCGCCCATCTGAAGCGTCGAGAGTTCGGGCCGCCAGGTGAACCACACGCCAGCGTCGCGCCAGGCGCCCGGCACGGCAAGGTGAAGTTCGGCGTCGTCTATCCTTTCCGATTCTATGTCCAGAAAGCCGGCCACGGCTTCGAGTGCGTCAAGGGGATCGGCGGAAGGCGTCGGCGTTTCAAGGAGTTCGAACGACATGGCGGTCCTTTTCACTGCTGCGCAAGATGGATTGCGCGGCGAGTCGGCAAGGGCCGCAATGATTCGAATGGGGCTCCTCCGGCTTATCCTTCCCCAACGGCGGGATCGGCGGCTCCGACAAGGCGCGCCTCCAGCACGGCGAGGCGGGCGCTAAGGGCGTCGTTTTCCGCCCGCGCCGCCGCCGCCATGTCTCGCACAGCC
>CAZSBU010000252.1:2699-3683 GCA_964605055.1 uncultured Caulobacterales bacterium | reverse complement strand
CTGAGGTCATCAGGGGCGCGCAAGATTTGTTTGCGTCGATCGACTACCCGGCCGTCATTCACTGCAAATCCGGCGCAGATCGGGCCGGCTTGATGGCAACGCTCTATCTGTTCCTGCATGAGGGCCGTCCGCTCGATGAGGCGCTCCAACAATTGTCCTGGCGCTATGGGCATGTGCGCCAAGGCAAGACGGGCGTTATCGATGCGGCGTTTGAACTCTACATTGCGACGGCGGCGGCAAGGGGTTGGCGGCTCGACGACAGGGAGGCATTCCTGCGCTGGGTCGAGGAGGAATACGATCCTGTCGCGGTCAAGCGCGCCTATCTCGGTTCGTGGTGGGGGAATTTCCTTACTGAGCAGCTGTTTCGTCGTGAGTAGCGGACGCGCCACGAGGTTCACCGTCGGATAATCCCTGCAGCGTGCAATATCTCGCGTAAGCGCCTCGGCGCTTTACTAGCTCGTCGTGCGTTCCGATCTCGACGACGGCTCCGTTCTCGATAACCGCGATAAGATCGGCTTTGCGAGCAGTGGCGACGCGATGGGTAATGACGAGTGTGGTCCGGCCGGTCGTGAGCCGCGCCATCGCCTCTTGCACAATCGCCTCGCTGTCGGCGTCGAGAGCAGCGGTCGCCTCATCCATCAACAGGATCGGCGCGTTGCGAAGGAACGCGCGCGCGATAGCGATGCGCTGGCGTTCGCCGCCGGAAAGCCGCGCGCCGCCTTCCCCAACCGGGGCGTCATAGCCGCCTGGAATTTGCGAGATGAATGCGTGCGCGCCAGCGGCCTTGGCTGCAGCCTCAATGTCAGCAACGCTGGCCCCGATCCGTCCGGCGGCAATGTTCGCGCCGATCGTATCGTCGAAAAGCACCGCGCCCTGATCGACGATGGCGATCGCCGCGCGAAGCGATGCGATGCGGACGCTTAGATTCGCAATCCCGACCACCCAGGGTCGATCTTCGAAAACAGCGATGGGTTGCATGGGCAA
>CAZSBU010000252.1:0-2689 GCA_964605055.1 uncultured Caulobacterales bacterium | reverse complement strand
CGGTTCGTAGAACCGCAAGAGCAGGTTCATGAGCGTTGATTTGCCGGCTCCCGACTCTCCGACAATCGCGAGCGTCTTGCCGGCCGGCGCCTCAAGCGTGAAGCCGCGCAGCGCGGCTGCGCCGCCGGGATAGGCGAACGACACCCCCCGGAACGAAATCGCGCCGCGATCGATTTCCAAGTCAGCCGCGCCGTGCCGGTCCGCGATCGCGGGAACGGCGTCGATGAGATCGAGCATCCGCTCGAAGGCGCCAAAGCCTTCCTGCGCAGCGGCGTTGAGCGTCGATAGCCCGCGCGCTGGTTGCGAGAGCAAGAGAAGCGCAATGATGAACGAGATGAACTGCGTCGGTTCGAGCGCGCCTGCAGAGATCCGCGCAACAGCGGCTGCGATCACAATGGCGATGGCGACAGCCCCAACCATGAAGATGAAGGGCTCATTCATAGAGCGCAGACGCGCCACGCGATCAAGCAGGCGCCGCCGCGCCTCAAAAGCCGCGGCGCCTTTGTCTCGCGCGCTCTGCTCAAGGCCAAAGGCCCTGATCGTGCGCCCGGCGCTGACGGCCTCTGCGCCGATTGAGGCGATCTCGCCCGTTTGCGACTGGGCGGCCGCCGATTGTCGGCGCAAGTATTTGCCGATGGCCGCCACGGGCCACCCAATGACAGCATAAACGGCGATCGCGATCAGGAACAGCGCCCAGTCGTACCACAACAAGACGAGGCAGAGGCCAATAAGGGTCAGGGCGTCTCTGGCGGCGCTCGCCGCCCGCGTCAGCGTTTCGCGCAAGACGCTCGCATCATTCGTCAGCCGGCCAACGATCTGTCCACTGCCAAGGGCGCGCAGTTGCGCATCGTCGATGGCGACGAGCCTTGCGAACATGTCATTCTGTAGATCGCGCAACGCTCCAAGCGCCGCGTGCGCGCTGAGCCGCGCCTGCGCGTATTGAGCAAGGGCGTTGAAGGCGCCGAGCGCAATGACAATCAGGGGCCCCCAGAAGCCAACATTGTCCGCAGCAAGGAAAGGCGCCGGAGTAGCTCCCGTCAGGGCCTTGTTGATCCATTCAACGCCCGCCGGGATGGCGCTCGCCGATGCGGCGTAGAGCGCCATTGCGCACAGGGCGAGGAACAAACTACCGGCGTAGCGCGCCAGATAATCGCGCCAAAGCCGCCCGGCTAACTGCAACGAAGAGCGCTGTCGCTTTTCGCGCTCGTCTGGGGCGCCCGAGGTCCGGTTGTCGGTAGCTGCGTCGATGGTCAAATCCTTGCCTTCGCTGCCTGCAAAAACGTCCTCTTTTTGCGGCGCGCCGCGACGGACCCGGATATTTGCCGCAGCCGTCTTTGCCTGCAAGTCTCCGTGAGCGAATTCTCAACCGCGCCGCATTTTGCCCGGTTCGCGCCATGGGGTATCCCGTGGCATGCACCGCGATTCGCTTCTCAAACGCATGTCCAGGTCCGCCCCCGTCATGGTGGCGGCGAGCGCGCTGATTGGGGCCTATATCTGGCTCGTTCAGCGCACGGCCCGGATTGAGTTTATCGGCATGGAGGAGGGCCGCAGGCTCGATGCCGAAGGCGGGTTCATTCTCGCCTTCTGGCATAGCCGCCTGTTGATGGCCCCCATAGTGCGCGCCGAGACCCGGCGAGACGTCTACATGCTGGTCTCGGCGAATCGCGACGGGGAGATGATCGCCAACGGCGTCAGGCGATTCGGGATCAAGTTCATTCGGGGCTCGGCGGCAAACCCTCGTAAGCTGCAAAAAGATAAATCCGGCGCGCCGGCTCTTGCGCAAATGGTCGCGGCGCTAAAGACAGGCGGTGTCGTTGGCTTCACGCCGGATGGTCCGCGCGGGCCGCGCGCCACGGCGCAACGGGGGATTATCAAGCTGTCGCAGGTAACGGGCGCGCCGATCCTGCCAGGAGCCTACGCTGCGTCGTGGGGCTGGACGTTGAACACCTGGGATCGATTTTACCTGCCTGGTCCATTTGCGCGCATCGCGTTCGTCTGCGGCCCGGCCATCGCTGCGCCGGCGTCTTCCGACGTCGCAGAGATCGAAGCAGTGCGGGTGCGCCTCGAAAATGCGCTTAACAGCGCGGTAACCGACGCCGAAACGGCCGTCGGACGGGCGCAGACACCGGAGCGCTCGCCAAAGCCCGGCGGGGCGGGTTAGACACGTATCGTGACAGGTTTTCCCCAATCCCATTCCGCAGAGCCATTCGGGCTGCGGCTCTACCGCGCTGCGACCCGCGCGGCCGGACCGATTGCGAGATTGGCGCTGCGCCGGCGTCTAAGGGTTGGCAAGGAAGACGCCGACCGTATTGGTGAACGCACGGGCGCAGCGGGCGCGGCGCGTCCTGACGGGCCGCTCGCGTGGATCCATGGCGTCAGCGTCGGGGAATCCTTGTCGGTGCTGCCGCTTGTCGAGGCGTTAAAGGCCGAACACCCGACGCTGAATTTTCTCGTGACGACCGGCACGGTTACGTCCGCGCGGCTTATGGCGGAACGTTTGCCGCCCGGCGCCATTCATCAATTTATCCCGCTCGACCACCCCGATTACGTCGCTTCGCGGGACCGGGCGCACGTGCTGCCGAAATATCCCGACAGCTGGCATTTCCCGTCCTCGGCCAATCCGAAGCGTTCCTACGCGCTGCTCAATCAGGAAGCGCCCGAATTCGTGAAGTTCGTGAACCCCAGCGAT
>CAZSBU010000251.1:2659-3702 GCA_964605055.1 uncultured Caulobacterales bacterium | reverse complement strand
TGCCTGCACGACGTCATCGACGCCGGGACCGGTCGCGGCGACGGGCGGCTTGCGAACCGCAGTTTCCTGTTCGGGCCGGACGGCGAGATCGCCGCACGCTATGACAAGATACACATGTTCGACGTTGATCTTGCGACCGGCGAAAGCTGGCGCGAATCGCGGATTTATGCGCCCGGAGAGACCGCGATCGTGGCCGAGACGCCATTCGCCACGATTGGCCTAAGTGTATGTTATGATGTACGTTTTCCCCACTTGTACCGGGCGATGGCGCGTGCCGGGGCCAGCGTTCTGACGGTGCCTGCGGCCTTTACCCGAACGACCGGCCGCGCGCACTGGCGCACCCTGTTGACGGCGCGGGCAATCGAGTGCGGGGCCTATGTGATCGCGGCGGCGCAAGGGGGGGTCCATGAAGACGGCCGGGAGACCTATGGCCACTCGATGATCATCGGGCCGTGGGGCGATGTGCTGGCCGAAGCCAAAGGCGACGAGCCAGGCGTCATCACGGCTGAAATTAACCCGTCGAAGTCCGCCCGGACGCGGCGCGAAGTCCCAAGCCTCCGGCTCGGCCAGGCTCTTGAAAAACCTGTCGAAGTTCTCACTGTAAGCGCATGATCAAATATAGTCTTGTATGCGCCGGCGACCACGCCTTCGAGGGGTGGTTCCGGTCAAGCGTCGATTTCGATGAGCAGGCCGCCGAAGGCGCGCTGAGTTGTCCGCACTGTGCGACCTCAGACGTGCGCAAAGGCGTGATGGCGCCGGCGATCCGCTCCGGGCGATCGGCAGACCTGCGCCCCGATGCGGGCGGCGCAGAGACAGGCCCCGTAAGCGAGCGGCTCGAAGCCTTTCGCGGCGCCATCCGTGCGGATATGGCGGAGGCTGCTCAGCGGGCGCGCGCCTATGTTGAGAAGCATTTCGACTATGTTGGCGAACGCTTCCCGGAAGAAGCCCGCCGGATCCATTATGGCGAGACGCCGGCGCGCCCAGTTTACGGCGAGGCGACCCCGGCTGAAGCGCGCGAATTGGCCGAAGAACAAGTGAATAAT
>CAZSBU010000251.1:486-2649 GCA_964605055.1 uncultured Caulobacterales bacterium | reverse complement strand
GGCCGAAGAAGGCGTTGAGGTCGCACCGCTTCCCGGCCTGCCGTCGCCCGGCGCTGGCGGGCCGGTCGACAAGAGCAAGTTGAATTGAGCTGAGAGGACGCGTCCCATGCCGCCGGTCGAGGCTGAGAACGCCGCCCTCATCGACCGGTGCCGCAGCCTTTCTTTTTTCAGTTCGCTGTCGCCCGCGACATTCGCCGACATCTTGAGGTGCTGCCACTGGTTCTCGCTCGTCGGCGGCCGCGAGCTTTATCTCGAAGGCGCTGAGGCCGATCAATTCTATGTCGTGCTCGCTGGCCGTCTTGTCGTCGTGCGCGGCGCGGAGGGAAACGGAACGGCGATTGGCTATATCCGTTCGGGCGAACCCGTCGGCGAAATGGCTCTCCTGTCAGGCAGCCGGCGCTCGGCGTCGGTATTCGCCCTACGCGACACGGAGGTGATGGCATTATCGCGCGCCGATTTTGAGCGGCTTCTCGAACGGCATGCGGATTTCGCAACGGCGCTGGCGCGCCTGACGCTCGACCGCGCGCGCCATCCGCAGGCGAGCTTTTCGCGCTCGGCCCCGCGCGTTTTCACGCTTGTCGCGTCCTCCCCCTCGCTCGATATGGAAGGCTACGCGCGCGCCCTTGCCGCCGAGATCGCCCGCTACGGCAAGCGCGTTAAACGTCTGTCGCTCGATGACGGCCCGCCGGAGACGCTGGATTTCGATCTCGCCGAACGCGCGCACGACGTCATCTTGCTGACGACGAGGGTCGAGGACAGCCAGGCGCACCGGTTCATCCTTCGGCATACGGACCGTTTTTTCGTCTTCGCCCGGCGCGATTCGCGCCCGCCGCGGCCGTTTCCGCTGATCGCCGCAGAAGACCATCCCGGACGGCGCTTCAGGCTCATCGATTTCGTGTCGGTGCACGAAGGCCGCGAGACCGGATCGATCGCCGACTGGGTCGAGGCTGTCGACGCCAGCCGGGTATTCCATTGGTCTGGACCCGCCTCAGTCGAGCGCCTTGCGCGCGTCATTGCCGGGCGCAGCGTCGGCATCATCTTATCGGGCGGGGGCGCGCGCGCCTACGCCCATATCGGCGCCGTCCGCGCGATGCGCCAACTCGGCGTGCCGATAGACTTCGCCTGCGGCGCGTCCATGGGGGCGATCATCGCGGCGTGCGTGGCGCGCGGCTGGGCGCTCGATGAAATCGAGATGCGCATCCGCGACGCGTTCGTCTGCTCCAATCCGCTCGGCGACCATGTCTTGCCCGTTGTCGCGCTGACCGGCGGCGCGCGCGTCGACGAACGGCTCGCTAAGCACTTCGGCGAAGGGCTGATCGAGGACTGCGAAATTCCCTTCTTCTGCGTCTCGTCGGAACTGACCGAGGGCGTTGCGCGCATTCACCGCCGGGGCAGCATGCGCCGCGCCTTGCGCGCCAGCATCTCGCTGCCGGGCGTGCTGCCGCCTATCGTCGAGAATGGCGCGCTTCTCGTCGACGGCGCAGTGATCAACAATTTCCCGACCGATCTGATGTCTGCGGAACATCGCGGCGTAAACATCGGGATCGACGTCGCAAGGCGCGGCACGATTTCGGCGGCGCCCTTCGCCAACCCGCCCGGATTTTTCCGCTGGATCTGGCGGCATGGTTTTTCCGCGCCGCCGCCGATAGTCACGCTGTTGATGCGTTCGGCGACCGCCCGCCACGAGAACACCCAGATGCAGCACCCGGCGGACATCCTGATCGAGCCCGACGTGCCCGGCGTTCAGCTGCGCAGCTGGCGGAAATACGAAGCCGCCGTCGAGGACGGCTACCAGTCAACGCTCGCCGTCCTTCGCGCCCGCTGGGATTGCCTCGCGCCAATCGTGGAACCGTCCCGCCCCGCTGAAGTTGCATGAGTGCAACCGTGTGATTTCGCCAGCTGCCTGAATCGTCAGCAGGCGGCGCCCGCCGAAATGGAAAATGCGCTTTAAGCCCATGTTTTTGCATAGAAATAAAAAAGTTATCCCCCACCCCCGCCAGCGCCCTTAGCCTTGAACTGCGGGCCTTGAACTGCGGGCCTTGAACCGTGGGCCTTGAAACATTGGGATTGGCGAGAAGGCGGCCGGGATGAAACTGGAATTTCTACAGCAACAATTCGTTTGGCCGCAGCGCGCGGCGGATGGCGCGCGGCCGCTGAATCGCC
>CAZSBU010000251.1:0-476 GCA_964605055.1 uncultured Caulobacterales bacterium | reverse complement strand
TCGCCGCACGTTCGCGGGCATGGAATTATCCGCAGTGCTCGGCGCGCTCAGCGTCTTTGGTCTGTTCGTGTTCGCGATCTCGGGCGCGCTGACGGCGCTACGCAACGATCTCGATATTTTCGGCGTCGCCATGATCGCCTTTGCGACCGGCGTCGGCGGGGGCACGGTGCGCGATGTGCTGCTTGGCTCGTTCCCGGTCTGGTGGGTTGAAGACCCGCTTGCGATCCCAGTCTGTCTTGCGGGCGCGGCGGCGGCGACGATGGCCCAGCCCCTGTTTGCCTCGCGGCTGAAGGCCCTGATCTGGGCGGATGCGCTGGGTCTTTCCGTATTCGCCATTCTCGGCGCGGAGGCGGCGCGCGATGCGGGCGCGCCCGCGATGATTGCGGTCTTCATGGGCGGCGTAACGGCGACTTTCGGGGGCGTTCTCCGCGACGTCTTGCTGAACGAGGCGCCGCTGAGCCTGAAACAGGACATCT
>CAZSBU010000250.1:0-3704 GCA_964605055.1 uncultured Caulobacterales bacterium | reverse complement strand
GTCGAAAATCGTCTCGATGAGGATGGCGTCTGCGCCGCCTTCGATGAGCCCGCGCGCGGCCGCGCCACAGGATTGCGCCAGAGTATCGAAATCGACGTTGCGCTTGCCGGGATCGTTGACGTCCGGCGAGATCGAGGCCGTGCGGTTCGTCGGTCCGATGGCCCCGGCGACCCAGCGCGGCGCGTCTGCGCGGGTGAACTCATCCGCCGCCGCCCGCGCAATGCGGGCTCCTTCGACGTTCAGTTCATAGGCGAGGTCGGCCATCTCGTAATCGCTCTGCGCAATAGTTGTCGCGGAGAACGTATTGGTCTCAACGATGTCGGCGCCGGCGGCGAAATAGGCTTCATGCATTTCACGCACGAGCTCAGGCCGGGACAGGATCAGGAGATCATTATTGCCGCGCAAGTCGGCGCGCCAATCTCTGAACCGCTCCCCGCGATAGCCCGCCTCGTCTAGTTCATAGCCCTGAATGAACGTGCCCGCCGCGCCATCTAGCACGAGAATCCGCGCTTCTAGCGCTGCCTTCAGCGCTTCTATTCGACCCTGGCGCCCGGGAAACGGATCGCGCGACGGGTCGAGATCGGGAGAAATTTCCGGGTTGGACATGGGCGGCCTCGTCATTGCGCCGTCAACATATAAGGATTTCCTTATATGTCCAGCGCGCGGGACGGGGAACTGTTTCCGGTTCGGCCCGAGCCCCGATCACACGCGCGCGAGCGGTCGTTGACGCCTCGCCTTCCGCCCCCATCTGCGGGCGGAAGTTTACGCGCGGGCGGTTGCCCCTATCAGGAATGCGAAAACATGATTGATCTGTACACATGGACAACCCCCAACGGACGCAAGATCTCGATCGCGCTCGAAGAGCTTGGCCTTCCGTACAAGGTTTACCCCGTCAACATCTCGAATGGCGAACAGTTTGCCCCTGATTTTCTGAAGATCTCGCCGAACAACAAGATCCCGGCCATTGTCGACCATCACACAGGCGTTTCGGTGTTCGAGTCGGGCGCCATTCTGATTTACCTGGCGGAGAAAACGGGCTCGCCCTTATTGCCGTCGGCCGGGCCTGCGCGCGCCGCAACGCTCGAATGGCTGATGTTCCAGATGGGATCGGTCGGCCCAATGTTCGGCCAGCTCGGGCATTTCGGCGTATTCGCAAGCGAGAAACTTCCGTATGCGATCAAGCGTTACCGAGATGAGACCTTGCGCATTCTGGGCGTCATGGAAAAGCGCCTTGGCGAGACTTCCTATCTTGCAGGCGAATATTCGATCGCCGACATCGCCGCCTATCCGTGGGTTGTCGCCGCCTTTTCCGGGCCGCTCAGCCCGGCGCTCAATCTCGCCGACGCGCCGAACCATGCTCGCGTCAGTGACTGGCTTGCCCGCATCGGCGCGCGCGAGGCGGTAAAACGCGGGATGGTTGTTCCGGGCTAAAGAAAAATCCCGGCGGCCCGCAACGGCCGCCGGGATTTAATTGTCCGCACAAAAACTACTTCACTTCGAGGAGTTCGACTTCGAAAATCAGCGCTTCGTTCGGCCCGATGGGACCGCCGGGCGTGCCGCGTTCACCATAAGCAAGCGCCGGCGGAATAAAGAAGCGGAACTTGTCGCCTTCGCTCATCAATTGCACGCCTTCAATCCAGCCCGGAATGACCTGACCGAGCGGGAACTCGATGGGCTCGCCGCGATCATAGGAGGAGTCGAATTTCTCGCCGCCAATCAACGTGCCAAGATAATTCACCTTCACAACGTTCGATTCGGTCGGCGTCTTGCCGTCGGCCTTGCCTTCCGTGACAATTTGGTACTGCAAGCCGCTCGCCGTGGTGACGACGCCATCTTTGGCGGCGTTTTCCTCCAGAAACTTGGTCGCTGTCGCCAGATTGCGTTCGGGGCTTGTCACTTTCAGTAGCTCCACTTCGAAAATCAGGGCTTCATTCGGGCCAATCGGACCGCCGGGGGTCCCCTCGGCGCCATAGGCGAGCGCCGGCGGAATGAAGAAGCGGAACTTGTCCCCCTCGCTCATCAACTGCACGCCTTCCGTCCAGCCGGGGATGACCTGGTTCAGCGGAAAGCGCGCCGGTTCGCCGCGCGCGCGCGAACTGTCGAACTCAACGCCATCAATCAGCGTACCAACGTAATGCACGTCGACAAGATCCGTCGCCTTCGGTTGAAAACCGTCAGCGGGACCTTCCGTGACGATTTCGTATTGCAGGCCTGACGCAGTTTTCTTGATGTCTTTTTTCTTCGCATTTTCAGTGAGGAAAGCCTCCGCCTCGGCAAGGTTCGCCGCCGCGAGTTCCGCCGCCGCCGCCATCTGGGCCGGGTCCGGCTCGGCGATTTCCGTAGACGCGCTTTCGCCCGGAACCGTCTCCACTGGCGTTTCAGCCGTTTCCACCGAGGCCTCGGCCGCAGGCCCGGATTTCTCCGATCCGCAGGCTGCAAGTCCGAACGCGCAAAGCGCCAAAAGCCCCGCGCGGGGGCTGGTCCATAACGTCATTGGAATTCTCCGATTAATCAGACAGCCGTTCAGTCGATTATTGCGGGGGGACCCTAGGGCGTTTTCGCGCCGAGTGGAATTCCGTTCATTGGGGAAACCGGCAGGAAAACGAATTTTTAAGCCGATTGCAGCCGCTCAACTGTGTGTAACAGGGTCATATTGGCCAGAAAATGGGGATGAGCAGAACCGCGATAACGCCGGTCAGGGCGTTCAGAGGCGAGCCAAGGCGGAGATAATCCGTAAACTTGTACCCGCCGACCGTATAAACGAGCGTATTCGTCTGATAGCCGATCGGCGTCAGGAAACTGGCGCTCGCAGCAAACATGATGGCGACCACGAAGGCGCGCGCGTCGACGCCGAGACTGTCGGCGAGCGCGATGGCGACAGGCGTGACGATGATGGCGACCGCGTTATTGGTGACAATCTCGGTCAGCATCGAGGCGAGCACATAGACGAGGGCCAGGGCGATGATCGGTGGCGCCATGCTCAGCGCAGGCGCCACCGCGCCGACCAGAATTTCGATCAGCCCTGTGTTCTCGACCGCCTTGCCGATCGCCAGCATGGCGATGATCAGCGTAATGATCCGCCAGTCGACGGCGGCGAACGCTTCGTCCGGCTCGACGCACCGCGTCACGAGAACGAGCGCCGCGCCGATTGTCGCCGCAGCCGCGATGGGGATCAGCCCGAGCGAAGCGATGGCGACCACGCCGATGATTGTGCCAATCGCTATCGGCGCATGACGGCGGCGCATCGCGCGCTCGGTCGGCGTTGCAACGTTGACGAGATCATTGTCGTCAACGAGGCGCTTTAGATCTTCCGGCGCGCCCTCGATCAAGATCGTGTCGCCGACTTCAAGCCGCGTGGTCTCGAACCGGTCAGAGAGGTTGGCCGATCGCCTGTGCAACGCGACCGGATAAACGCCGTACCGTCGCCGCAGCCGCAGATGGCGCAGCGTCCTGCCGATGAACTTCGCGCCGGGCGCGAGCAGGATTTCCACGAGAATCGATGAACGCGCGCTCAGCGGCTGCAAACCGGCTTCGGGCGCTTTCATTTCGCCAGTTTCTTTCATCGCCAGAATTTCCGCGACCGGCGAACGCATGACGACGATATCGCCTTCTCGCAGCACCACGTCGCGCATCTCGCGGCGGAGCGAAGCGTCGCCGCGCACCACGTCGACAACGCGCCGGTCCGCCTCGTTGAACGCTTTGGC
>CAZSBU010000249.1:0-3711 GCA_964605055.1 uncultured Caulobacterales bacterium | reverse complement strand
TTTTGCAGTCGGCACCGATCGAGCAGTAGGGTCCGATCGAGGCCCCTTCTTCGAGCGGCGGGACGACCCGCCAGACGCGACCAGCGTCAAGCGTCAAAGGCGCGCGCCGATTAGCGATGCGATACTCATATCGTCGCCCTAAAGCCGAGAAGCGCGCATGGAAATCGGGCGCTGCGATCTTGGCGTCGAGAATAGCGACGGGCGCCGGCCGCATGTGCTGGTTGACCGCGCTTTGAACGACCCGCGGATCGGGATCGTGCTCCAAATCGACGTGCGCGGTCATGGCGCGCGCATGGACGCCCGCATCGGTGCGGCCAGCCGAATGGACGGTTGTCTGGCGACCGCAATAGGCGAAAATCGCATCCTCTATGGTCGCTTGCACGGAGGGGGCGTTTTCCTGCCGTTGCCAGCCGGAAAACGGCGCGCCGTCATATTCGACCGTCAGGCGATAGCGGGCCATCTTAGTCAGTCGAGACGTGCGCCGGGAGACAGGGGAAAGCCGCGCAGGAAGTCGCTGGCGTCCTGCGCGGCGCGTCCCTCTCGCTGCAGGCGCAACAACTCGACGGCGCCCTCGCCGCAACCGACGAAGAGACGTTCGTCAGTGCGCAGAATTATTCCCGCATCTCCACTTGCGCCAGCTTCGCTTCCTGCTGCTGGGCGCGACATCAGCGCCTTGACGCGGACGGCTCGTTCGCCGGAAGGCGCGAGAAACCACGCGCCGGGGAAAGGCGAGAGGCCGCGAATATGCGCGTCTACTGTCGCTCCGCCCTGCCGCCAATCAATGCGCGCCTCGTCGCTCGAAATTTTCGCCGCATAGGTGACGCCTGCTTCAGGCTGGGGCGTCGGCGAAATGGCGTCGCGGGAAAGCGCAGAGAGAAACCGCGGCAACAAGTCGGCGCCGACAATCGCCAGCCGGTCGTGCAGCGAGCCGGCGGTGTCGTCGGGCCTGATCTCGACTGTTTCCGACAACAGGATCGGACCCGTGTCGAGCCCTTCCTCCATCTGCATCACCTGAACGCCCGTCAGCGTGTCGCCCGCCATGATGGCGCGCTGGACGGGCGCTGCGCCGCGCCAGCGCGGCAGGAGCGAGGCGTGCAAATTGAACGCGCCAAGCCTCGGCGCGTTAAGCGCCTCCCGCGGCAGGATCAGTCCGTAGGCGACGACAATTGCGGCGTCGAGGTCAAGCGCGCGTAACGCCTTGATTGTCTCCGGGCGGCGAAAATTATTTGGTGTACGAACTTCAATGCCGTGAGCGTCGGCAATCGCTTGGACAGGACTTGGCGTCAGGCGATGGCCGCGGCCAGCGGGTTTAGGCGCGCGCGTGTAGACCGCCGCCACGTCCCAGCCGCCGGCAAGCAGCATCGACAGCGCGGTGGCGGCGAACGCCGGAGTTCCCATAAAGGCGAGCCGCATGCGCGCCGTTCTCCTGTCATGGCGTGTCGGGAAGGCCGCACCCGGAATAAAATGCAGCGGCGGCGTGCGCCGTACGGCGCATCGTAGCCGATCAGTTGGCGGCGGCCAGCCGTTGTTCCTTTTTCAGTTTTCGCAGGATCGTGTCGCGCTTCAACCGCGATAGCCTGTCGATGAACAGCACGCCTTCAAGGTGATCCATCTCGTGCTGAATACACGTGGCGAGCAAGCCTTCTGCGGCCAGTTCCTGCGCCTCGCCATTATAGTCGAGATAACGGACGCGACAGGCGGCCGGGCGTTCGACGTCCTCGTAGAATTCCGGCACCGAAAGGCAGCCTTCCTGATAGATGCTTGTTTCTTCTGTCGGTTCGACAATTTCCGGATTGACGAAAAAGCGCGGCTCTGGCGGCTCGCCCTCGCCCGCGAGATCCATCACAATGACCCTGAGGGGCTCGCCGATCTGGATTGCGGCAAGGCCAATGCCCGGCGCGGCGTACATCGTCTCCAGCATATCGTCCATCAACGCGCGCAACGCGTCGTCCACCCGTTCGACGGGTTTCGAAACAACCCGCAATCGCGGATCCGGGGCGGTGATAATCTCTCGTATCGCCATGGCCGGGAGGTATGGCGCGCGATGCCCGGCGTCAAGTCGGCCGACAGTCGCCGCGCCTGGCGCGACGCCTATGAAAACAAGGGCTTTTGACCTATGATTTCGTGCGTGAAACGAAAGGGCGCGTGACGCGTCGTTTCACTGGGCGTTGGGCGGTTCACGGTGCTTTTGACGGGGCTGGTGGTTTTGCATGCAACAGGCGGCTGACGAACCGGCGGCGGCGGGCGAGCCGGGACCCGAGGAAAAGGTGACTGCGGCCGAACCCGCCAGTGAACAATCCCCCGCCAGTGAACAATCCATAGGCCAGTCGCAGGAACAGTTTGCCCCACCGGCGTACGGCCAACCTTTAATCGCAGGCCCTGAAAGCGTCCTCTGGGCTGGCGGGCTCGCAATCGTTTTCATCACCATCTTCGTTTTGTTGTTGATCACGCGCGGGCAGGCGGGGCGTGCGCGCGCCCAACGGGCGGCTACCCAGGAGTTCTTTCAGCCCGCCGGCGCCAATGCGGACATCACTTTTGACGAGGCGCCTGTTCCCGCGCCTGCCGTATCGCGCAGCGCAGCGCGTTCCGCCTCGCCAACCCTTTTCATCGATGCGCCGTTTGACGCCGTCGACAACGCGGCGATCGCGAACACCAATGAAGAGGCGTCCCGGCCGCAAAGGAAGGCTGTTGACGCCGGCGCACTTAAAGCAGGTCAACACGATGGCGCGGCGTCGATGAAAAAAGCGAAGCGCCGTTGGTTCACTCGGGAACCGAAAGCGCCCGAACCCTCAGCAGATGATGATGCGCTGGAGATGGATCTTGCCCGCGAAGCTGAGGCGTTCGCCGCGCAAGAAGCCGCCATGCGGGCGCGGGAGGAGTACGAACGGGCCGAACAAGCCCGACAGCAGCGCGACGACAGGACCCACGCAGCGCAAGCTTCCCGCCCGGCCTCCACCGGCCCGGCGTTATTTGCCTCGCTTGCGTCGGCCAGCCATTCGGCTGGTCAGACGTCAATGACGGACGCCACGGGAAAAGCGGCGCCGGCGCCTTCCCCGATTGCCATCGAAGAAGCGTTGAGGCGCGAGACCGGTGCGATCGGCGACTCGCTTGCGCGCCAGTTTGACGATCGCTTTAACGCGCTGGCGGCGGCGCTGGAGGAACGCCTGAACACGCCGCCCGCAATTCGCCCTGAACCCGCGCCGCCGGCGGCGCCGATTGAAACCGAACATGCTCTTGCGACGGCGCTCTCGACCGTCGAAGAAGCACTGCACGCCCAGAGCGATGCGCTTCGCGCTGAAACCGAACAATTGCTGACGGCGTTTTCCGCAAAAATCGAAGCGCGCTTTGAGGCGCTGGCCCAGTCAATACCGCAAGCGACGGCAACCTCGATTTCCGCACTCCGCAGCGATCTCGCCAGCCACCGCGAGAGCGTCGCCGAGAGCCTTTCGGCCATGCGCCGGATGATCGCCTCCCTTGAAGCGAAAGTTGACCTTCCGTCTCCTTACGAGGTCGAACGCCATGATTCAGGGCCGGAGCCTGAGGCTCATGCGATTGCGCCAGTCCCTTCAGAGCAACCTGCCGAAGTTGCGGTAACCGCGCTCGGGCGCGAGATTGCCGAAGGTCTTAGCGCCGCCCATGCTCGGGGCCTCATTCATCGTGACATCAAACCCGATAACATTTGGTTGCAGGAGGGAACCGACCGAGTCCGTA
>CAZSBU010000248.1:2989-3723 GCA_964605055.1 uncultured Caulobacterales bacterium | reverse complement strand
CATACCATGGACATCAACGACCCCACCAGCGCCGGCACCAGCAGCAGCTCCGAGAAGTACTCGCGGTGGAGCACGCTGGAGACGCTGACGTTGCCGATCACGCCCATCGAGCACAGTGCGGCGAACACCACGAAGCCCGCGTAGAAGCGGCGGCCGGTGAGCCTGCGGTCGCGGTAGGTCAACTCGTTGTTGACCGTGTAGTTGAAGGCCATCGCCGCCAGCGTGCCAGGGGCGTCGTCAACCAGATATATCTCGATGATCGGATCAAGAACTGGGTCACGCCGAGCGCGATCAGCGCCATCAGAACGGCCATATGCACCACGATGCCGACGGCGTTGATCAGCGCGAACGAAATGAAGCTGCCCGGCAACGGGAACACCCGCGCCACGGCCTTCTCGAGGAAGAAGATCAGGAAGTCGTAGATCGCCCGGCTGTCGAGCTTGGACTCGCCGTGCAGCCGCGCGCGGAACACGAACGGCACCTCGACCACGCGTGGGCGAGGGGTCTGCGACGTTACGACGTCGAGCAGGATCTTGAAGCCGCCCTGCGACAGCCGCGGCAGCGCCCGCAGCAGCGTCGTGCGACGCATCACGAAGAAGCCGGTCAGCGGATCGGTCATCTTGAGGCCGAACACGCGCTGCGCAAGCCCGATGCCCGCGTCGCTGATCTTGCGTCGCGTCGCGGAGGAGAGCCCGTCGGCGCCGTCGGGGCGGAGGAACCGGCTTGCGGAGGCG
>CAZSBU010000248.1:0-2979 GCA_964605055.1 uncultured Caulobacterales bacterium | reverse complement strand
TATCGGCATCGCCCGAACGGACTGCCGCCACCATCGCCGGCAGCGCCGCCTCGTCGTGCTGCAGATCTCCGTCCATCACCGCGACCAGCGGGGCGGAGGCGGCAAGCGCGCCCTCGACCACCGCCGAGGAAAGACCACGCCGGTTGTGACGCGCGATCAGCCGCACCCGCCGATCGAACCGCGCGAGGCCGCGCACCACGTCGGCCGTGCCGTCGGGCGAGTCGTCGTCGACAAAGATGATCTCCCAAGGCGTGTCGCCCATCACGGCGTCGATCTGGCCAACCAGCGTTGCGACGTTCCCGGCCTCCTTATAGGTCGGAACAACGACCGAAAGCTCGATCGGGCCGGCGCCGTTGTTCGCCACATCCCTGCCTGATTTGCATGAGATGTCTACGCAAGTTTCGGCTGCAAGGCTGCTGGGCCTTGATGCGGCGTTCGGATCTCCGACGCACGTCGAGGTTGAACTCATTGACATTGACACCCACGCTGACTATGCGGACATTGACAAAACGTTGCTTACCTCAAGAACTACGGCCTTTTATCAGGCGATTTCGTCGAGTCGAGACAGAAAAGCAAGCCGCGCGCGCGGATCGGGCGGCTGCTGTTGCATTAGAGCATGCATCGTGGATGAGGGAGGGTGGGCCTCGGCCGACCGTCGCGAACGCCCTGCTGCTGCGCGTTGGCCGGCGGCGCTGCGCGCTCTGGCCGATAGTGTTGATTTCTACGCGGAACTGACCCGGGAAGGCGCGTAATTTCCACTGAGATTTGACCCATGCGACCCTCCCCTGGAGCCATTCGCGAGGGGCAGCGGAGTGATCCACATGGAACTTTTGAATTTCATCCTACACCTGGCGCTGATCGGGACGTATCGGGCGGTTCCGGACGGAGTCACCCCATGGCGGCGAGCGTCAGGCTCGCGCGAGGCCGATGGTGCGAGTGAAGGGGTCGAAACGGGTCTTCTGATGCGCGAAGGGGCGCTCGACGGCGGCGCGGATCGAGAACTCCGCGCCTTGGCGCGTGCGGTCGCCTGGGTCGTCGGCGAGCCGGCGCCGGAAGTGACGGAACGTGTTCTCCTCCGGCGTCGGCGCTCCGAGATCGAACCCGAGGAACCGCATCCGGGAAAGCCGGTCGCGGATAGCGAGCGCCATGCGCGCGTCGGATGGGGCGCGCCGCGCCTGAAGGATCGGCGCCGCGAACATCGAGACCCGGGTCGAGCGGCGGCCGCGCGCCCTTCGGGCCGTCGCCATAACCCGCGCCCGCGCCCAGCCAGCCCCGGAAACACGCGAAATCCACCGTCGCATCGAGACCTCCGAGCGGGTCGTCGCGCTTGCTCAGCGCCTCAAGATGCTCCGTCAGGCGGCCCCCATCCGTCCCAGCGGAACAGTGAACCGCGATCCAGCGACATCCGGGGGCTTCTTGCCGACGTCCAGATCAAAGACTCTCTCCACCGCAGGTCGGGACGTCGCGGGTTAATGAGCCATCTTGTCCGGCGTAAGCGCATTCTGGCTCGACGCCATTTCGACCCTTGCAGACCTTTAGCGACTCGAAATCCGGTATCCTAAGGCGGTGAATGGCATGTGAAGCCTGCGAATGCCGTCCCTGGCGCCCTCTAAGGCGCGCCCTGGTCTATCGCAGCATCCTCCGAGGCATTGTTCTTGGGCGGGCAGCCTGAATGCTCGTGACGAGCCACCTTGGCGGTTTTCCAGCGATGCTGGCTCTTTTACCTTGGTTCGAGGTGTGAACCGCGTCATATCAGAACCATCCGCATCTGGCGAGGCAACCCAATGCTTGATCATCGCAGTCTCGAGCAAGCGAGCAGCCTGTCGCGTGGTTTCCAGGCGGAAGTTCGGAAAGAGACCTTCGCACCGGAAGATACGAAGATTCTTCGGAGATTTTCGACCTGGGAGGTCGTAGATCTTTTGTTGCATGTAAACGGAAAGACATTTGCGCGTAAATTGCGTGAAATTTCTGGTATGCCGCATGGCGAATCCGAAGCTGGGGCGGCAGGCATGAAGTGGTTTTCTCTCGAGGAGATCAACACGATCCGTTCCCTATGGAAAGGTAGAGAGAAAGTAAAGCTAAGCCCGGACCGACCAAAAAACCGGCGCGCAGTCAGAATTGCAATTGCGAATTTCAAGGGTGGGGCTGGCAAGAGTACGACTGCCCTTCATTTTGCGCATGCGGCTGCTCTCGACGGATATCGCGTGCTTATGGTCGACTTCGATCCACAAGCAACAGTTTCGCATGCGCTGGGACTGGTGGATGTTCCTGAAGAGCGAACGGTTTGGGGGATCATCGCTACGGATCTCATGCTTGAGACGCACCGCATGAACCTTCAGCGACAGCTGCAGGATCCGAACGCGACGCCGATTCGTATTCCTCCCGGTCTCGAGGGTGTTGTTGGCGCCAAGGAAGGCGTTGACGCCTTTATTTCACCAACGTCATGGCCGACGATCGATCTGATAGGCAGTTGTGCGAATGCGGCGTTCGTTGAATTTGCAACAGCTGAGTACCGGATGGCGAACCGGCAGTGGAGCTTCTTTGCCGCGATTGATCGTTTTCTTGAAAGACTGGCCTATGACAGATACGATATCATCATCTTTGATTGCCCCCCCGCTATCGGTTATCAGTCGTTAAATGCTGTCTTCGCCGCTGATGTCCTCTACATCCCGACCGGCCCCGGCTATTGGGAATATGACAGCACTACGTCGTTCATGTCCCAGCTGGCCGAGGCGTTGGGTGAGATTGCGGAAGCGTACGCGTACGATCCGGTTGTGAGAGGGAAGCTTCCCAAGGGGTTTCATGCGATCAAGGTGATCCTGACCCGCTTTGAACCTTCGAACGATCTGCACAGGAGCATGAAGGCCGCCCTCGAACGGGTGTTCGGGGAGTGGGTGACGAAGAACGCCATCGAGCATACGCGGGCCGTTGATCAGGGCGGACGGTTCCAGCGCTCGGTGTATGAAATGGATTACCGCC
>CAZSBU010000247.1:2541-3726 GCA_964605055.1 uncultured Caulobacterales bacterium | reverse complement strand
ACGCTCTATGAAAAACTTTGGGACGCCCATGTCGTCGTTCCGGAGACGGAAGAACGACCCGCCGTTATCTATATCGACCTGCATCTCGTCCATGAAGTGACGTCGCCACAGGCCTTCGCCGCCATCGAGGAGCGGGGCCTCGCCGTCCGCCGTCCGGATTTGACCGTCGCAACGCTCGATCATTCGACGCCGACGCTGCCCGCGAATGCGTTGGGCGAGATGCCATACGCGAGCGCGGATGCACGCGCGCAGGTGCGCCAGCTAGAGGCGAATTGCGCTCGACACGGCATTGAATTGTTCGGGCTCGGCGATCCGCGACGCGGTATCGTCCACGTCATCGGGCCCGAACTGGGCCTCACCCAGCCGGGGCGAACGATCGTCTGCGGCGACAGCCACACCTCGACCCATGGCGCCTTTGGCGCGCTCGCCTTCGGCATCGGCACGACCGAAGTTGCGCATGTGCTGGCGACGCAATGTCTCTTCCAGCGCCGCGCCAGGACGATGCGAATTTATTTCGATGGCGCGCTTGCGGCTGGCGTCTACGCCAAGGATATGGCGCTCGCCGCTATCGCCCTCATCGGCGCCGATGGCGGGCAGGGCTACGCGATCGAATTCGCCGGTCCGGCGGTCGCAGCGCTCGGGATGGAGGGGCGGATGACCCTCTGCAATATGTCTATCGAGGCGGGCGCGCGCTTCGGCATGATCGCGCCTGACGAAAAAACGCTTGATTGGCTGAAAGATCGACCGCGCGCGCCACAGGGCGAGGCGTTCCATTGCGCCGCCGCCAAATGGCTTGCGCTCGCCTCCGATGAGGGCGCCATATTCGACCGGGAGGTGCGGCTCGACGCCTCCGCGATCCGCCCGATGGTCACCTATGGCGTCTCGCCCGACGCGGCGCTCCCCGTCGACGCCCGCGCGCCGACGCCTGAGACGGAGACCGAGCGCGCCGCGGCCGACTATATGGGCTTTGCCGCCGGAGCCCCGCTCACTGAAGCCAAAGTCGACCGCGTTTTCATCGGCAGTTGCACCAATGCGCGGCTGTCTGATCTTCGCGACGCCGCCGTTATTCTCCGGGGCCGGAAAGTGAAGCGCGGCGTCATCATGCTGATTGTGCCGGGCTCGGAGGACGTGCGCCGCCAGAACCTGAACGTGGTTCGGATGAAGATGCTGGGTGCGCGCGTCATC
>CAZSBU010000247.1:0-2531 GCA_964605055.1 uncultured Caulobacterales bacterium | reverse complement strand
GAAGGGCTCGATGAGATATTCCTTCAGGCTGGAGCGGAGTGGCGTCAGCCGGGATGTTCCATGTGCATCGCCATGAACGGCGATGCGGGCGCGCCGGGCGATCTCGTTGTCTCCACCTCGAACCGGAATTTCGTGGGCCGCCAGGGCAAGGGCGTGCGCACGGTGCTGGCAAGCCCGGCGACGGCGGCGGCCTCCGCGATCGAAGGGCGTATCGCCGACCCGCGTCCGTATTTGGCAGGGGCGATCGCATGACCGATTTCGCGCCGATCCGGCGCCTCGTCTCGCGCACGATCGTCCTCCCACAGGACAATGTGGACACCGACCAGATCATTCCCGCGCGCTTTCTGACGACGACCTCTCGGGAAGGGCTGGGGCCTAACGCGTTCCATGACTGGCGCCACGATGCGGAAGGCCGGATCCGCAACGATTCGCCGTTCAACGGCTTCGACCCGGCGGAAACGTCGATCCTTGTCGCCGGCGCGAATTTCGGCTGCGGCTCCTCGCGCGAGCATGCGCCGTGGGCGCTTCTCGGGATGGGGCTACGCGCCGTCATCTCTTCGGACATCGCCGATATTTTCAAGAGCAACGCATTGAAAAACGGCCTTCTTCCGGTCGAAGTTGATGCAGTGACTCATGGCTGGCTGCTTGCCCATCCGGGCGCGCGTATCGCGATCGATCTGGAGACCTTGCGGGTGGAGATCGAGGGCAGGCCGGTTGCGCCGTTCGCCATTGAGCCCTTCGCGCGGACGTGTCTGATGGAGGGCGTCGACCAATTCGGGGCGCTTCTGAAGTGCCTGCCTGAGATCGAAGCTTTCGAGTCGCGCCAATGAGCGACGCGAAACCAGCCGCGCGAATTGCCTATCTTCCGGGCGACGGCGTCGGCCCCGAGGTTTTGGCTGGCGCGCGGTCCGTCATGGCGGCGGCGGCGGGGCTGCACGGGCTGGCGCTGAGTTTCGAGACCTGCCTTTTCGGCGGGGCGGCCATCGACGCGGCAGGCGATCCGCTGCCGCCGGAAACGCTGGCCGCGTGTCTCGGCGCCGATGCGGTATTGCTTGGCGCCGTTGGCGGTCCGGCCTGGGACAAGGCGCCCCGTCGGCCCGAGGCCGGATTGCTGGAGCTGCGCGCCGCGCTCGGCGTGTTCGCTAATTTGTGGCCCGCCAAAGCGACGCCGGGTCTCGAAGCCTCATCGCCTTTGCGCCCTGAGCGGTTCGCGGCGCTCGACCTGTTGATCATCCGGGAGCTGACGGGCGGGCTCTATTTCGGCGCGCGCGAGGAAGGGGCCGAGCGCGCGAGCGATCTCTGCCTCTACACGCGCGAGGAAGTGCGGCGCGTTGCGCGCGTCGCCTTCGAGGCGGCCCGCCAGCGGCGCGGGAGGGTTACGTCCGTCGACAAGGCGAACGTTCTGGCGACGAGCCGGCTCTGGCGCACGGCGGTAATCGACCTCCACGCTGAGGAATACGCCGACGTCGCGCTCGACCATATGCTGGTCGACGCGATGGCGATGCGGCTCGTTCAGTCGCCCGACGCCTGCGACGTCATCCTGACCGAGAATCTCTTCGGCGACATCCTGAGCGACGAGGCCTCGGCGCTGGCCGGCTCCATCGGCCTTGCTCCGTCGGCCTCGATCGGGGCGGGCCCGCGCGGGCTCTTTGAGCCGATCCACGGCTCAGCCCCCGACATCGCCGGGCGCGACCGGGCTAATCCCATCGGCGCGATCCTGTCCGGCGCAATGTTGTTGCGGATGAGTCTCGGGGCGGATGCGGCGGCGCGTTCGATTGAGATGTCGGTCGCCCGCACGATCGCTGACGGCGTCCGAACGGTCGACCTCGGCGGCGAGGCGAGCTGCGCCGCCATGGCGAGCGCCATCGCCGACCGCGTACGCGCGTGAACCGAGCCATGCCCCGTTCCGTGGTTGCCGCGCCGCCTTCCCCTCGTCTATGGGTTCCCCGTTCGAACGAGCCAAAGGGAGCGCCGGAAATCATGCGGGTCGGAACGCGATCGAGCGCCATGGCGCTTGCCCAGACCACGGAAGTCGCCCGTCTGTTGCGCGAGGCCCATCCGGGGCTCGACGTATCGGTTGAGCGTTTCCAGCCGACCGGCGACGTCGACCAGATTTCAAAACTTGAACGCCATGGCGGCAAGGGCGGCGCGTTCGTATCCGAGATCCGCGACGCGATGCGCGCGGGCTCCCTTGATTGCGCGATGCATTCATTGAAAGACATGCCGGGCGACGAGGAAGCGCCAGGCCTTGTCATCGGGGCCTACCTCGCTCGCGATACGGCGGCTGACGCGCTCGTGCTGCGGCCCGGTCTTTCCACGGCTGAAGTGCTGGCGAGCGGCGCTGCTGGATTGAAGATCGGCACCAATGCGGTCAGGCGTGCAGCCTATCTGCGCCGGCTGTTCCCCAACGCCGAGGTCATCCATTTTCGCGGCGCGGCGGACACGCGCCTCAAAAAACTCGACGAGGGGATCGCCCAGCGGATGCCCGACGGGACCGAGGTCGGTCCCGCCGATGCGTTGGTGATGGCGCG
>CAZSBU010000246.1:3412-3738 GCA_964605055.1 uncultured Caulobacterales bacterium | reverse complement strand
ATTTTTTGAAAGGCATTGATTCGAAACAATAATTTTAACTCTTTCATCATCGAGTAGGAATAATCCTCGGGCCGGACCGCGTCGACCTAGTATCCGCAAGCGGTAAACTTGCGGAAAGTCAGCGCAATTTTCCCAAAGTTCCGAGCTAGATGTTCAGCGACAACAAGGCATACTACTGAAGCAGACAAGCGCCGGCATTGATGGGCGGATGCCCAACAAACGATGCCGGTGCAGGCGGCGTGGGAGTGCTTTCTTGACAGCATCGAACGGGGTCGATGGAAGCTTGCGCATGGCGGGCAGCGCTCAATGGCATAGCGCTCTGTGGG
>CAZSBU010000246.1:222-3402 GCA_964605055.1 uncultured Caulobacterales bacterium | reverse complement strand
GGGTACGGTGCGGTCGCTCGTCGCTCAAACTTTTCGAGCCCTGTTTTTTTGTTTTTTGACAGTTGGCATCGCGGTTGCGCAAGACAACCCCGCGAACGATGTTGAATTATCCTTCGATTCATTCCTGCGAGAAACATTAGCGGCTCAAGACCGCGACCTGCCGAAGTTAGTGCGCAAATATCGCCGTTTTCTCAACGACCTCCCCGCCGGCCAACATATAATGCTCACAGAAGATGCGCTGACGAGGCCCGACGTTAGCTCAAACGAATTTGCGCGTGCTACCATACAGGGGCAACTTGGTGCTGCTTACTACTATGCCTCCCGCTACGATGATGCCGAGACCGCGCTCAAGAAGGCCTTCGTCGATTATGAGTTAATTGACGCCCATGAGGGCATGGCGTTTACGCTGTACAGGCTTGGGGCCATTTACTTCTTTAAAGAGGAGTACGGCGAAGCGATCCGGACGTATAGACAGGCGCTGAAAGTCAATAACGGAAACGTTTCCGAGGTCACGCTGTTCTCAATTCATGCAAATGTCAGCGTACTTTTTGCAGCAGTTGGTCTGTATGAGGCGGGACTTGAGGCGGCTAAATTTGCCGCAGCATATGGTAAATTTGTAGACCCACCCAGATTCGCGCAAGCGAATGTTGCATCATTCTATACCGACCTTGGACGCCTTGATGAGGCTGCGGCGGAGATTTCCAAGAGCCTGCAAGACGCCGCGTATATGCAACACCCCGAACAGGCCTCACTTGTCCACAGACTCGCGGCGAACGTTGCCTTGGAACAAGGACGCTATGATGACGCCCTGTTTCATAATCGCGAGTCCGCTCTCGATCCGACAATAATCACAGGGCACGAGAGCATTCGTAACGCATGCAGAGAGGCGAGGGCTTTATTGGGTCTTGACGAACTGCCATCGGCAATCGATGCGGCGAAGCGATGCCTCACGCGCGCTGAACAACACGGCGCAATTTATCATCGCGCTCAAGCCGCAGAGATCGGGGCCAACGTATTTGAGGCAGCCGGAAGGTACCAGGAAAGCGCAAAATACGGCGTCGCCGCACTGAAGCTTTGGCAAGATAATTACAAGCGCATTCGGGCGGCGCAAGCAGATGTTCTTTCGGTTGAACTCGATCTTGAGTTACAACAGAGCCGGGTTCAAATTGCTGAACAGGCTCGGACACTGTCCGAATTGAAAGTTGAACGGCAACAACGTTCAATTGCTTTATTTTTGATCGCAACGGTATTTTTCTTCAGTATATCGCTATTACTTTTCTTTCTCTTCCGCGACCGCGCAACGAAGAACGAAGCGCTTTTGGCGATGACGGCGGAATTGCAGGCGAGCAGGGATGATGCCTCGCGAACGGCCGCCCAACGCGAAACCCTGCTCATTGAGTTAAACCACCGTGTAAAGAACAACCTGCAGGTTGTCGTTAGCCTTCTTGGTTTGGAGGGGCGTCGGTCAGAAAATGACGGTGCGGATATCTCGTCCATTCGGGAACTTCAGGCGCGAATCCTCAGCATGGCGTCGATCCATGAAGGCCTCCACGGCAGCGTCGAAGCTAATAAGGTTTGCCTGAACTCTTTGCTCAAACGCCTCGCCGAGCGGCTCGAGGGGATTTACGGCTCCCGTTGCCGCATCAGTCTCGATCTTGTTGGGAAGGTATCCGTTGATCTCGTCACGGCGGCGCCGCTTGGACTGATCATTTGCGAGCTGGTTTCGAACGCGTACAAACACGCCTATCCGCATGAAGCAGGAACCGGCGCCGTCGTCATCGGAATGCAATCCTACAGGTCATCCGTCCAAATCAGCGTTGCCGACTATGGTGAGGGGTTCAGCCGCACTCCCGAAACGTGCTGGACTGCCTCGCAGGGTCTCGCGGTTGCGCGCGAACTTGCTGAGCAGATCGACGCCACAATTGATCTTGCCGAGAATGTCCCCAGCGGCGTTATCGCGACGCTCCGGTTGGACACCGTCGCTGCAAAAGCGGCGTTATTAGCCATTGCATAATGTTCGTATTTTTAGGTGCTTTTTTCGCCAATTATGATGCTGAGGTGCGGCAAAATAATCATCTGGCTGACGAATATGCGCGTAACGCCTATCGGCGTTCTTGCAGCACCCCAAAGTCGCCCTGAAGTCATTGCGGAGTTAGCAGTAACTTGAATGATCGTGCGGATCAGCGGCCGCTGCGCTAGTCGGCGCCTGTGATTCAAGAGTTGATCGCCTCGGACATCACCATCGCTAAATCCCGGAAAGCGTCATCTTTCCGTTGAATGCGCGCAACGGTGCGTGCGCCTTCAAGCCCGCTGACCAACGCGCGGGCAAGCTTGCGTGCTCGGGAAGCAGGTATGCCACATTTGGCGAAATGCTCTTCAATCGCTGCGAGCCATCCGTTCAGCGCAGCCCGCAACATATCCGTCAGAGGCGTATCGGCGAACGCCTGTTCGTTCGCGATGTTCTGCACAGCGCAACCAAGCTGATATTCTGAGCGTCGCATCTCTGCCGCGAATGCGCTGCAAATCGTCGCGACAAAGGCAAGCGCGTCCCCCTCTGTCGCGGCTGACACCTGCTCAATCGCTGTGCGCGCGCGCGCGGCGTATCGCTCGATGACTTCCCGCGCCAGTTGCTCCTTCCCTTCCGGAAAATGGAAATAAAAGGAACCCTTCGGCGAACCGCTTTCCGCGATGATCTGGGTCAAGCCCGTTGCGGCGTAGCCCTGTGTACGGAACAGCCGCTCCGCAGTATCGAGCGCTTTGGCGCGGGCGTCGGTCGAACGAGGCATTCGGCATCCTACGCAGTGAAGACTTGAATTTCTATAACGTTCGCCATACTATGGCGATCGCCATAGGAAACCTGTCATGCGTGAACTCATCTTTATCCGGCCCGGAAAACTGGAATGGCGCGAGGCCCCGTCGCCAACCCTGACTGGCCCGCGCGACGCCATCGTTCGCCCGATTGCTGCAACGACCTGCGACCTCGACCGCATGATCATCCGTGGCGAGGCCCCGTTTCTCGGACCGTTTGCGATCGGCCATGAATGCGTGGGGGAAGTCGTGAAAGTCGGCGAGGATGTCCGTAACGTCGCGCCGGGCGATATCGTGGTTGTTCATTGGCATATCTCCTGCGCGCGGTGCGATCGATGCAGCGACGGTCGGCCTAATTCTTGTGGCACCCAC
>CAZSBU010000246.1:0-212 GCA_964605055.1 uncultured Caulobacterales bacterium | reverse complement strand
GATGCCATCGCGAGCCTGTGCGATTTGCGTTTCGCGACTGGGGCGGAACCTTTTCCGACGAGTTGCGGGTGGTTGAGGCGGACTTTGCGCTTACGCCGGCGCCACCCGGGGTCGATCTTACAACGGTGGCGAGCGCTGCTGACAATCTGCCGTTCGGGTACGAATTCACTGTCCCTCACTTGGCCGCTCAGCCGGGTGTAGACGTGCTGATC
>CAZSBU010000245.1:0-3757 GCA_964605055.1 uncultured Caulobacterales bacterium | reverse complement strand
CCGGGGACGTTTGCAGCATGCTGCGCTGGAAAGAGTGTCGCCGCTTGCGGTGCCGGTTATGCTGGAGATCAGCCGAGAGCGCGTTGCCGGGTCAGGCGCCGAGGCGGCCTTGCGCGACGCCTCGAACGCGGCGACCGAGGAAGCGCTCGTCAGTGCGGCCATGATGCGAAGGGGCGGGCGATGAGCAGAAGAATTCGACGGGGAGAATAGGCTGATGCCTGTGCTGGCGGGCGGCGTTGAAGCGAAAGTTGCCGGCGAGGCGCTGATCCTGACACATTCGGGCGCAGCCTATCATCCCCGCTCGCGCACCCTCCTTGTTGCGGACCTTCACTTTGAAAAAGGGTCGGCCTTTGCGCGCCGCGGCGCGTTCCTGCCGCCCTACGACACCCGCACGACCCTAAGGCGGCTGGCGCGGCTGTGCTCGGCGCTCGACCCGGCGGAAGTAATATCCCTCGGGGACGCGTTCCACGATGTCGAAGCGGAAGCGCGCATGGACAGAGCCGACGCCGAACTTCTCTGCGCGCTTGTCTCCGGCCGGCGGTGGACCTGGATACTTGGCAATCATGATCCGGCGCCGCCCGCCCGGTTCGCCGGCATCGTCGAAACAGAGCGCCAGCTAGGCGGGCTCGTCCTGCGTCACGAGCCGACGGAATGCGCAGCGAGCGGCGAGGTCGCCGGCCATCTCCATCCTTGCGCCCGCGTCAATGCTGAACGGATGTCCATTCGTAGGCGCTGCTATGTGACTGATGGCGAGCGGCTCGTTCTCCCCGCCTTTGGCGCCTACGCGGGCGGCCTCAACGTGCTCGACGCGGCCTTCGCCCCTTTGTTTGAGGACTTTACGGTGTTTCTTATGGGCGGACAGGGCGTCTATCCGTTCCATGGTTCTGCCGTCCTGCCCGATGGGGGCTGGCCGTTGCGGGCGGCGATTCGGGAAAACGGCCGCGCAAATGCGCGCCGCAGGCGGGCCGGGCGTTGACAGCCTGCCTCGCCTCCGCTACGTCGCCGCTTCCATTTTAACGCTCTATTCGGTTGGACAGGGTTGCGCCATGAAAGTCAGAAGCTCGCTCAAGTCTTTGAAAGCGCGCCACAAACATTGCCGCATAGTCCGGCGCAAGGGGCGCGTGTACGTTATTAACAAGACCCAGCCACGCTATAAAGCAAAGCAGGCTTAGGCTGCGCTAGACCACTACCGCTGCGTCAGTTTTGAGAGCATTCTAAAAATTGGTTGGATCGTAACTTCGAAAAAGCTACGCTTTTTCGATGGGCAAGTTCCTACGAAGGTTAGCATTGGGTTCCGCAGCCAGTTTGCTGGCCGTTTCTGCGGCCCATTCCGATCAATTCGATCCTCGGCTCGACGATCTTTTTGCCGAACTGCGGACCGGGGACGAAGACGCCGCGGCGCTGGCGACCGAGCGAATCTTCGCCATCTGGTCCGATTCTGAGAGCGATACGGTCGACGTGCTTTATGCGCGCGCGGAACTCAGCGCCAACTTGGGTGAATTCGATCTCGCGGGCGCTCTTCTAGATCATGCCATCGGACTGTCGCCGAGCTTCGCGCAAGGCTACATGCTGCGCGGAGTCGTGCGTCTCTCGGCCGCGGACCGTGAGGGCGCGTTCGACGATTTTTCGCGCGCTGTCGAACTCGAACCTCGCCACTTCGAGGCTCGCGTGGCTCTTGCGGAACTCGTGCTCGGCAATGGCGAGAAACGCGAAGCGTTCGACATGCTGCAAAAGGCGCTGGAACTGAACCCGCATCATGAACGCGCCCGCGACCGAGCCCGGTCATTGCGGCGCGAGCTTGAGGGTCAGGGCATCTAAGGGGCCCAGCGATACGCCGTCGCACCCGCCAGCGATTTTTCCCCAACCGGGCTCGCGCATCTTGCCGGCGCCGCGCAACGCACCCCTATGTTCGGAGGTAATCGCAGTAACTGGAGAACAGGTTCATGGCCGACGGCGCAGCATCCCTGGCAGGCATCGATACAACAGGCGCATTTGATCGCTCGTCAACGGTAGCGGCAGAGCGGCTTCGGTCTTTCATCGAGCGCGTCGAACGCCTCGAAGAAGAAAAAACGAACCTTATGGGCGACATCAAGGAGGTATTCGCCGAAGCCAAGGGCGAGGGCTTCGAGGTAAAGATCCTGAGGCAGATCATCCGCCTTCGGAAAATGGACCGCGCCGCCCGGCAGGAACAGGAGGCCCTGCTCGAGCTATACCTGTCCGCGCTCGGGGATTATTAAGCCAGCATAATTGCTTGCGTCAGTCAGCTCGCCCGTTTTGCGTCGAGGCCATGATCGCGCAGCTTGCGATAGAGCGTCGAGCGACCCATACCAAGCCGGCGCGCGACTTCTGACATTCGGCCCTGATAGGTTTCGATTGCGAGTTGGATGAGATCGCGTTCGATGTCTTCAAGCGTCCGCAGATGCCCGTCCCGGTCGAAAACCCTTACAGCGTCGGTTTCGTCCGCAACGGCGGCGGTCGGCAGCGACCGCGCCGGCGCGCTCGCAACGAATTCAATTTCATCATCCTCGACGACGGGCGGCCCGAGGTCTACGCCGGCTGCCGAGAATTCGCTTGCGAGCAGGGGGAAGTCCGCCGCCGTCAGATAAGCGCCTTCGGCAAGGACAACAGCCCGAAAAATCGCGTTCTCAAGCTGGCGTACGTTTCCGGGCCAGGGCTGGCGCATCAGAACCTCGAGCACCTCGTGACGCACGCCGCGCACGTCGCGGCGTTCTTCTGCGTTGTAGCGCTGGATGAAATGATCAATCAGCGCCGGAATGTCTTCCGGCCGGTCGCGCAAGGGCGGGGCCGTAATCGGAAAAACGTTCAGGCGATAGAACAGATCCTCGCGGAATCGCCCCGCTTTGACTTCTTCGGCCAGATCGCGATTGGTCGCCGAGATGATCCGTACATCAACCTTGACAGGACGTTTCGAGCCGACAGCGTCGACCTCGCCTTCTTGCAGCACGCGCAGGAGCTTGACCTGCATGTCAGCGGGCAATTCGCCAATTTCGTCGAGGAAGATGGTGCCGCCGTCCGCTTCCTGAAATTTCCCGACATGGCGGGACGTCGCCCCGGTGAATGACCCCTTCTCGTGTCCGAATAGAATGCTCTCGACAAGGTTCTCAGGGATCGCCCCGCAGTTGACGGTGATGAAGGGGCGCCCAGCGCGCTCGGATGAACCCTGGATCGCCCGCGCGATCATTTCCTTTCCAACGCCTGACTCGCCTGAAATGAGGATCGGAATAGACGAGGCTGCCGCTCGTTCGCCAAGGCGCGTGACGGCCTTCAGGGCTGTGCTTTCGCCGATCAGGTCCTTGAAGCTCAAGGCGCCGTCGCGCTTGCGTTTGAGGCGCGAGACCTCCCCTTTGAGCGTATGAATATTGAGTGCGTTGTTGATCGAAACGATGACGCGTTCGGGGCTTGCAGGCTTGACGAAAAAGTCAGACGCACCGTTCTGCATCGCCTCTACGACCGTATCGATGCCGCCTTGAGCCGTCAGCACAATGACAGGTAGGTCTTCGCGGATCGACTTGATCCGCTTCAATGCTTCCATGCCGCCAAGCCCCGGCATGCGCAGATCGAGGAGAACGAGGCCCGATTCAGCGCCTTCGGGAGTCTTCAGCATTTCGATCGCCGCCTCGCCGCTGTCAGCCTGCAGCACCGGGAAACCGCCCTTTTCGCATACGGCGCGCATCAGCCGACGTTGCGTCGGGTCGTCATCAACGATCAGGATTTTCGTCGCCATTCCGGCAGCCCC
>CAZSBU010000244.1:2263-3785 GCA_964605055.1 uncultured Caulobacterales bacterium | reverse complement strand
GTGCATAATTGTTGATCCCGATGAAGTCGATGTTCTCGTCCATCCATAACGCGTCGAGATGGAAGTAAACGTCGCCTGAGCCATCATCCAAACCATTGGAGCCGCGCCAGTTCGACCATTCGCTCCAGTCCGCGCCATAGGAGATGTTCGTCTGCGGCCCGAGTATCTGCCGCGCCGCCCGCGCCAGATCGCGCAGCGCGTCGACAGCCGGAAACGCATCGCCTTCGCCCTTCGTTCCGGTCAGTCCGCGCAGTTCCGAGCCGAGGAGGAACGACTCAACGCCGCCGGCCCGCCGCGCCAGCATGGCGAGGTGCAGTACCATGCGCCTCAGACCCCATTCGTCCGGACCCGAATAAACAACGCCGTCAGGCCCGTCGTCAAAGTCATGCGCCTGCGCAGTCCCGAAAAACGCCGCAACATCGGCGCTCGCCGCTGACCCCGAACGGCCAGCTATTCGCCCGCGCCAGGGGTAAGCGCCCTGCACCCCTGCGCCATCAGGGTTGGGAAGGTTTGCGCCGACGGGGATATCCATCAGGATGAAGGGATGCAGCATCACATCAAGACCGCGCGCCTTGATCGCGGCGATCGCCTCGACGACGCTGCGGTCAGAGGGCGCGCCGCCATAGGCGGGCGATCCCTGATGCAGCGAGACGAGGTGGGCGCCGGCGCGATCAACGCCGCCCGCCGACCACGCATAGGGAAGGGTTTCCTTCACGAGCGTCTCGACGCCAGGACGCACCCGGCAGCGCTCCGCTCGCAGATCATCGCCGAACCAGGCGACCACTAGCGCCACCGATTTGAGATTTGGCGCTGCGGCGACGAGCGCGTCGAGCGATTCCTCGATGTCGGCGCGCCCGCCCGATCCGTGCGCGTTCTCCGGCGCCGAAACGCCGGGCCCGTCGAGGCGAATGACCGGCGTCGCGCCGAGCGCGAATTCGCCCGATCCCGGAATGAGACTGACTGCGGTCAGGGCGTTTTCCAGCGCGCCGGGATCGACGGGACCAAGCGAGGCCTCTATCTCAAACGACAATTGCGGAATGCGGTTGCCAAAAGGCCCGAGCGGCAGGTCTTCGAACGCGACATAGGCAAGCCCGCGAAAACCGGGCGCGGCGCCCTCCGTCGCCGCGATGAGGGCGTCCGGCGTCTGGTCATCCGTACCGCGATAGAGCCGGGAGTTCGCAGCGCCCAAATCGAAAGGGCGGCCATCGGCCCACGCGCGCGCGATGCGATCAATGGGGCCATCGCAAAGGCCGACCGCGAAAGACAGCGAATAAGCGAATTCCGTCCGTTCCGTGACGACCGCCGGGCCGCCCTTGCCGCCCGTTCCCTCGCGCGTCTCGGTCCGCGTTTCGCGGAATTGCGCCGCCCAGATGATCTGTCCCGCTATGCGAGCGCGGCCATAGACGCGCGGGATCGCCGCTCCTTCTGTCGACGCCTGCAACGGCAGCGCTTCAAGACGCGGGCCTTCAATGCGGCGCCGGCGCGGCCCAAAGACGAGGCGCTCGACGCCGCCCGCCGCGGC
>CAZSBU010000244.1:0-2253 GCA_964605055.1 uncultured Caulobacterales bacterium | reverse complement strand
GAGGCGAGCGAGCGGGCGATGGCCGCGCCTGCGCCGGACTTGCCGACAGCGCCGATTGCGCTGGAAGCCGCCGTCAAAACGAGTTGAGCCATTACGGCGTCTCCTTTTTTGATGCGTGAGACGGATAATCGAAAACGCCCGCAAGACGCTCCGTCCACCATCGATTGAGCCAGCTCTCGACAACGGCGCGTCCGGCATAGGCGTGAATGAAGCGATCGGGCGCGGCCGCGACGCCGCAATGCCTGGCCGGTCCGTCGCGGGCGATGCGGAAGATCAGCACCTGTCCGGGCGCGATGCGCCCCGGCGGCGCCAGAATGAGCAGGCGCCGCGCAGCCGACAGCAGCGGCTCTTCATCCGCGCGCCGCTCGTTCCAGTCGGGCGAATAAGGCGGCGGCGCTTCCGGCGCAGCGCCATAGAGCTCCGCCCAAACGCCGCGAATGAGGCCCAGGCAATCCGCGCCTGCGCCCTTCGCGCTCGCCTGATGCACATAGGGTGTGCCGAGCCAACCGCGCGCGGCCTCAATCGCCGCTTGTCGGATCGCATCGCTCATCTGCGCCCCCCGTCATTGCGGTCGGCGCTGATGGGCGTACGGATGGCGACATCGTTGCCCGGCATGAAGGGCGCGCCGCGAAAATTGATGAGATTGTCGAACTTTCCCGCGCACGCCGCCGTCGATTTCTCGCAGCCCGCGCGCATGATGAAGCTGTCCCCCGCCGTCATGGCAAGCGCCGCCGGGGCGGCGAGCGTCAGGCTCGCGCCCTCCGTTCCCCTTGCGTGGCCGCTGACAGCGGCGGCGAGCCCTGCATGCGCCCCGCTCGTCCAAAGGATCGATCCGTGCGTGAACCATCCGCTGTCGAAGGCGTCGAGCCCCGAGGCGATGAAAGCTTGCGCGTCCTTGACGGAAATAACTGAGCCTGAAGCCGTAAAGCGCGGATCGGTGAGATCGACGCCGCAGCGCCGGTCGCCAAGGCGCGCATCGCAGCCGCGCTGATAGACGCGCCCAACGGGTCTTGCGAGCCGGTGCGCTGGGCCGCGCAGTTCGGCGCGAAACGCCCCACCCTCGCAGATGACGTCGCCAATCGTTGCGACGCGGAGCAGCGCGCGGCGGTCAGGCGCCCTCCAGTCAACGCGCCAGATCTCGACGCGCGCGCCGTCATAACGCCCGGCCGCGAGATCGTCAGCCGAAACCCGCTCAGACGTCAGCGCGCCGATAATCTCGCCATTATCCGGCGCGAGGTCGGCGGAGGTTTCAAACACGGAGCCCGTAGCGCCCGTGTTGGGCTCGCAGGCGACGCCATCGAGTATGATGGTCTCGTCATGATCGGTGAAGCCGAAGACGACGCCGTCGCTGCGCGTCAGCCGCCAGCAGGTCGCGAGCGTTGTCGCCTCGCCGGCGATGGCCTCGGCGAAGTCAGGGGAAAAAGCGCGCATCAGACGAACACCTCAATGAGCGGAATGGAGGGAATGTCGCCGGCGGCGAAAGCCGCCAGGTTGATGCGCAGGCTGTCCGTATCGAACCGGACAGGCGTATCGAAATAAAACCCTGCGGTGACGCGCGCGCCCGGCGGCGGCGCTTCCGCCAGTTCGATCATTCCTGTTGCCGGATCGACGAGCGCGGACGCATCGACGCCGTCAACGGCGCAACGGACCGAGCCCGCGACAGGCTTGGCGATGCGGCGCGTTGCGCCAGATCCTGATCCTGAGCCTGCGCTGTCATAACGCTTGACGAGCTGGAAGCGGCGCGTCGCCCCGTCGCCCTCGCCGAGGAACTGATCCGAGGGGGATGGTTCCGCGCCCCAGACGGATGAGCGATGGTCGAACGGGTCGCGGAAGCGAAACCCATAAAGCCGCCCCTGCCGCGCCTCGAAAAAGGCGACAACCGTTTCGATGTCCACCATGGATTTGACGCCATAGCCGGCGTTGTAGCTGCGGCGCGAGGACGCCCAGGAGGCGTTGCGCACTTCCCGCCCGCTCGCGAGCGCAACGATCTCGGTACGGCGCGTCGGTCCGCCCTCGGTATTGAGCGAAATGCCGGGCGGGAAAAGCGTCTCGTGAAAGCCGGTCATGAATTCCTCCCGCCGCGCGCGATCACGCGGGCAAGGCTCGCGGCGATCTGGGTCTGCGAGGCGCGGAACGCATCCGGAGCTGCGACGCCTGGCAAGACGATCGACACATTGACGGGCGCGGCGCCGGCGACGCTGACAACGCCTGCGCCGAGGGGTGTGAAGATTTCCGGTCCGCGCTCGCCGACGA
>CAZSBU010000243.1:0-3790 GCA_964605055.1 uncultured Caulobacterales bacterium | reverse complement strand
CGCGCGCGCGCCGTCTCGACAGCCCGGCGCGCTTCGCCCGAGACAGTCCGCGCTTCGCGACTGAAGGTTTCAAGCCGCGCCAGCGCTTCGCTCGCTGCTGCATGTTCGTTGGTTGCTTCCTCGGCGCGGGCTTCGGCTGTCCTGAGATCGACCGAGACGCGCGCGAGGCGGTTGCGCTGTTCGAGGCGGATCGCAGCCGCGCTCCGGGCTTCCGAATGTACGACGAATCCGTCCCAGCGCCACAGATCGCCTTCGCGGGAAACAAGCCGCTGGCCGCTTGCGAGCCTCTCGGCAAGGCGCGCGCCATCCGCCTGCGGAACAATTCCGATCATCGACAGTCGCGCCGTCACCTGCTCGGGCGCGCGAACAACGTCGGCGAGCGGTGTCGCGCCTGCGGGCAAGGGCGGCAAGGGCGAGGCGGGCCGCGCGCCGCCCCAATGGGCGGGCGCGCCCGGATCGAGCGCAGCGTCCAGATCATCGCCGAGCGCCGCGGCAAGCGCGCTCTCATAGCCCGGTTCAACCTCGATCGCTTCAAGGAGCGATGGCCAGTCGGCGCCGTTCTTGGCGGCGGCGAGAACGCGCGTCAGGGCGTCGCGTTCGGCCTTCAGTTCCGACAAAGCCTGCGCGGCCCGCTGACGCGGCGTGCGAGCAGCCGCCTCGCGCGCAGCGGCGGCGGCGCGTTCATCGTCCGCCCGCACCAAAGCGGCTTCGGCCGAGACGAGCGCCGCGTCGGCCGCCTCAAAACGCGCCTTAGCGGCTTCGAGTGCGGCCGCCTGTTCGGGCGTAGGCGCGATGCGCTCGCGTTCGCTTTGCAGGGTCGCGATTTGGTTTTGCAGCTTGCCAAGCTGGCGTTCCGCCGCCTCAATGTTGGCCGCGACGGTCCGGCGTTCCGCTTCGAGCTGCGCCGCCTCGGCGTTTCGTTCCTGCAGCAGGGCCTCGGCGGCGGCGGCGGCATCGGTCGCTGCGGACAGCCGTTCGCGGGCGTGCTGAAGGCGGTCTCTCTCCGAGGCCTCGCGCGCCGCAAGCCCCGCTTCTTCGCGGTCGAGCGCTTCAACGCTTTCCTGCGCGTCGTTCTGCAATTCCTGTTCGCGAACGAGATCGGCTTCGAGCCTTGCAACGTCTGCGGACAATCGCGCCCGCTCGGCGTCCGCGCGCCGAAGCTCTTCGTCGAGCCCCTCGCGCGCCACATTGAGCCGGTGCAGGCCGGCAGCCGCTTCCGCCTCGGCAAGGCGCAAGGGGTCGATCGCTTCGTGCGCGGCCATGCGCGCCGTTGATGCGGCGGCGGCCGCTCGCGCGGTTTCCTCGATCAGGTCGTTTAATTCCGCCAGCGCAGCGGACGTCGCAGTCTGGCCGTCCAGCGCTTCGCGCCAGCGCAGCCACGCCGCCAGCGCTTCAGCGCGGCGGATGTCGCCGGATATATTCCGGTAACGGACGGCCTGGCGGGCTTGTCGCGCCAGGGCCTGTTTCTGGCTTTCAAGCTCGCCGGCGACGTCGTTGAGGCGTTCGAGGTTTTGTTCAGCCGCGCGCAGGCGCAATTCGGCCTCGTGGCGGCGCGTGTGAAGGCCCGTTATGCCGGCGGCTTCTTCAAGCAGACGACGCCGGTTCTGCGGCTTGGCGTTGATCAGTTCCGAAATCTGGCCCTGACGCACCAGCGAGGGCGAGTTCGCGCCCGTCGAGGCGTCAGCGAAGAGCAGTTGCACGTCGCGCGCGCGCACTTCGCGATTGTTTATGCGATAGACCGACTGCGTAGCGTCATCGCGCAGGATGATCCGCCGCGATACCTCGATCACCGGCGTATCGTTATATTCAGCCGGCGCGCTACGGTCGGAATTGTCGAGCGTAAGAACGGCTTCGGCCCAGTTGCGGGCGGGGCGCATCGACGTGCCCGAAAAGATGACGTCCGCCATGCCATCGCCGCGCAGCGCCTTCGCTGACGTCGCGCCCATGACCCAGCGCAAAGCTTCAAGAAGGTTCGACTTGCCGCAGCCGTTCGGGCCAACAATACCGGTCAGGCCGTTGCGGATTTCAAAATCCGTGACGTCCACGAAGGATTTAAAGCCGACGAGGCGAAGATTGGTGAATTTCAAAGGTCACTTCCCGAAAGCTGTCCCGCCAAAAACTGGCTGGGCCAAAAGCTGATTCGACCAACGCAGATCGGATGAGTGACAGGTCGCCGATTCTGTCGGCGCGGCAAATGGTTGCGGTGAGCAGGCGGTCGAAAGGGCGCCGCCCGCTGCTCCATCGGTTTGGGAATAGAGCCGATCAAGCGCCTTTGTTCGCCAAAGCCGCCTCAATCGCCGATTCGAAGTCTGTCGCGCTGCGGGCGGTCATCTTCTCCCCATCGAGGAAAAAGGTCGGCGTGCCGGTGACGTTCAGCGTATCGGTGGCGACTTTGGTTTCCGCGTTGATGCCATCCACGAGTTCCTGACGGCGCAGGCAAGCGTCAAAGCCAGCCTCGTCCATCCCGGTCTGCGCGGCGATTTTCAGAAGTTCTGCTTTGGGGTCCTCGCCATAGATCCAGTCGCGCTGGGTCTTGAAGAGCGAGCTGGCGATTAGGAAGTATGCTTCTGATCCGCCCTTGTCAGCCGCGCAACGGGCCATGACCGATCCAATCAGTGAGAATTCAACGGGCGGGGTCGGGAACTCGCGAAAGACGAAACGCACCTTGCCGGTGTCGACGAACTTCTCCTTGATCGTCGGGAAGATCGTTTCATGAAAATTGGCGCACGCGGGGCAGGTGAGCGAGGCGTATTCAACGATGGTCACCGGTGCGTCAGCCGACCCCAAAACCATGTCGGTCGATTTCACATCGAGCGGGCCCGTCGCCGTGGTCTCGGCGGCAGGCGCTGTCGCCGATTCGGATTCCGCGCCCGGTTGCGAAGAGGCGCCGCCACAGGCGGCAAGCGCCAATGCAGCGGATAACGCGGGAACAAGCAGAGTGAGACGGATAGAAGACTGAGCCATGTAAGCGCCCTTCCGATTAAGGCCGTAGGTGAAATGTCGTTGCACAGAGGCGACCCCGCCCCGTTTTGCCGCGCACAGTCGCCGATGGGCGCGCCGGTTACAAGCCCGGCAGTTGCGCCCTCACGGTCGATTAACGACGCACGTTTTACGTCGTTCAGAATACGCCTCTTCGGAAACCGGCAAGCCCTTGAGGTTTCTGTCCTTTTGGCGAGTCATCGACCGTGCCTTTTGCAGCGTGGCCGCCCGATTGCAGAATGGAAATGCGGCTCACTGCGCGCGGACCGAGGTATTCGTTCAATCGAGCAATGAGACTGGCGCTGTGCATTTGAATCAATTGCGCGGCGGCCCCGTCCGGCGCAAAGACCTCAAGGCATCGGCTCGCGCCGGTGGCGGACAATCGGCCTGGCCGAGAGATTTGCGCCAACTCATCACCCGCGATCTCGCGCCATCGGGTCGCAACAGCGGGGTCGGCAAAGCGCGTTCGTTGGGCAAGTTGGGCCAGCAGTTCGCTGGAATAACGCCTGATCGGCGGCGGCGCGGCGCGGGCCGGGCGCGTTACCGGCGCAGGTCGATCAGGCTGATCGTGTTCTCTCATCATCGCCTGCCGTGTGGGTTTTATTAATTCAGCAGTCGCTATGGCGGGCCTTGCCAAACCGCTGACAAGGCTAGCATGGAACGATGATGACCGTCCCCGCCAAACGCGCCATCGCGCCCAAAAAAGAAAATAAAGAAGCGGCGGACGCCGTCCCGCGCCTGCTCGCCTGGTATGACCGGTCCGCGCGCGACCTGCCTTGGCGGGTCGGACCGGCGGAACGGCGGAACGGGG
>CAZSBU010000242.1:0-3838 GCA_964605055.1 uncultured Caulobacterales bacterium | reverse complement strand
GCGGGAACTCATCAAAGCTGACATTGTGCCACTCATGCGAGACCGCCCAGCTGAAGGCGGCGATGTCGGCGATGGAGTAATCGCCGGCGAGATAATCTGCTTTGGTGCGACCAAGCTGACGTTCCATCACGCCGTAGAGCCGCAGCGCTTCCTTGCCATAACGGTCGATGGCGTACGGAATTTTTTCCGCCGCATAGCGCATGAAGTGATGCGCCTGCCCCGCCATCGGGCCGAGGCCGCCGACCTGCCAGAACAGCCATTCCTCGACGGACGTCCGCTCGCGTTCGCCTGTGGGATAAAAGCGGCCGGACTTGCGCCCGAGATATTGCAGGATCGCGCCGCTCTCAAAAATGGAAATTGGCGCGCCGCCCGGTCCGTCATGATCGACTATCGCGGGCATGCGGTTGTTCGGCGACAGGGCGAGAAAGTCCTCCTTGAACTGATCGCCGCGCAGGATATTGACGTAAATGACGTTATAGGCCGCGCAGAGTTCTTCCAGCATAATTGTGACCTTGAAGCCGTTTGGTGTCGGCCAGTAGTAAAGATCAATGGGGGCGTCGTTCATTCTTACTCTCCATTATCGGATTGTCGGCATAACTCGCGCGCTAGATCAGCTCTCGCCGTGACATCGATCACCGTCCAGCGCGTTGTGCGCCATTCGCCCTCGCCCGGGCGCACCCGCCAGCGCGCGTTCACAACGACGCGCTCTATATCTGGCGCCGGATCGGTGATGCGCGTCGGCGGTGGGGGCGCCAGCTGATCCGACCAGATAAAAAGGCACGTCTCCTCGCCGTAGAGGCCGGACGCTTCGCTTGCGGGCGGCGTATAGAAAGGCTGATGCGCTGATAATATCCGGTTTTGCGGGAACAGCCGCCGCAAATTACCCGCTGTCGCGTCGTCATAACCAACGAAGGTCGCCGCGCTCCACTCGGGCGTGCGCAGCGCGCGCGCCAGCGCATCAAATGGCAACAACTGCGTGCAAGACTTGCAGAACGGCGGGCCCGGCAGAACGGCGGCGGTCAATCTGAAGCCCACCATCGCGACAATCACGGCAAGCGCGCCGACGCAAAATATCCGCATACGCATCGCATCCGGCGCGCTCGCCTCAATGCGCGCGGCCAGCCAGATAAGCCCGGGATAGACAAGTCCGATAGCGTAGCGCTCGTGCAGGTTCGAAATGCCGAGGACAATAACGCCGAGCAACACCCCTGCGACAGCGAGCGCCAAAGCCGCCGCTGCGATTTGCGATGGCGGCGAGGTTCGCAATGCCGGGCGGAATGCGCCGGGAAACGCGATGGCTATAATTATTGCGACAGGCAGAAAGAACGATCCGATTGACCACGCCGCTGCGGGCAGCCCCGCCAGGGCGCGCCGCCAGTGCGGCAGGTCAGACGCGGTCAGTCGCCCCGCAGCGCCCGCAAGTCCCTCCCCGCCCCTTTCGATCAGCCACAGGATGTGCGGGCTCGCAACAAAGAGCGCCGTCGCAACCGTCAGCGCCGCCGCCGGACGGGTGAGCATCGCCCGCCCTCGCTCATCGAAGGCGAGCGCGGCGATTGCGACCGGAAGCGCGGCGACAAAAGAGTATTTCGACATCAGGCCGACGCCGATCGTAACGCCCAGCAGGGCGTAATCGACGAGACGCCCCGTATTGTTGCGGGTCCGCAGGAGCGCCCACCAGAAGGCCGACGTCGCAGCCAATAGCGCCAGCGAATGGGTCAGCGCGGGATGATTCCACCCTGCCTGAAAGGTCAGCGGCACGAACGACGCCGCCAGCGCTGCGTAAATCGGCCGGAGCGATGCTTCCCTTGCCGCGAGAAACGTGAAGACCATCGCCATTGTCAGGAGCCCGACGCGGACGGCGAGAAAGCTCGCCGCATCGGGACCAAGGATCGACTGCGCAGCAAGGAGCAGCCATTCGAAGACCGGCGGGTTGTCGGGCAGGTAGCCCGCCTGCAAAGATTGAGTAACGACGTTCAGCTTGACGTCGTCGAGCGCAAGTGCGCCTGCCCCCCCAGCCATCGCCGCGAGGCCATGCGCGAGCCATATCGCCATGCCGGCAAGCGCCACGCCCTCCGCCGAAGTCAGGCGAGGGACGCGCAGCGGCGACGCCCGTCTCGGAACGATCCTATGCCGTTGGTCCAACGGCTGACTTATTCGGTCGGCGTCGGCGCGTCGCCGATGGGTTCAAGACGCTCGAACGAGCCGAGGGAGCAAGAGCCGGTCAGGAACCCGGCCTGGTTATCGATAATATCGATAATGTCGTTTCGACATAACCGCGAGATCGTCGTCCGATATTGAATGCGAGTCGACGATCGCGTTACGCCGCTGCAACGGCCATTCAGTTTGTTCACGTAGTATTGAGAAACCCCGACGCGCGCGAGCAAAGTCCGTTCGTCGACGCCCTGCAGCGACGAAAGGTTGGTCAGCATCAGGCAGTCGGACTTTTCACCGGTCTTCTTCAGACCTGCGAGCGTCGCCGCGTTTCCGGCGTCAACCGGTTCGCCGCCAGTAGAGGCGCACGCCGCTAACGCTACGGCAGAGGCGGCAATTAAATGAATGCGCATGTTTCAATCTCCCTGTTGACGATTTCAGCCCCAAGCCCGGATCGCAACGCAAGGTTAAGACTAAACCACGATCGGCGCGCGCGGCATATTATTCAACGCCAAGTTTGCGTTTCAAAATCTCGTTTACTGCAGCCGGGTTCGCCTTCCCGCCGGTCGATTTCATCACCTGGCCGACGAACCAGCCGAAGGTTTTCGGTTTTTCCTTCACTTGCGCAACCTGATCGGGATTGGCGGCAATAATGGCGTCAATCGCCGCCTCAATGGCGCCTGTATCCGTCACCTGTTTCAGGCCGCGCTCCTCGACGATCCGCGCCGGGTCGGCGCCGGTCTCAAACATGATCGCAAAGACGTCCTTGGCGATCCGCCCGGAGATCGTGCCGTCGGAGATAAGTCCGACGAGCGCGCCCAGTTGGTCGGCCGCTATGGGCGAGGCGTCTATTTCGAGCCCGGCCTTGTTCAGCGCCCCGAAGAGTTCCGTCGTCACCCAGTTGGCGGCCAGCTTGCCGTCGCGGCCTTTGGCGGCCGTCTCGAAATAGACAGAGCGCTCACGGTCCGCGGCGAGCACCGCCGCGTCATAGGCCGACAATCCATATGTCGCCATGAAGCGGTGTTTCTTGGCGTCAGGAAGCTCCGGCAAAGTGGCGCGAATGCGATCGACGAACGCTGCGTCAATCTCCAGCGGCAACAGGTCCGGATCGGGAAAATAGCGATAGTCCATCGCATCTTCCTTTGAGCGCATGGTGCGCGTCTCGCCCGTCGCCGGATTGAACAGGCGCGTTTCCTGATCGATCCGGCCGCCGGATTCCAGAACGTCGATCTGACGGCGCGCTTCGTAATCGATTGTTTGCTTGACGAACCGGATGGAGTTGACGTTTTTCGTTTCCGTCCGCGTACCGAGTTTTTCTCCGGGGCGGCGCACCGAAACGTTGACGTCAGCCCGCATCGACCCTTCATCCATATTGCCGTCGCAGGTTCCGAGATAGCGCAGGATCGTGCGGAGCTTGGCGAAATAGGCGGAGCCCTCCTCGGCCGAGCGCATGTCGGGCTTGGAGACGATTTCCATCAGGGCGACCCCCGAGCGATTGAGATCGACATAAGACTCGCGCGGGCTGAAATCATGGATCGATTTCCCGGCGTCCTGTTCGAGATGCAATCGCTCGATGCCGACGACGATGGTGTCGCCGCCGTCGAGTTCAACCTCGATCGCGCCCTCGCCGACGATCGGGTCTTTGTACTGTGAAATCTGATAACCCTGCGGCAGGTCGGGGTAGAAA
>CAZSBU010000241.1:3596-3853 GCA_964605055.1 uncultured Caulobacterales bacterium | reverse complement strand
CGCCAACCCCGACAATGGCTTTTTGTCGATCAAGCGCGAGAACGCCGTGTTCGAGGGCGAGAAAACGCCCGCCGCCGACGGTGCGGTCGTTGACGGCGTGTTTGTCGAAACGCCTGAGGCGGCCAATGCGCTGCTAATCCCCGAAAAGGCTCCGCCTTACGCGTCGGCCGGGGTTCTGGCGCGCGCGCGCGTCGATCCCGATCACTGGCTCGGCGCGGGCGCGGCCCCCCAGGTTTATTCGCTGCTGTCGGGCGGGG
>CAZSBU010000241.1:592-3586 GCA_964605055.1 uncultured Caulobacterales bacterium | reverse complement strand
AGGCAGTCGATCGCCTCGTTGCATCCGGCCATCTGTGGGATGAAACCAAGCGTCAATATGCTTACAAACCCCTGCTCGTGACCGAAGATATGGGCGCCGGCATGGTCATCGGGTTCACGCAGGACCCGACCTACCGCGCCTATATGGATGGGATGAATACGCTGTTGGCCAACGCGCTGTTTCACGCGCCGGCGCATACCTCAAAGCCGAGGTAAGGATGGAGTTATCGAACCGGTTCGATGAGGCGCTCGTCTACGCTCATGGCCTCCACCGGGCGCAGAAGCGCAAAGGTACGGAAATTCCGTATGTCGCGCATCTGATCGGCGTCGCCTCGATCGCTATCGAGCACGGCGGCGACGAGGACCAGGCGATTGCGGCGCTGCTGCATGACGCGCCGGAAGATCAGGGCGGCAAGGCGACGCTCGAAGAAATCCGGCGGCGTTTCGGCGATGGGGTCGCCGCCATAGTCGCCGATTGCACCGATGCGTGGACCGAACCGAAACCACCGTGGATCAAGCGCAAGCAAGACTATGTTGCGGCGCTCGGCTCAAAGCCCTTGCGCTCGATGCTCGTTTCGCTTGCGGACAAGACCTACAACGCTGAAGCAATCGCCACGGACTACGAGACGCTTGGCGAGGCGGTGTTCGCGCGCTTCAGCACTGACGCCGCTGGCGTGCGGTGGTATTACGGCGCGCTCGGCGAGGTCTTCAGACAGCGGATGAGCGGCCCGCTCGCGACGCGCTATACTAACGCGGTCAAGCGTTTCGCCGCCGCTCCTTAAGCAGCGATAGCTGGCCGCGCGACGCGGACCGCGCCCTTGCCCGACCGCTTGACCTCATAGAGCGCCGCGTCCGCGCGGGCGAAAATGTCCGCCATCTGGTCGCCGGCGCGGAATGTGACGACGCCAGCGCTTGCGCCGACGCCTGCGGCGATCCTTTGTTTGGGGATCGTGATATGTTTTGTCGCGTCGATAATGCGCTGGGCGAGGAGGCGCGCGTCGCTTGGACGGCCGTTGGGAAGGACGACCGCGAATTCATCGCCGCCGAGCCGAGCGACGAAATCGTCCCGGCGCAGATTGGCGACGATGACGGCGGCGAAACGCTGGAGAATGACGTCGCCCGCCGCGTGACCCCAAGTGTCGTTCAACGATTTAAATCCGTCGAGGTCGAACAGGACCAGCGCATGCGTTGAGTCATCTTCCAATGCAAGCGGCTCGGCGGAAGGCCGCGCGGCGCCCTCGCCCGTCAGCGCTACAAGGCGGTCCTTGATCGCAGCCCGGTTGCCAAGCCCCGTCAGCACATCTTCATGGGCAAGCTTCCACAGACTATCGAGGCGCCGCCGTTGCGCCGTGACGTCTCGTTCGATCGCGGCGAAATATTCAATGCGCCCGCCCGCGCCGCGCAGCGGCACGATGTGGATGTCGAGCCAATAGGCGCAGCCGTTCTTGCCGTAATTGAGGATTTCTTCCCGGCAGTCCCGTCCCGCCGCGAGCGCAGCGCGAATGCGGTCGAGCGCGCGTCGATCCGTACCCGGCCCTTGAAGGATGCGCGGCGTTCCGCCGATAACTTCCTTGGCCGCATAGCCGGTTATCTTTGTAAAAGCCTGATTGACGTAGACGATCCGGGGTCCCGGCGGGTCTATCGTTTCCGCAGAGGCGACGATAATCGCGTCATTCGCCTCCTTGATGATTTGTGCAAAAAGATGAAAGGGAAGCTTGCCATCGTAAATCATTGCCCTGCCCATTGGTCAATGGATAATTCCGGACCAAGATTATTGAGCAGGTTTTAACGGGTCATGAACCAAGCCCCTCCCAATCTGGGGACATTGGACGGTTTAAATGTCGATCAGTGCAGCTTCAGCTTTGGCCGGATGACCTGATTGACGTGTCCGAGCGCGATCATGCCAAGGCCGCGGAACCAGCCGTGGATCGCCATCAGATGCATGCGGTAGAGCGATACGTAAACGAAACGGGCGAGCCGCCCCTCAACCGCCATCCGCCCGCCGACCAGATTACCCATGAGGCTGCCGACGGTCGAGAATCGGCTCAGCGAGACGAGCGATCCGTGGTCCTCGTAATGAAACTCTTTCAAGGGCCGTCCGCGGATCAGCCGGTCAATATTGTCGTAAACGACCGAGGCCATCTGGTGGGCGGCCTGCGCGCGCGGCGGAATGGGGCGGTCGGCGCCTTCCGGCACCAGATAGCAGCAATCGCCGATCGCGAAGATCCGGTCGTCATATGTCGTTTGCAGGGTGGGTCGCACAACGAGCTGATTGCCGCGCGCGCTCTCTAGCCCCGCAATGTCCTTCAGGAATTCAGGCGCCTTGACGCCCGCCGCCCAGACGCGAAGCTCAGCCGGCACCGCCTCGCCGCCTTCAATCCGGACGCCATAAGGCGTCACCTCAGTCACCTTTGCGCCGGTCAGGACCCTGACGCCCAGGTCCTCAAGCTCCGCCGTCGCCGCCTCGGCGAGTTCTTCGGGCAGGGCCGGCAGAATACGCGGACCGGCTTCGATCAGCGTTACCTTCAGGCGCGTTTCGTCGAATACTTCTAGGCCGTAATGTTTGAGCGCGGCCGCCGCGTTGTAAAGCTCGGCGGCGAGTTCAACGCCCGTCGCCCCCGCCCCGACAATCGCAATGCGGACATACTCGTCGGCGCCCTGAAAGATCGACATCGCGCGCGACACGCGCAGGCAATGATTGAGCAGCTTCTGGCGGAATTTATCCGCCTGCTGACGGCTATCGAGGAACAGGCAGTTCTCGCGCACGCCCTTGGTGCCGAAATCATTTGCGACCGACCCGACGGCCAGCACGAGATAGTCGTAGCGGATGCGGTGCTCGCCCATGATCTCGCTGCCGTCTTCGTCGCGCAGCGGCGCGATGACTACCTGGCGATTCTCGCGGTCGATGTCCTGCATGGTTCCAAGAAAGAACCGGTAGCGGCACCGATGGCCGTGGCTGCGATAGCCGACCTCGTCGAGATTGGCGTCGAGCGAG
>CAZSBU010000241.1:0-582 GCA_964605055.1 uncultured Caulobacterales bacterium | reverse complement strand
CGCCGCCACCTCGTGCAGGAGCGGCTTCCAGATGTGCGTCGAATTCCGCTCGACGAGAATGATGTCGTAATCCTTGCGGCCGTATCGTTTGCCGAGCCGCGCAACGAGGCCGAGCCCGCCCGCGCCGCCGCCGACTACGACGATCTGTGTCTTTTTCTTTTTGGCTGGCTTCGGCGCAATCGCGGGGACGGCCTCGCCGCCCGCCGCAGGCGCTTGTTCGGTTTTTGCGTCCATCATCTGTTCAGCCGGTTCACCGTTTCGCGCAAAATCTCACCCGCCCGGACGGGGTCGGGAAATCCTTCGCCAATCCACGCCTCTTCGGCCATGTCGAGGATTTCCGCAACTCGCGGACCGGGCGCGAGCCCCAGCGCCAGCACATCGCGTCCGGCGAACGGCCGCTCCGGCGGCTGCCATCGAAGGCCAAGGTCGAGATAGTCGCGCACGGGCGAAGCGGGATTGGCGGCGCAGGCGATGAGCGCCGCATCGCGAAAAGGCTCCGCGCCAAGGTCATAGAGAAGACGCCGCGCCGTCGCCTCGCGATCGGCGGCGTCTTGCAAGACCGCGCGGAGTCGCGCGGCTTGG
>CAZSBU010000240.1:0-3922 GCA_964605055.1 uncultured Caulobacterales bacterium | reverse complement strand
AACCCCTAGCCGACGCTCTTCGCCGCCAAAAGTGAGCCGCGCCGACACGGCCCAACCGCCATCGCCTTCCGAACACGGAAGATCTTCGAGGCGCGCGCCTCGCAGACCCCGGCCCGGGCCGAACATGGAAATCGCCTCAAGAATATTGGTCTTTCCTGCGCCATTCTGGCCAATCAACGCAACCGGCCGACCATCAAGGCGCAAATCCAGAGCCGCGTGCGAGCGGAAGTTCCGCAACGTCAGGCGAGAGAAATGGGCGCGCACAGGCGCTTCGGGCAACCCGAACACGCTCGCGGTTTCCGATTTCAGAGCGGCAGCCTGACTCACCGACGATTTGCCTCTTTCACCATGCGACTAAACTCGCAACGGCATGAGAACGTAGAGCGCATGGGGGGCGTCTTCATCGAGAATGACCGTAGGCGATGATGGGTCGGAGAGCCGCAATGTAACGGTCTCGCCGTCGATCTGATTGGCGACGTCAAGCAGATAGCGCGAGTTGAACCCGATCTCGATTGGGTCGCCGGAATATTCGACTGACAACTCCTCGAGAGCTGCGCCCGCTTCCGGGCTGTTCGACGTAAGACGCAATCTTTCCGATTCGATACCCATTTTTATGGATCTCGTTCGGTCCGCTGACATCGTCGCCACCCGATCGACCGCGCGCGCGAAATCTTTTGTTTCGACGCGCAGCGTGTTGGAATTAGTTTTTGGTATCACGCGTTCGTAGTCTGGAAATGAACCATCGATGAGCTTCGATGTCAGATAACCGGCGCCGAAGCCAAACCGGATCTTGGCAGGTGAGATCGCGACTTCCACCGTCTCAGAGGCGTCCGCAAGCAGCCGTGCGAGCTCGGCAACCGACTTGCGCGGCACGATCACGCCAGGCGTCTTCTCGGCTCCCGGCGGTAAAGGCGCATCGAGACGCGCCAGTCGATGACCGTCGGTTGCGGCGGCGCGCAACAGACCGCGGTCGCCCTCACGGTGCGCGTGAAGATAGACGCCGTTGAGATAGTAACGGGTTTCCTCTTGCGACATCGCAAAGCGCGCCTTTTCAAAGAGGCGAAGAAGGTCAGCCGTCAACACTGGGAAGGTTACAGTCATATCGCCGGCCGACAGCGTCGGAAAATCCTCTTCCGGCAGAACAGCCAGTTCGAACTGTGAGCGGCCTGCAGAGACGTGCAATCGTCCGTCTTCGTGTGACAAGTCGAGGCGCACTTGCGCGCCGTCGGGCAGTTTCCGCACGATCTCGTAAAGCGTAAGGGCTGACGCAGTCGTCGCCCCGGGACGCGATACATCCGCGGGCGCCGTCTCGGAAATTTCCATCTCAAGGTCAGTCGCGGTAAGCACCAGCGTGCCCCCTTCGGCCTGCATCAAGACGTTCGACAGGATCGGGATTGTGTTTCTTCGTTCCACCGCGCTCTGAACGTGGCCGAGCGCTTTCACGAGAGCGGAACGTTCGATGGTCACCTTCATAAATCCGGCTCTTCCTGTCGATATAGGAAGCCTGGGGCTGCGCCTTTCATAGCGCCTCGCCTTAGGCCGTTTCGTGGAGCGCCCGGCGCCTTCCCGACGGCGCAATAAGTGGCGACTGCACCGGGAATCGGACCAAGCAAACAATCCATTGAATATAACCGATCAACGCAGCAAAAAGCCAGCGCGAGGAACGGCTGAAAAATGCTGCTCCGGGCCAATAAACTTGGGTCGCCAAAGCGGCCGACCGGCCGTGATTGCCGGGGCCAGTATTGCTCCGCCTTCGCTCAGTAATACTGGGCAGCAATACTGGGCAGCTCTGGGCCGCGAAGGGAAACGACCCTGCGGTCAGCCGCCCAACGCTGAGCGGATCGCGCCTACGCGCGCCTGAAACGTGCGATCGCGCTCGAAGAGGGCCTGCGCGCGGCGATAGGAGCTCATTGCCGTCGTGTGGTCGCGTCGCAGAACGGCCGCGATGCGCGGGAACGACTCGTTGAGCGTATCGCGTCCAACCATAACGAAAGCATGGCGCGCGCGCACGACGCGCTGCTGCTGCGCACGGCCAGTCAGATCAGCGACTGACATGTCAAATGAGGCTGCCGCGGCCGCAAGCGCATCCTCCAATGTCGATGACCGCCGACGATCGCCGAGCCGGGCGTGAAGGGCGGACATAGCCTCCGCTTCCCCGACGCGGATTGCCGACATCCCATAAACGAGGAGTAGCTGGTTGAAAGCCCCGATAGCCTCGCGCATGCTGGACGGGAAATTGCGCGCGATGAATGCGATAGCTTCATCTGTGAGTTCGCAACTAGTCCGCGCTGCATCGCGCCGCTTTCTTAAAACCTCAAAGCGCAATAATTCGCCGCCCGGAACGATCGGCACGGCAAGACCGCCTGCGAGACGGTCTGCAAGACGCTCATTCAGGCCAGCCTCGGCAAGACGGGCGGGCGCTAATTCGCCGGCGATAACCAATTGGCGGCCACTCCCGGTGAACGCATTGACGAGATTTAGTATCTCCTCAAGCGTACGTGTCTTGCCGATGAGCAAATGAATGTCGTCAATCATCACCAGATCGCGCGCCAGCATGTCTTGATGCAGGGTCATGATGGAATTCGACAGGACGGCGTTGACGCAACCGTTCCCGAGATTGTTGTACGTAAAGTAACCCGAAGACCCGAGATCGCGACCGCGCCACTCGTGGCCGATCGCATGCATCAGGTGCGACTTTCCGACTCCGGACGAACCGTAAATATAAATTAGCTCCCGCGGTGCGCCATCGACGAAAACCTGCCGCGCCGCCGCATGAGCCATGGCGTTGGACGTATCCACCGCGAAGCTTTCGAACGTCGACCGAGGATCAAGCGGCGACGCCAGGTCGCCGATCGCCGAGGCCTTGCGATCCCGGCGCGATGCTTCAACCTCCAGGCGATCGGAAGCGCGACGCGACTCTGGCGCAGCATCCGGAAAAAATGGCGCTGTGGCCCTGTTTATTCTTTGCGCTGACTTATCCGTCCGAACGCCACTAAAGCCATTTTCAAAACTGTTCGCTAAACGTCCATTACCGCGCGATCTTGTATGGGGATCGCCCGCTCCGTCGCCGAAAGACGCCGCCGCCGTTTCGCTTACCCGGTCCCCGTTTGGACGGTGCGAAACGTTGCGCCGGTCGCCTTCCGGTCGGGCGACGATCGCAAGGCGGCGGATCGGGTATATGCGCTCGGTCCAAGCCGCCTGCATTCCCGGGCGATATTGCTCGTTAAGTCGATCGCGCCGGAAGTCGGACGTCGTCGCAAGCGTGACGGTATCTTCTGAAATTTGGTCGATACTGAGATCAGCAAACCACGCTCGATAAACGCCCTCGCCGTATCGTGTTTTCAACGTACTGAAAAATAGATTGAGTTTCTCGGCAGCATCGCTGCCCGCATCTTCCGTCATCGTATACCTCAAATCCAATCGCCACGCGCGACAGCGTTGAACGCGCTTAAGCGCGGCCAGCAGCAGCCCGGTGAGCAAGGATGGAAAAAGCGCCTCTCCAGCGCCGGCGATTAACGTTCAGTTATAAAAACAACAAAACAACCGTCGGGATATTGAACATTTCGACAGATGTACGTTGCCATCGATCACCACCCGCAAACCGACCGAAATTGCGCTGACCAGCACCTTGAGCCGTTCGTTGCAGGCGCATCTGTCTCTTCCCCTCTTTGATCTCGCAATTCGCGTCACTGACACTGATCTCCCGCCATTCGTAAGAGCCTTACGGCTATTGAATGGTATTCATCAGTATCAAAACCAATTGCTGCTGAATTCGTCCGCACGCGTCATTAAGACAAAAAGATGATAGGAAACTGTCCACCTGCTGTCCAGCGAGAGATTCGTTTCAAATGCAATTTTTTGGTACGTTCAGGGCTTGCAATGCAGCGATGAGCGTCAAATCAATCGCTTAGCGTTATCAGCA
>CAZSBU010000239.1:0-3940 GCA_964605055.1 uncultured Caulobacterales bacterium | reverse complement strand
TGGGGCGTGGCGCGAAAGATCACCGGCGCCTTGGAGCGCCATGAATGCGGATAGGAGTGCTTCAGCCGCCCGCGCGCGAGAAGCGCGCCGTGCGCGATGAGCGCCTCGATGACCGCCTTGTTGGCGTCGGCGTCCTCGCCGGCCTTCTTGCCTTCGAGGACCATGATGCGCTTGCCTTCAAAGCCCGGCGCTTCGTTGGTGTAGGCGCCGAATTCGTCGACCGTATAGGGAATGTCCGCCTGCGAATGTCCGTGGGCGATCCAGGCGGCGTAGTCTTCCTGGCCGTGGCCCGGCGCGGTGTGCACAAAGCCCGTGCCCTGTTCGTCGGTGACGTGATCGCCGGGGAGCAGGGGCACGGGAAAGTCGTATCCATCGGCGAGCCCCTTTAAGGGATGCCAACAATCAAGGCCTGAGGGGTCGACGTCGCCGACGCGCCGCCATTCAGCGATCAGGCCCGCTTCGCGCACGCTCTCGGCGAGGTTGTCCGCGACGATCAGCCGGTCGCCGGGTTTCGACCATGGCTCGAAGCCGAGATCTGGCTTCATCGCCTCGACTTCATAAACGCCATAGGAAAGCGACGGCCCGTAGCAGATCGCCCGGTTGCCGGGGATCGTCCACGGCGTCGTCGTCCAGATGACAACGGATGCGCCAAGAGCGTGGCCCGGACTATCTTTGGGAACGTCTGGTTGCGGGCCGCGCACGATCGAGACACGAAACTTCACCCACACGGTCGTCGACGTCTTGTCGTGATATTCGATCTCGGCCTCGGCCAGCGCGGTCTGCTCGACCGGGCTCCACATCACGGGCTTCGAGCCGCGATAAAGAAGCCCCTTGTCAACGAACTTCAAAAGCTCGGCGACGATCGCCGCCTCGGCCTCGAACGACATGGTGAGGTAGGGATCGCTCCAGTCGCCGACGACGCCGTAGCGCTTGAACTCCTCGCGCTGGATGTCGACCCATTTGGCTGCGTAGTCCCGGCAGGCCTTGCGGAATTCCGCAACCGGAACGTCGCGTTTGGCTTTGCCGCGCCCGCGATAGTCCTCCTCGACTTTCCACTCGATGGGCAGGCCGTGACAGTCCCATCCGGGCACGTAATTGGCGTCATAGCCCATCATCTGGCGCGAGCGTACAACGAGGTCTTTCAGGATCTTGTTGAAGGCGTGGCCCATATGCAGATGCCCATTGGCGTAGGGCGGCCCGTCATGGAGCACGTATTTCGGTCGGCCTTTCGCGGCCGCGCGCAGCTGGGCGTAAAGGTCCGTCGCGGCCCAGCGCTTGAGGATTTCGGGCTCGGCCTTCGGCAGGCCGGCGCGCATGGGGAAATCGGTCTGCGGCAGGAACAGCGTCGACTTGTAGTCGCGCGCGCCCGTCTCGGCGCCGGGTGCGTCGGCCGGGGCGGCTTTGGTGTCGGCGTCGGATGGCGGAGGCGGCACGGGCGAACTTTCTTCCTGTCTCGGAAACAGAGCAAGAACCCGCTCCGACCGCGCGCGTCAAGCGCGGTCAGGAAGCAGGCGCCCATGACAGCTTCAGGCCGGTTTTGCCGGTCGCTGATCTGCCGTTCAGCGGGTCAGGCGATTTCGAGGAACGTGACGCCCGAGGCGTCCGCCTCGCAGGTCATGATCCGGTTCCATTCCTGACCGCGCTGATTGGTGGCGAGGAAGCGCGCTGTCATGCGAACGGAGCCATCGGCGAGGCTTTCGACCAGCGTCGGCTCAGCGGGAAGGGCGACGGAAAGGCCGCCCGCGCCAGCTGCGCCGCGCGTTTCGGCGATGCACTCGTTATAGGCGGACCGGAAAGACGACGCATTGGCGACGCGCACGCCGTCCCGTCGATCGTCGCGGTCGAAATCGCGAGCGTCGCCGCCGAGAAGGCCGAGATCGTCGTCGTCGCGTTCTTCATAGCGCTCGTCGGCAGAATAACGGCGATCGTCGAAGCGCTCATCGTCAAGGCGTTGGTCGCCAAGGCGCCGTTCATCCTGGCGCGCGCCCTGCGTGTCGTCGCGACGATAGTAGTACTCGTCGTCAAACGCGCCGGGCGTTTCCGCGCTGCGCGGCTGATAAGCGCGCTCATAGTCATACCGGTTTTGCGCGCGCCGCTCGAGCGCGCTGTCGATCAGGATGGCCCCGCCGACAATGCCGCCGGCAATCAGTACGGCTTCTGCGCCGCTTATTCCGCCGCGATAATTGCGATAGCGATAGCCGGGGCCATAAAAACGCGGGCCGCCGACATAGACGACGCCCGGGCGGTAATACCGCCGGGGGCCGCCGTAATATCCGCCATAGTAGGGCCGGGCGTAACCGCCATAGAACCCTGATCGATAGCCGCGCGGGTAATAGCCCCGATAGCCATGGCCCCGGTAGCCGTAATTATATCCGTGCCCGCGATAGCCGTGTCCCCGATAGCCGTGCCCTTTGAAGCCGCCGCCATAGTAGTGCTTGCCGCCGCCGCGATCGGCGAAGGCGGGCGGCGCGGCGGCTGTCATCGCTGCGAGGGTGAGCCCGGCCAGCATCGCGCGCGCAAGCGGGCGGAAATTCGGCAGCCGGACGAAGGGAAACGTCAGGGTCAGGTTACTCATGGCGAATACGCCTCCACACTTACGCGCGCTCCGCATGACGAGCGCTTTCGAGCCCGAAACAATGGCGCGCCGAGCTGGGCTATCGTCGACGCGCTTTCCCCGACATGCAAGATGGGCGCGCATTTCGGCGACTTTAAGGCGGGGGGCCGGCTGCGTCGCCGGGGTCTATGCCAATCGCCCTGAAGCCTTGTCGCAGCAACGCCCTCCTGCCCGGCGCGTCATCTTTCGGCCAGCCCACGACCTTGGCCGCCAATTCGCCATCGCGGAAAAAGTAAAAACTGGGCGTTCCCCAATAGTTGATTTCCGGCCAGTCGCTCGATGCGTCCGCATAGCGAAACGACTGGGCGGGATTTTCCGCATTCCATTTGCTGATGGCGCCATCCGTCAGGGAGGTATAAGGGCTCGCGACCCAGCGCGCATGCGCATTCATGAGGTCGTTCAACTCCGGATCATCCCGGATCGCCGCGACGGCGGCCTTCGAAAATCCGCAACCCGGATGGCTAATAACGATGACGAAGGCGGGCGCTTTGACGTCGAACAGCTCTTGCCTCAACGCCCCATCCGAAAGCGACAGCACGGGGCGGAGGCGATCATCGCGGCCAGCATTCTGGAGGGTTTTCGCCCCTGAAGCGATCAGCTCCGGCGGGGCCGCAATCTCCAGATCGGGGCGGGAGGCGCGCAGGGCCGCTGCCTTCTCGAACTGACGGAAAGTTAGATGAAAATGGTGCATCGACCGGTAAACTTCATCGTCGGCGACGCCCTGCTCCACCAAGGCCGCAAAGAGGCGCTCGATGATCGGTAATTCGGTCTCGTACTGCTGATCGATCTCGGAAATGCTGCTGAGATAGTCGAATGTCGCATAGAACGCCCGGCGCACAGATTCGGCAGGCGCCTCGGCGATGAGTTCGTGCAACTCGTCCTCGGGAAAATGGGTCGAGAAAGCCGCGACCAATTCGGCGCGTCTGTCGGACCGGTCGGCGTCTTGGGATGTCGCCTGCGCCACTTCCCGGCCTACCGCGTGGAACGCTTCGACCCGCTCATCAAGCGTGAGCGGCGGCGTGTTGCGGCTGTTCAGATCTGCGGGCGCAAAGGCGCACAAAATGAGTAACAGAAAGCCGTGGAGCACATGACCCCGAATGTCGACTGGCGACTGACGATAATCCATCGCTTCTGTTCCTGATAACGACGGATAAAAATTATCAAGTCTTTATGCTCTATTTCAATCGGGCAGTTGCTCTCGACGTCGCTTGAAAGCGTTGCGCAACAAGGGGCGAGGCTGCGCGCGATTAACAAATTTGCGTTACCTGTAAATCAGGCGACACTCTTGCCGAGGAAGCGATGACAGTCCAGTTCGATATATTCAGC
>CAZSBU010000238.1:0-3956 GCA_964605055.1 uncultured Caulobacterales bacterium | reverse complement strand
GAGGGGATATTCCGGCGGCGGGAAGGGCAATCGGACCTGCTAGCGGGGGGGCAACGCCGGTCCGGGTGTCTGCCATTTCACGCACTGTTACATTAACGCCTCATGGCCTGACTTTTCAATAGGGGTACGAGAAAAAAGCTTGCGTGTGGCCAGATAATCAGCGGGCGAAAAGTGGCGATGTCTAATTTTTAATGAAGGCGCCGCCCGCCTCTGGCGCTCTGAACAGGCGGTTATCGAGGCGGCCGCCGAGAACGGGATTCTGGAGGGACACGATGGTTTCGCCGTTCTGGGGATCACGCACTATCCACTCCTGGAGCTGCAGGTTCGGGGCGCCCAGCACCAGCGATAGATCGCCGTCGGCGTTGTCGTCTGTCGACGTGAACGTGACCGCAACGGTATCGACGCCGCGCGCAATGGAAACGACTTTCGCGTCGCCTAAGTCGACCTTCCGGCTTAACAGAAAGCGCAAGGGCGTCTGCCTGATGGGATAGAGATCAGTCTGCCCGAGCGCCGTATCCTCGACGTAGACGTTCCCTTGCGTAGCGACGATGAGCAAGGGAGAGGGCGGATCGTATTCAAAGCGGGCCTGCCCCGGGCGGCGAAGATAAAGTTTGCCGGTGGCGAGCGCGCCAGAGGGCGATGTCTGAACGAATGCGGCGCTTAACGTGTCAATCCCTTCGACATAGGCGCGAATACGACCGACGACATCTTCGTCGCTTTCGTCCGCAAAAACGACTGCCGGCGAAGAAATTGTATCGACAACTGGCGTCAAAGCTTCTTGCGCGAGAGGCGACGTCGCTGCGGCGCCGGTCGGCGGCGCAACGGTCGCCTGTCGGTCTGTCGCCTGCCGGTCTGTTATCTCCACCTTCTCGATACGAGCAGCAACCACCGCCGGTTCGGCCGCGGCGGCCATGCAATAGATCGTCATTGATGCCAGAAGTCCGATACCCATAACGTGCGCCCTCCGTGAGCGGCCTACGTGTCTGACGCGCTCTTCATACCCTAAACTCGTCCAACGATAAGGCGAAACTGCGGACGGGTCGCGGCGCAATGAGGGCGGTGAACCACCTGACGATTAACAACCGTATCTCGTCCGTGCGCATGCGAAAGAAAAGCGACCTGCCGGAGAAAACCTGCGTTGCATGCGGGCGCCCATTTACGTGGCGACGAAAATGGGCGCGCGATTGGGACATGGTCAAATATTGTTCGGACCGGTGCAGGCGCGGTGGAAGCGGTCAGTGGTCCGCCGCGAAGGCGGCCCCGCGGAAAGCTGGCGTTTAAAGCCGAGCCGCCTCTTCGTCACTTAGCGTCCGCGCTTCATCCGGCAGCATAATCGGCACGCCATCCCGGATTGGGTAGGCGAGGCGGGCTTTGATGGAAATAAGTTCGCCAGCGGCCGCGTCATATCGCAACGCGCTCTTTGTCTGTGGACAAACCAGTATTTCAAGCAATTTCGGATCGATTGATCCTGTCGAGGTCTCGGTCATCATTCACCTTCATTTTATGGGACGGGCGCAGCCTACTGCAACGTGGCGTCTCCGCCGTCGTCCGTACGCGCTGACATTTCCATCAATGCAATGAGACACGCAGCACGCGCGGCGGTGTCTTTCGCCTCCAGAAGGGCCTGCTTTTCGTTCGGCGCGAAAGGACATCCCATCGACAGCGAACTGACGAGCGCCTGTGTTGGCGCCTCCGTCACGGCTTCCCAGTCGGTTTTCAACCCTTCCGCCGTCAGGTAAAATTTCATGGCCTCTTCAAGTCGCTCTCGATCAACGAGCTGGCTCGAAGGATCAGCGCCACGGTCCGTGGAAAAAGGCGCGTAATCCGCGCGCGCCACACGATAGGGGGCCTCGGATGGGACTTCTTCGACCAATCGGAAACGCGATAAGCCAGTAAGGCTGATAAGGTACCGCCCGTCCTCGGTCTCGTTGAAAGCGCTGAGCCGGCCGGCGCAACCGACGCCATAGAGGGGCGGCAGGCCCCCCGGTTCCTCGGCGCGCGGCTGGATCATGCCAATTGTTCGCCCGCCGGCAAGAGCGTCATCCACCATCCTAAGATAGCGCGGCTCAAATATATTGAGCGGTAACTGTCCACCGGGCAGCAACAAGGCCCCGGGCAACGGGAAGAGCGGGATCAACTCCGGATAGGGGCGCCCGCGCCGGCTGCGTTCCTGGAACGCGGTCATGCGAACAAAATCGAGGAAAGACGGCGACGACCGCGCAAGGTCGAAGGGTCCATCGGTCCGAGCGCCTCAAAGACGGTCAGCAGCTTTTGGCGCGCAGCGTCCTCGTTCCAGCCCCGTTCGCGGGCGATAATTTCAAGGAGCGCGTCAATTGCCCCGTCCATGTCGCTGACCGCAAGCAGGGCCTCGGCAAGCTCATACCACCCAGCTAAATTGTCGGGATTAGTGGCGACCTTTTTCTTCAGCCGTTCAGCGTCGCCGGCTTGCGCGCCGTCGCCGGCAAGGGCGATCGCGGCCTTAACGCTTGCGATCGCAGGATCGCTGGATTTGTCGGAAGGAGCCAACGCCAGTATGGCGCGGGCGGACTCGAGATCTCCCGTCGCCAGATGGCAACGAGCCAGCCCGGCAATGGCGCGTACCGGCGGCGTCTCGCCGCTCTCCTCAGCATATTGAGCGATCTGGCCGAAAGCGTCTGCTGCTGTAGCGACATCGCCGGATTTGAGCGCCGCCTCCGCCGCGTCCAGAACCGCGTCGAGATCGGGACCTGCTTGCGCGCCGTCTTTCGCAAGCGCCGCCAATCGGCCAACGAAAGCCTTGATCTCGCTCTCGGGAATTGCCCCCTGAAATCCGTCGACAGGTCGCCCTTGAAAGAAAGCATAAACCGTCGGCACGGACTGAATACGCATCTGCGTCGCCAGCATTTTATTCTTATCGATGTCGATCTTGACGAGGCGCACCGCACCGCCTGCCGCGGTCACGGCCTTTTCGAGCCCGGGCGTCAGTTGTTTGCAGGGGCCGCACCACGTCGCCCAGAAATCGACAATTACCGGGACCGACATCGACGCATCGAGGACGTCGCGCTCGAAGTTCTCGATTGAGCCATCCTTGATGACGTCCGCCCGGGCCATTTCGGCAGAAGCGCGCGGTCGCGCGCCGATTAGATCGCTCATGGAATTGTCCCTTTTCACGAGCCCTAGATGTGTCTGGAGAATGCAAAACGCAAGTTCAGCAAGTGCGCAAAGGACGGCGGTTAGGGCTTGGAAGCTCGAGTATCTGCGGTTTCACCCCCGCTGCCTCTAGAAAGGCCAACAAGCCGCTAGGCGAGACGGCGGTGGAAGCCCCATTGTCGAGCGGGTGGAACCAGACAGCGTCGAATTGCAGCAAATTACGATCGATCGCGACTACGCCAACGTCGCGAGCAGCCGGGTTCATCAAGGCAAAGGGCGTAACCGAACCGGGCTGCACGCCCAACGTTCGCTCCATAAGCTCGGCCGCGCCGAACGACAGCCGACCCCGGGCGCCTAAGAGGCGGCCAAACGCGACGAGGTCGATCATGGTGTCGCAATGCGCGACTACCAGAAATAACGCGCCGGATTTATCCTTCAGGAAAAGGTTCTTGGAATGGCCGCCCGGCATCGACGCTTTGACGGCTCGCCCCTCTTCAACGGTGAAGATCGGCGGATGGTCAACAGTCCGCCACCGGACGCCGCACCGATCCAGAAAATCGTATAGCTCAGCCCGCGTCGCCATAACGATCGCCACCAATGATAGAGCGTCTGGGAACACAGCGTCCTGGGGCGCGCCTTCAGACACCGGCCCGCGCATTTGCGATATCCGGCGAGCGAGCGCTTGCCAAGCGCCGGGTCGTCGGGCATACACCGCTTCCCGGCGCGGCTACAGTCGCGCGCTATGCGGATGAGCGGGCGTAGCTCAGGGGTAGAGCATCACCTTGCCAAGGTGAGGGTCGGGCGTTCGAATCGCCTCGCCCGCTCCA
>CAZSBU010000237.1:0-4068 GCA_964605055.1 uncultured Caulobacterales bacterium | reverse complement strand
CGCATGAAGGCGCGCCTGCGCCGCAAGGGCGAGAAAGGGACGGAGTTCGTCCATACCCTTAACGGGTCGGGGCTCGCGGTCGGGCGCACGCTCGTCGCCATCCTCGAGAACTATCAGCAGTCGGACGGCTCCATCGCCGTGCCCGCCGCCTTGCAGTCTTACATGGGCGGGCTCGCTCGCATTGAGCGGGGGTGAAGCGATGCGTATTCTCGTCTCCAATGATGACGGCATACACGCCCGAGGGCTTGAAAGCATGGTCAGGATCGCGCGCGCGCTGTCCGACGATGTGTGGGTCGTCGCCCCGCATGAGGAGCAATCCGGGGCGGCGCGCTCGCTCTCGCTCGCCAATCCGATCCGCATCCGGAAATATCACGAGCGGCGCTATTCCGTATTCGGGACGCCAACGGACGCCGTGCAGATGGCGGTCACGAAGCTGATGGCCGACAAAAAGCCCGATCTCGTGCTGTCGGGCGTCAACAACGGCCAGAACCTTGCGGACGACGTCACGTTCTCTGGGACCATCGCCGCCGCCCTGCAAGGCATGACCCTTGGCATTCCCTCGATAGCCCTGTCGCTGGCGCGGTTCTCGCGCGAGAGCGCGCGCTGGGCGACGCCGGAGCGGCATGGCCCCGCGATCATCCGGCGGCTTATCGCGGCGGGCTGGCCCGCCGATGTCGTCATCAATGTGAACTTTCCCGATCGCGATCCGGATGACGTTGCGGGCGTCGAGATCACCGCGCAAGGCCGGCGAGACGCGCTCTCGCTTTTCGCCGAAGAGCGCGAGGACCTGCGCGGCGGGCGCTATTACTGGTTCGGCTTTTCCGGAAAACTTTCCGATCCGCCGGCGGGCACCGATCTGCGCGCGGTCTATGACGGGCGGATATCGATCACGCCGCTGCATCTGTCGTTGACCCACACCGAGACGCTGAGCGCCCTCACTAAGGCGTTCCCGCGCGACGGCGCTGCGCCGGACGAAGATGGGCCGCACGCCGCCTCCCTGCCGCAGATTCGTCCGGGCGTCGCCGCCGACACGCCCGCAATCGCTGCGTTCGACCGTTTCGCAGGAGACCGGGCGCGCGAGATCGCCGAGGGCCGGCTCATCGTCGCCGAACAGGACGGCGCGCTTGCGGGATACGTCGCCTTCGCGCCGTTTGGCTTTAACGGATGCGATTTCATTTCCTACCTGTGCGTCGCGGACGGCTATCGCAGGCGCGGCGTCGGCCGCGCGCTGATCGGCGCGGCCGAAGCGGCGCTTCACGATCCGCGCATCTTCATCTCGACCGAAGCGGACAACGACGTCATGCGCGACTTGCTTGCGGGGGCGGGCTGGACATATGCGGGCGCCGTGACCGGGGCCAATGACAGCGGCGCCGCGGAGTTGTTCTTTTACAAAGACAGAGCCGCAGCGGCCAAACCGGAGGTGCGTTAACGAGTTCTTAACCGAAAGATTGCTTACGGTAACATGTCATTAACGTTGGGAGGGGCCCAACAATGAATCCAGAGATGAAGCATTCCGCTAGCGGCAATTGGCGCCGGGCGTTTTTTGCAGCCGCGTCGGCGGCGGCGCTCGTCACGGGGCCCGCCTGCACGTCGAAATCGCCTGCGCCGGTCACCTATGGCGCGGCGCCAAACGCCGGCGCATACGGCGCTAACGCGTCCGCCGCGCGGCCCGCATCGAGCGCGAGCAGCGGCTATCAGACGGCGGCCTATCGGGCGCCGGTGACGGCGGTTTCCGAAACCTATTCCGAGGGGCGCAACGCAACGGTCGCGCGTCCGCTCTATCTCGCCTCGACGCAATCCGTCTCGGCGCCGCAATCGAATTCGGAAGACCTGCCAGGTTCCGTCACCGTTGCGCCCGGCGATACGGTCTATGCGATTTCGCGCCGCACCGGCGCCAGCCCGCAGTCGATTATTGCGCTCAATCGTCTGAGCCCGCCCTATGCGCTTAGCGTCGGGCAGACGCTCCGCGTGCCGTCGAACGCCGTCCCGCCCTCAGCCGGCGCGCAACGCGCCGCCATCGCGACATCGCCCGCGCGCAGCGCGGCTGAGCATGTCGTTCGTCCGGGCGATACGCTCTATTCGCTCGCGCGCGCCAATGGCGTCACGGTTGAAGAGATTGCGCGCGCCAACCGGATGCGCCAGCCCTATGAATTGAAAGTCGGCGCGGCGCTTGTCATTCCGGGATCGGACGGTTCGGCCCGCGTCGAAAACGCCGTATTGCGTCGGGAAGAGCCGGCGCCGTCCGCCGATGTTCGCCAGATCGTCAAGTCGGCCGCCTATTCGAAACCCGCCCCTGTCGCCACAGTCGAGCGCATATTTGATTGGCCGGTAAAGGGCGCCGTCATCGGCTCCTACGGCGCGCTCAGCGCTGGCAAGCGCAACGAGGGCGTCAATATCGCTGCCCCCGTTGGCACGCCGGTGCGCGCGGCGGCCGCAGGCGAGGTCGTCTATCGCGGCTCGGAGCTCGATGGCTACGGCAACCTTCTTCTCATCAAGCATGCGGACGGTTTCGTGACCGCCTACGCCCATAATGACGCCATGCTGGTCAAGAAAGGCCAGATCGTCCGTCAGGGCGAGGTGATCGCCAAGGTCGGCCAGTCTGGCGCAGCTTCAGAGCCGCAGCTTCACTTCGAGATCAGGCAAAATCTGCGCTCGGTCGATCCGCTCGCCTTCCTGCAGTAAATAGTCTGTACACAGATAAACAAGAACAATAAACGGTTGCGTAAACGCCTTCAGGGGCTCCTCAGGGAGCCCCTTTTCATGTCCGCCTTCTTCAAGCCGCCTTCAGCGTTATCGCGCCTAGGTAGACGAAATAGGCGATGAACAGCGCCCCGCCTTCAACCCTCCCAATGCGATTTTTCGTCATGGCGAAAACGACCATGGCGACGGTTGCGGCCAGCATCACCCAGTTATCAACAAGTATGATCTGGGCAGGGACGGCTATCGGTTTGATGGCTGCTGTCACGCCGAGAATGCCGAGCAAGTTGTAGATATTGGAGCCGACGACATTGCCGAGCGCAATGTCGCTCTTGCCGCGAACAGCCGCCATAACCGACGTTACGAGTTCAGGCAGCGAAGTGCCAATTGCAACGATCGTCAGGCCAATGACCGTTTCAGAGACGCCCATATCCTCAGCGACTGAAATCGCGCCGTCGACCAGAAGTCGTGCGCCGACCATAAGCATGGCAAGGCCGGCGAACAGGAATACAATATCGAGCGTGATGGATTTCGGGCCTTCGGGCATCGCGCCGGCCGCCTCCAGATGGCGCACGGTTTCAGGCGCCGCTGGAACCTTCCGTTCGCTGAGGTAAGCGAATGTGATGTAGGCGGCTATCGCTAACAGGAAACCAGCGCCTGCAAGGCGGGAGAACTCTCCCGTCATCGACACGCCAATGATCAGAAGCGTGGCGAGGAAAACCGCTGCGCCGTCCCGTCGGAACGCCTTCGCTTCAACCGCGATCGGCGCCAATAGCGCCGACAGACCAAGGATGAGCAGGATGTTCGCAATGTTGGACCCAACGACATTGCCTATTGCGACGCCCGGCGAACCGACGAGAGCTGCCTGCACGCTTGACACTAACTCTGGCGTCGACGTGCCGAAGCCAACGAGCGTCAGACCAATCAGGAGTTCCGAGAGGCCAAAGCGCCGGGCCACGGTTGTTGCGCCGCGAATGAGCAACTCGGCCCCGATCGTCAGAATTACAAGGCCAGCAACAATTGCAATCCACATCATAGGCGGCGCTTCTTTTTTCTTGGGAGTTGGTAAGGAACAGTGCAAGGGGAGGCGACGACAGCTTCAGCCGTCGCGAAGTTTTTCATCCTGATACTGAATGCCCCAGCCGATGATCTGTCGCCATAACGCTTCCGCCATTTCAGGGGGCAATCCTTGCAACGTCGCCCGTAAGCGAACCTTGTCGATGACTTCGCGATTGCGCCACGGCACGGAAGCTTCCGCGGCGGCGGCGCGCTTGAGTTCCCACATCCGGTCGACATAGGTCCAGCGTTCGCCGAGCAGGTCGACGATGGCCTGGTCGACCCGGTCGATCTCGGTCCGCACCTCATCCATGG
>CAZSBU010000236.1:1166-4113 GCA_964605055.1 uncultured Caulobacterales bacterium | reverse complement strand
GGACCGTGTAGAAGACTGCGAAGGCAAGTCCCTTGAGCAGACCCATCATCGAGTCCGAAAGGCCAAGCTCCTCCTTGATCGCCGGCGACAGGATCGCGATGATCTGACGGTCAATAAAATTGAACGTGTAGACAAGCGTCAGAATGCCGAGGACGTAATATCCGTATCGGTCCGCCGCTTTCTTTTCGGCCGCTGCAACCGCCGCGGCGTCAGCGGTCGCGTCGGTCATTCGGCCGCCCCAAAGCGAGCGCAGGAAAAGGCAGCCCGGCCAATGGCGATCGCTGCGCGCGGGTTGTCGATGCGCGCGAGCTGTTCGATGGCGGCTGCCGTTGAGGGGGCCCGCGACAGGCGCGTCGTGAAACGCGCCAGCGCGCGCAAGTCGTCAGAGGGCAGACGCTCGGCGAGATCGTCGGCCATGCAGGAGGCGGTCGCGCGCGGCAAACCGATCTCCGTCAAGCGCTGCGCCAGCGTCGCCCGCGAGGACGTCACGCAGCCGGCCGCCACCAGGCTTGCCGCCAATAGCAGGGCCCCGCGCGGGAAGGCGGCGCGCACGACGGAACCGGAACGAGAAAAGTCCATAGACGTGGTCCTCCAGATCGCTACGCCCTGCCCACGACGCTCGTCGCTGCCCAAACACATTCCCGCTACCGACCATGGGCAAGATGGGCGTGACGCGCAAGACTCGAACCCAGCCTTGAGCCCAACCGCTGCCGCCGGGCGTTTCGCCGCCGCCCCTCTCCGGCTATCTTTCGCCAACATTCATCCCGCGAGGAACAAGCCATGAAAGCCATGATGAGCCATCAACCGGGCGGTCCGGAAAGCCTATCGCTAACCGACCTCGAAACGCCTGAGCCGGGGGCTGGTCAGGTCCGCATCGCCGTCAAGGCTGCGGGCGTCAACTTTCCCGACACGCTCATCATCCGCGACATGTATCAGTTCCGCCCCAACCGGCCCTTCGCGCCCGGCGGCGAGGTTGCGGGGAGAATCGACGCGATCGGCGCGGGCGTAAACGGGTTGGCGACGGGGGACCGCGTGCTCGCCATGGCGCTGCATGGCGGATACGCGACGCACCTCATCGCGGACGCAAATGCGGTCGCGAGGATTCCTGACGCGATGCCGTTCGACGAGGCCGCAGGCTTCCTCATGACATACGGAACGTCGCATTACGCGCTGAAAGACCGTGCGCAGATTAAGCCCGGTGAGACGTTATTCATTCTCGGCGCGGCGGGCGGCGTTGGCGCAGCCGCCATCGAACTGGGTCGGACGATGGGCGCGCGGGTCATCGCTGGCGTGTCGTCGCCTGACAAGGCGGCATTCGCCCGCGAATTGGGCGCCGATGAAACGCTGATCTATCCGGCAACGCTCGACAAGGATGCGCAGCGCACGCTTTCAACCGAGATCAAGGCGTTGTCGGCCAAGCTCGGCCGGCCCGACGGCGCCGACGTTGTCTATGACGCCGTCGGGGGCGATTACGCCGAGCCCGCCCTGCGCGCGCTCGGATGGGAAGGGCGTTTCCTTGTCGTCGGCTTTCCCGCCGGCATTCCGCGACTTCCCTTGAATCTCACCTTGCTGAAAAGCTGCCAGATCGTCGGCGTATTCTGGGGCGCGTTTACGATGCGCGATCCCGCCCGTCACGCCAGTCACGTCGCTGAGCTGCTTGAATGGTACACAGAGGGTAAGATCAGACCACGGATCACCGCCACTTTCCCGCTTGCGCAGGCGGCCGAGGCCCTGAAGCTGATCGAGGATCGCAAGGCGACGGGCAAGGTTGTGCTGACCGTCTAGGAGCATTAATCTCTTGGCTCGTCAGTCAGGGGAGAGACGAAGATGGACGGCCAAAAAGCGCAGGACTCAAAGCCTTCGGCAAAAAACGGCAAAGGCGCCGCTCAAGCGGGCGCGATTATTTTGCTGATCGTCGCCGCCGCCAATATTGGATATGGAGTCTATCGCGTGACGCTCGGCGACGAATTAGAATTGCCATTGATGGTCGCCGGCATCGTATGCGCAACGATGGCGGCAGTTTTGTTCTCGCAAGCCAAAGCGAAGTAACGGCTCATCCGCACTCGCCAAATGCCACGCCTCCAGATCATGCCTCCAGAAGGCTCGCAGCCGCCGCCTTTAGTTTATCGGCCCGCGCGCGAAGGTCAGCCCTTCGAGCGCGATTTTCATCGACGACCTCCGCCGGCGCGCGCTCGATAAAGCTCGGATTGCCCAGCCGAGCATCGAGGCCCGCGATTTCCTTTTCCGCTTTCTCGATCTCGCGGCTAAGGCGCACGCGCTCGGCGGCGAAGTCGATGAATCCGGCGAGCGGCAGCGCGAACGACGAACCAGCGTGCACGAACTGAACGGCGCCCTTCGGCGGCGCGTTGACGCGCTCAATACGGTCAATGCGCGCAAGCCGCATCACGAGCGGTTCGCTTTTCGAAAGACGAGATGCGGCCTCACCCTCAATCCCGATGGCGACTAACGGAATTTTCGCGCCAGCAGGCACATTCATCTCGGCACGCAGAGAACGAACTTCGGTGATCAGACCGATCATCCAGTTGATGTCGGCCGCGGCGGCCGGCGCCTCCAAAGTTGGGTCAACCTCAGGCCACTGTTCAATGATAAGCATGTTCGCCCGCGCGCGGAGCGAGCCCCATAGCTCTTCCGTCACGAACGGCATGAACGGGTGAAGCAGGCGCAGGATGACGTCGTACACCCACGCCGCCATGGCGCGGGTCTCTTCCTTGGCGGGACCGACCGGCCCCATCACTATCGGCTTTGAAAGTTCGACGAACCAGTCGCAATAGACGTTCCACGCGAATTTGTATACGGCACCCGCTGCGTCATTGAAGCGATAGCTTTCCATCGCCGCCGTCACCTCCGCGACGCATAGATTGGCCTCGTGGGCGATCCAGCGATTGAGCGTCTCCTGCGCCGAAGACGGATTGAAATCGTCAGCATA
>CAZSBU010000236.1:0-1156 GCA_964605055.1 uncultured Caulobacterales bacterium | reverse complement strand
CCCGTTCCGTTCATCTCGCCGAAGCGGGCGGCGTTCCATAGCTTGGTCGTGAAATTGCGATAGCCTTCGACGCGCGCTTCGGACAAGCGGATGTTGCGCCCTTGGGCAGCCTGCGCGGCGAGCGTGAAGCGTAGAGCGTCAGCTCCGTATTTTTCAATCAGGGTCAACGGGTCGATGACATTGCCCTTCGACTTAGACATCTTCTGGCCCTTCTCGTCGAGAACGAGGGCGTGGATGTAGACGTCGTGGAACGGAACTTCCTTCATGAAATGAAGGCCCATCATCATCATTCGCGCGACCCAGAAGAAGATGATGTCGTGGGCGGTCACGAGAACGGAGGTCGGATAGTGCGTGTGCAGAAGAGACGGCGCGCGCTCCCCTGTCCCGCCTGCGGGAGAGGGGTCGGGGGCGAGGGAATTGGCGGCGCGCTTTACATCTGCCTCTTTACCCTGAGGAGCGCGCCGAAGGCTCGCGTCACGAAGGGCGTCTGCGCCCGTCCCTTCGCCTTTAGTAACGGGGCCCTTCGTGACGGGCCGTTGGCCCTCCTCAGGGTGAAGGGACTTATCATCCTCCGGCCAGCCCAGTGTCGAGAAGGGCCAGAGCGCCGAGGAGAACCATGTGTCGAGCACATCGGGATCGCGAACGAGCCCAATGCGCGTTACCTTAAATTTGTTCCCATCCTGGCGTTCAGTATTCCACCCAAAGCGAATGGATCTATGCGCCGGGTCGCTTGTTTCGACTTGATCTAATTCGTTTCCTTTGCCCTCAATATTCTCTTCGATATTAGGCGTACCGTAGTATTGGGTAGCCTGATGTCTCACATCGTCGAAATCAACACCGACGAACCGTAAACGGTTCTTTCCATCTGGCTCAGATTTATCGGAAATCCCTCCTTGCGGAAAATTCGGACCGTACCACGCCGGGATCTGATGCCCCCACCAAAGCTGGCGCGAGACGCACCAGGGCTCGATGTTCCGCATCCACTGGAAATAGGTCTTCGTCCAGTTCTCCGGCACGAAGCGCGTCTCACCCTTCTCGACCGCCTCGATGGCGCGCTCTGCGAGGTTCTCGGCGTCGACATACCATTGGTCGGTCAGCATGGGCTCGATGACGACGCCGGAGCGGTCGCCGAAGGGCTGCATGATGTTCTTGTCCT
>CAZSBU010000235.1:0-4162 GCA_964605055.1 uncultured Caulobacterales bacterium | reverse complement strand
TGGACTGCACCAGCGAGATTTCGCTGAGCACGGCGCCGTCGCTGTAGACGGCGTCATCAACGATGTTCTCGATGTTGATCACCTGCCGGGCGCGCGTGTCGAGCAGGATCTGGGTCTGGGCCGTATAGATCGAGGGCGCCTGCGCGAGAAAGACCGCCGCAACGGTTGCGGCAATCACACCGAAGAGGCCAATGCGCAGGCGTGCGCGCCATAGAGTGACGAGTATCGTTCGAAAGTCCATGAGATGGCTTTCGATCCCGCGCGGCCCTGCGAAAGCATCGAGCGAGGCGCCGCCTGGTATGCGAGGCGTTGGCAATCTCGTCGTCATCGTCGTTCAACCCTCAAAAACACCGCGCGTAGCGATGGACGCGCGAACCCTTGCAGTCCATCACATCCATAGCGATTGTGGTGGTCACTTTGGCTACAAATTGTCAACGGGCGGCGACATCGTCATGCTGCAACCCGCCACGGAGCGCTGCGGAGCCGCGGATTTCGTCCGGGCGTTGCGGGTCCGCGACAATTATGCGCTCACTTGTCAGTGGAAATGGGGCGCACGGTGCTTTCTCGGAAATTTCTACTGCTGCGCCTCCGGAGTGCATCGGCGTCGCTCACGCGTGCATGACGGCCAAGGGGATCGAGGCGCGCCCTGATGGACGTGAATGTCCGGTGCAGTCAACAAACAAGGCCCCGCATCAGCAATTTCGATGAAGGTCCGTCGGCTGGCGGCCCCTTGTGTCGGCAACTTGCCTTCGCAGGCGGGATCGAGAAGAACTCGCAGTCCGGACATCGCGACGGAGACAGCAAGATGCCCCGCACGCCTACTGACGATGGACCGCTCTTCGGAACCGACGGCGTCCGCGGTCGCGCCAACACTCACCCCATGACTGCGGAGGTCGCGTTGCGGATCGGCAGCGCGGCAGGTAGCATCTTCCTGCGACGCGGGCACCGCAATCGGGTGGTCATCGGCAAGGACACGCGCCTCTCGGGCTACATGATTGAGGCCGCCTTGCAAGCCGGCTTCACATCCGTGGGGATGGACGTCTTTCTCCTCGGTCCAGTGCCGACGCCGGCGGTGGGCATGCTGACGCGCTCGCTGCGCGCAGACGCGGGCGTGATGGTGTCGGCGTCGCACAACCCGTTTGAGGACAACGGCGTCAAGCTGTTCGGCCCAGACGGGTTCAAGATATCGGACGCGCAGGAGGCTGAGATCGAAGCGCTCATGGACGGCGCGCCCACGCTCGCAGCGGCCAGCGACATCGGGCGCGCGCGGCGGGTGGATGGCGGTGTGGCGCGCTACGTCGAGTTCGCCAAGGCGACATTTCCGCGAGCGATCCGGCTCGATGGCGTCAAGGTGGTCATCGATTGCGCCAATGGAGCGGCCTACCGCACGGCCCCCGACGTCCTGTGGGAGCTTGGCGCCGAGGTCATTCCAATCGGTGTGAGTCCAAATGGCGCCAACATCAACGATGGCGTCGGCTCGACGGCGCCAGAAGTTTGCCGCGCGGCGGTGCTGGAGAACGGAGCCGATCTGGGGATCGCGCTGGACGGCGACGCTGACCGGGTAAATCTGATCGACGAGCGCGGCATGCTTGTCGATGGCGATCAGATCATGGCCCTTATCGGCGGCCAATGGGCGGCGGACGGCAGGCTTCGCGGCGGCGGCGTCGTAGCGACGGTCATGTCGAACATGGGGCTGGAGCGCCATCTGGCGCAGCGCGGCGCCGCGCTTTTTCGGACCAAGGTCGGTGACCGCCACGTACTGGAGGCGATGCGTGCGAGGGGATGCAATGTTGGCGGCGAACAGTCCGGCCATATCATCCTGAGCGACTTCACCACGACGGGCGATGGACTGATCGCATCCCTCCAGGTGCTGGCCGCGCTCAGCGAAATGGGGGCTCCAGCATCCAAGCTGTTGCAGGTGTTCGAGCCTTTTCCCCAGATCCTGCGCAATGTGCGCTTTCCGCTCGCCACGGACCCGCTGGCGAGCGAGGGCGTGCGCAGGGCGATAGCACTGGCCGAAACGCAGCTGGGCGTCGATGGCCGCCTGCTAGTGCGCCGGTCCGGCACTGAGCCGGTCATTCGCGTCATGGCCGAGGGCGCACGGGAAGAAATCGTTAGCGGCGTCGTTTCCCTCGTGTGCGACGCAGTTGAGCGTGCGCGGACCTGATGCGCTCGCCAAGATTGCGCCTGTGGCTTCGGGAACACGTATCGCCATTAATTCGCATGGGCGTGGGCAAGGACGGGATTAGGCCGAATGCTGTTGCGAGAACTCGATAACCTTGCTGCTTGTGCACCAGTGATGCGGTGACCGTGATGAACATGGAAAACAAACGAACGCGTGGTGCGCCACACAGCGTGATGAGAATCGCCGAGTTCAGTTACCCGCCCGTTATAATTCCGGGGGTTATCCGTATCGTCGATTTTGTAATGATCGGCGCTTCGGGCCTTCTGACTTTATCTCTGATTCCTTCGGCGGCGACACAAACCCTCAACCTTTCAAGCGTGTGCATTATATTTGTGATGCTGTCTTACTTCTTGATGGCTTCGATGGCTGGGCTTTTTTCGCTCAGCTCCGTCACCCGACCAGTGAGCCGCGCCGACGATGTAGTGGTGGCGCTGGCGACGGCGTTCCTGCTGTTTCTCAGCGTGGCGTTCGGGTTGGACGTCTGGTCGCAGTACAGCGGGAGATGGGTGGCGGTCTTTGCCGCTGTCAGCCTTGCGGCTGTTCTGGCCGGACGCATGGGCGGCTGGAGGATCCTGCGCCATCTCGCGCGGCGCGGCGTGATCGGGCGCAGCATGGCAGTGCTCGGCGTGGGTGAACAGAGCAGGCGCTTCCTTCGCCGGTTCCGGGAGACCAATCCTTACTTTTTCACCGTTGCGGGCGTCTTTGACAGTCAGCGCAGGGACGGGGCTGACCACAACATGGTCGAGGGATACCCGGTTCTCGGCGACGTTGACGCGCTTCTGGCCTGCGCGCGCGCGCACAAGATCGACGACGTGGTGGTCGCGATGCCCTGGAACGCGGACCGCCAGGTGATCGCCACGGTGGAAAGCCTCAAGGAACTACCGATCAATGTGCATCTTAGCACGGATCTGATTGGCTATGAGCTCGCTTTCCGCCCGGCGCTTGGTGACTTCCGCGAGTTGCCGCTGTTCGAGGTTGTTCAACGGCCTATTTCAGGATGGGGAGCCGCGCTAAAGGCGGTTGAGGACTACGTGCTGGCGGGCCTTCTTCTGATAATGATATCGCCACTTCTTTTCGTCATCGCTCTGGCCATCAAGCTCGACACGCCTGGGCCGGTTTTCTTCAAGCAGAAGCGTCTGGGTTTTAATAATCGTGAGTTTCACATATACAAATTTCGCTCGATGCATCATCGCGAAACGCCCGAGACGGTGGTGCAGCAGGCGTCCCGTCGCGACCCGCGCGTAACGCGTGTGGGGAGGTTCATCCGCGCCACCAGCATTGACGAGTTGCCGCAGCTACTCAACGTGCTCGACGGCACGATGTCTTTGGTAGGACCGCGCCCCCATGCGTTGAGCCACAATGAGGAGTACGGCCGGCTGATCAGCGGTTATTTCGCCCGGCACCGCGTAAAGCCCGGCATCACCGGGTGGGCGCAGATCCATGGGCTGCGTGGCGAGACCGAGGAGCTGGGAAAGATGGAATCGCGTGTCCGCTACGACATCCACTACGCGAACAACTGGTCGCTGTTTCTCGATCTGCGAATCCTGATCATGACGCTGTTCGTGGTGCCCTTCCAGCGGTCCGCCTATTAGGCTTGTCCGCTTGTCAACCCTTCCACAGCGATCACGCCGCCGTCACCTTGCCTCGTCCGCTCGATGGAGGGCCGACCAGTGAGGAATTGCGATGCCCGCCAAGTTGAAGCACCAGGGCCGGCGGCGGCGCCAGCATCGCCGGCTTGCCTGCCCGTGCGAGACGCCGTGGGCCGACATTGTCCGTTGTTTCTCGACGCTCCGCACATCGTTGCGGCGCTCGACCTCACGCGGCGAACGTCGCCGGAGCGGTCGGGTATTGGAATGGCCGCCGGAAGTGGTTCTCGCGGATGAACCGGCGGCGTTCCCGCATCAATCCTGTCGTCAGAAGGCCCGGGCGGTACAGACGAAGCCAGCTTCGATGCGAAGGAACCGTGCTCCGCTTTGC
>CAZSBU010000234.1:0-4172 GCA_964605055.1 uncultured Caulobacterales bacterium | reverse complement strand
CAGCGAGGTGTCCTGCGTGACCATGCCCACCTGGCGGCGCAGGCTCTCCTGCGTGACGCCGGCGATGTCCTGGCCGTCGATGAGGATGCGGCCCTCCTGCACGTCGTACAGGCGCAGCAGCAGGTTGACGATGGTGCTCTTGCCGGCGCCCGAGCGGCCGACGAGGCCGATTTTCTCCCCCGCCTCAATCACAAGCGAGAGGTCTTCGATGACGCCGCCTTCCTTGCCGTAGTGGAACGAGACGCGGTCGAACTCGATGCGGCCCGTGGGCCGCGGCAAGGGCCGGGCCGCCGGGCTGTCGACCACCGCGCAGGGTTTGGCGAGCATCGCCATGCCGTCATGCGCGATGCCGATATTCTCGAACAGCGCTGACACTTCCCACATGATCCACTGCGACATGCCGTTAAGGCGCAAGGCGAGGCCAATGCCAATGGCGATGGCCCCGACCGAGATCAGGTTCTGCATCCACAGATTGATCGACAAGGCCGCGATCAGGAAGACGACCAGCGAGTTGTTCAGATAGATGAACCAGTCGAAGCGCGTGACGAGGCGCATCTGCGGGTGCACCGTGTCGAGAAACCCGACCATGCTGTCGCGCGCGTAATCCTCTTCCCGGCCCGCATGGGCGAAGAGCTTGACCGTCGAGATGTTGGTGTAGCTGTCGACGATCCGTCCGGTCATGATCGAGCGGGCGTCGGCCTGTTTCTCGGAGATGGCGCGCAGGCGCGGGATGAAGTGTCGTACAATGAGAATGTATGTAACGAGCCAGATCACTAGCGGCGCCGAGAGGCGCGCGTCGGCTGCGGCCACCACAACAATCATCGTCGTAAAGTAGACGGCGACATAGACGAACACGTCGAGCAGCTTCATCACGGTCTCGCGCACGGCGAGCGAAGACTGCATGACTTTCGTCGCCACGCGGCCGGCGAATTCGTTCGAGAAAAACGAAAGGCTCTGGCCGAGCATCTGCCGGTGCATGCGCCAGCGGGCGCTCATGGGCAAATTGCCCAGCAACGCCTGATGGACGATCATTGAGCGCAACAGCACGAGGATTGGAAGGACAATGAGGACGAGCGCGCCCATCAGCGCGAGCGCCGGCCCCTCGGTTTCGAGGAAAGTCGTCTGGTCGGCGGTGGAGAGCCAATCGACGATCCTCCCAAGAAACGTAAACAGCGCTACTTCGCCGACCGAAACGAGGGCGGTCAGGATCGACATGGCGATCAGCCACGGCCAGGCGTCGCCTACATAGTGACGGCAAAATGCGACCAGGCCCGCAGGCGGCGCGCCGTGGCGGGTCTTTGGGAATGGATCGATCCTGCTCTCGAACCAGGAAAACATTGCGCCCTTCGTCCGCTGGCGGCCCGCAGCGGGCCGTGCGCCGCAGCATCCCTTAGCTCGCGTCGCTCAGCCGGTTAAATAACGATCTGATCGTCTATGCGCCACCCGGCGATGCGGCTACCTTTCGTCTCCTTCCGCCGCGCCGATATGCCTCGAGACAAAGGCATCGAGCGCGCGGAGGATCTGCAGGCGGGTCTCGCTATCGGAAAGCCAGTGGTCTTCCTTTTTCAGCTGGATGAACTCGACAGGCTTGGCGACCTTTTTCAGCGCCGCGAGCATCTTGTTGCTGTGGACGATCGGCACGACCGTGTCGTCCTTGCCGTGGATCAGCAAAACGGGAGCCTTGAACGTTTCAGCCGAGTTGACTGGGGATAGCGCGCGGATTTTTTCCTTGTCCTTGCGACGTTCGCCGATCAGCCGATTAACATAAGCTGTCGTAAGGCTTCGGCGACCGCTTTCGCGTTCGACGTCGACCAGCAGCGTCTCGAGGTCAGTTACCGGCGCGATGGCGGCAACGCATTTATAGAGGTCCGGCGTGAACGCCCCGCCCGCAAGCGCCGCATAGCCGCCATAGCTCGCGCCGATGATGCAGGCGCGATCGCCGTCCGCCCACCCAATGCGCACCATGGTAGCAAGCGTATCCGTGATGTCGTCCTGCATCTTGCCGCCCCATTCGCCGTCTCCGGCAAGCTGGTGCGCTCTGCCGAAGCCAGCGGAGCCGCGAAAGTTAGGCTGCAGGACGATATATCCGCGATTGGCGAAATATTGCGCCAGCCAGTCAAAGCCGATCGCGTCATAGGCTTCCGGACCGCCATGGGGCATGACGATAGCCGGCAGTCTTTTCGATCCCGCCGCAACACCCGGCGGCAAGGAAACGATCGCCGGGATTGTCAGACCATCGCGCGCCTTGAACTCGATGGCGAGAACCTCCCCCACATCAGCGTCGGCGATGCGGCTGTACCGACTGGCCAGCCGCGTCAAACGAAAGTCCGGTCTATCGAATCTGTAATAGGCTGGCGACATCAGCCCGCCTTCGATCAGCACGACCAGCGTTGCGTAATCTTCGGTCCAACTCACGATCCGAACCGATAGGCCCTCTCGCGAAGCTACAAGCGCATTCACATCATCTTGAAGCTTCCGGTCGAAAAATTCATAGGATGGCGTCGGCCCGGCAAATTCCGCGCCGATGACGCGACGGAACTCGTCGACCAGAACGGCGTCAATTTCCTTTTCCGCACTTGAAAACAATGGCGCTACGGCGCCGCCGTCGAGCGTCAGCGAAAAGGCGCTGCGATAACCGGTCTCGTCATCCGTCTGCAGATAAACAAAGCGCGTTTCGTCCGGCGTCAGCCCGAGAATGCTGAACGGGATACCTTCTCCCGAGCGCTCAAGAATTGTCGACCAGGCCCCGCCGTTTCGCGCCAACAGAACGTATCGGCCCGCTCGCTCCTCGTAGTCCTCGCGCGCGACAACCTCGCCATTGCTGTTCACGAAATAATCAATCGTGTCATTTTGTCCTTTGGCGACCACGACCCCGGAGCCGCTGTCGAGATCGACCTTATAGAGATCGTATTTCGCATCGCCGGTGTTTGGCGCCGTGAACGCCGGCATGAAGACGCTCTTGCCGTCCGGCGTCTTGCCGACAATTCGTCCGAGTCCGGTCTGATAGGCGAGCCCGCCCTTGGTCCAGCGCGGAATCTGCAGAACCTTCTGGGTTTTTACATTGTAAGAGAACGCACCCGAGTTCTCATATTTGTCTGCTCCAAGGCGAGTGGTTTCGGACGCGCGCAGGATTACATGATCGGGGCCAGCAAAAGTGACTGACCGGGCCTTCAGCTTGTCGGTGCGCATTCCCGAGAGGAAATCGCCCGTCCCCGTCGAGACCGCCATAAAATCGACGCCGTCCTGATAACTCAGAAACGCAGCGTGCTTTCCGTCAGGCGAGATGACCAGCGAACGTCTGTCAGGCAGTTCGCCATACGCCTCGATAGGCGGCTGGGCGCCAGCTCCGCCCGTCAGAGCGCACCAAATCAAAGCTATCAAGAGTGCATGCTTCATTGCTCCCCCCGGTTATTTTGTTATGCAACCGTCAGTAGAAGCCTGCGACAATTCACAAATCTGTGAACGGGGCGGTCGCGCAGAGGGCCGTGCAGGAGTTATCGCCGCATGCGCGCCCTGACATAGCGGACCGTGCCCGTCTTTGAGCGCATGACGACCGTGTGCGTGTTGATGTAGCCGGGCTCCCACCTGACGCCGTCGAGCATTGTGCCATTGGTGACGCCGGTCGCAGCAAAAATCACGTCGCCGCCGCATAGGTCGTGCAGGCCATATTTACGATCGAGGTCGGTGATGCCGGCCTTCGCCGCTCGCGCCCGCTCCGCGTCATTGCGAAAGACGAGCCGGCCCTGCATCTGGCCGCCGATGCAGCGCAGCGCCGCCGCCGCGAGAACGCCTTCCGGCGCGCCGCCCTGCCCTACATACATGTCGATCCCCGTCGAGCGCTCGGTCGTATGGAATACGCCCGCGACGTCGCCGTCGGAAATCAGGAACACGCGCGCGCCGACTTTCCGCGCCTCGTCGATAATATGTTTGTGGCGATCGCGGTCGAGTACGCACAGCGTGATGTCTGCCGGGTCAACGCCCTTGGCTTTCGCCAGCGCGCGCACATTCTGCTCTACGGACCGGTCGAGATCGACAATACCGTCAGGATAACCCGGCCCGATGGCGATCTTGTCCATATAGACGTCGGGCGCATGCAGCATCGTCCCGCCGGTTGACATGGCGACGACAGCCAGCGCATTGCCCATCGCCTTGGCGGTCAGGTCCGTGCCTTC
>CAZSBU010000233.1:0-4238 GCA_964605055.1 uncultured Caulobacterales bacterium | reverse complement strand
GTTGGCTTCGGCGGCAATTTCTCGCTCGGCAACGCGAATGGCATTGACTTGCTGTTCAATGGCGGCCCGAACAATCGCGAATTCGCCGATGGGACCCTGGATGGCGTGCTGCCGGGCCCGAACGAGGCATCGATCCCGCCGACCGATCCGACGACGCTCGGCGCGTTCTTCCAGCCTGCAAACTACGCTGGCGCGTTTGGCCCGACGGATACGGCGGACAACAACTGGACAACCGGATGGACGGTGGCCATTCCCGGTGCGCCTGCGGCTACATGTCCCGCGGGTACAGCCGTGGCGGCCGAGGTTCCTCCGGCCGGCCGTCCAGAAACCAATATCTGCGTCATACAGCGCGACGCCAACAACTCGATCACTCAGGACGTCACGCTGACGCGCGGCAACCTCTATCGTGTCGACGGTCCGACGTTCGTTGGCACGGATCGCGGGCCCGATCCAATGAACCCGATACCGGGCAGCGTAGCTCGTACACTGACGATTGAGCCCGGCGTCACGATCTTCGCCAACCAAGGGACCGGCCTCGGCATCGACATTCTGGCCGTCTCTCGCGGATCACAGATTTTTGTCAACGGTTCGGCAGTGGCGCCGGTAGTCATGACAAGCCGGAACGATGTGTTCGGCATCGGCCCGTCGCGCAATACGGCAACGAGTGAGTGGGGCGGCTTGAACCTGCTTGGACGCGCGCCGGTAAACAACTGCCAGAACTCGGCGGCGACTGGCGGCACGATCGGCTGCGAGATTTCGGGCGAGGGCGGCGTGGGCCTCGGAGGCGGTGCGTCTCCGGATGATAACTCCGGCCGCATTAATTATCTCCAGATTCTCTACGCGGGCTTTCAGTTCACTGACACGAACGAATTGAATGGCTTGGCGCTCTGGGGCGTCGGACGCGGCACCGAGATGGAGTACATCCAGGTGCACAACAACGCCGACGACGGCATCGAATGGTTCGGCGGTACAGTAAACGGGCGCTATCTCGTTGTAACCGGAGCGGGCGACGACTCGCTCGACTGGACGGACGGGTGGATCGGTCGCGTGCAATACGCGCTCGTGGATCAGCAAGCGCAAAACGGCGACAATGGTCTTGAGGCTGATAACCGTTCGTCATCGCCAAATAACTTGCCGCGATCAAACCCGATAATTTCTAATATCACGCTATTGGGCGGAGGTTCCACAAGCTCGGCCAACGAAGGTGTTGAACTCCGCGCCGGCACAGACGGCACAGTTCTCAACATGATTGTCTCCGACTTTGGATCCGGCGTGGAGCATATTGTTGTGGCCGGGGCGCCGACGCCTATTTTTGACTCCAATTACATCAGCTTTACGCCGCCGCAGGTTCTTGGAAACACGGATGGCATCAACCTGCTGTTCAACGCCGGCGCAAACAATCGACAAGGCGCATCGACGCTAACGACGCGTCCTGGAATCATTGGCGCCTTTGTTCCGGGTGCGAATGAGTTGGCGACGCCCGTGACCGATCCATCCACGCTCGATCCCTTCTTTGACTCCGTCAACTACATTGGGGCTGTCGAGAATGCTGCCGACGACTGGTATGTCGGCTGGACGTTCGGCCTCTAAACGCAAAGCAACTTGACGGCGGGCGCTCTGGCGTCCGCCGAAGCGATCAATTTGAGCTGTTTCGCCCTGAGGGGGCAATTTAGAGGTGGGTCATGAGAAGATTTTCAACCGCGGCGTCAGCGCTTCTTGCGACGACGATGTATGCGGGCGTGGGCGGCGCATTCGCTCAGGAAGTGGACGAAATCATCGTGCGGGGTGTCAACATCCCTGACGAAAAGCGTGCAACTTCAGAGATTTCGGCGGTGTTGGATGAAGCGTCATTCCAGCGTACAGGGGATAGCGAAATTGGCGAAGCGCTTCGCCGCGTGTCGGGTTTGTCGCTGAGCCAGGGCCGATTTCCGGTCGTTCGCGGCCTGAACGAACGCTATTCGACCGTGACGATCAACGGCTCGCCCTTGCCGAGCCCGGAGCCGCTACGGCGTGTTGTCCCGTTGGACATTATCCCAACCGCTATCCTGTCCGGCTCGCTGGTTCAAAAGACCTACTCACCCGAATTTTCGGCGGAGTTCGGCGGCGGCATGATTGACCTCCGAACCAAGACTGTTCCGCCGGAGGCATTCTTCTCAATCACTACGTCAGTTGGCGTCGATACCGCGACGAGCGTTCGCAACGGTCTCGTTTATGATGGCGGCAATGGCGACTGGACGGGCTTCGATGACGGCACCCGGAATATCCCTGACGCCCTCGGCGAGGTGTTTGTTTCGGGCGATATCAACGCGAGCAATCAGCAGGCGATCGACCTCGGGCTCGAGACTCAACGCACGACGGTGATCTCGGAAAATCTCATCCCGGTGAACTCAAGCGTAGGCGTCGCTTTTGGCGCCGGTCGGGACATTACAGACACGATCCGTCTTGGCGGCACCTTTACCCTTGGTTATTCCAACGACTGGCAAACACGCGAGGGTCGCCGTGAGCAAGGCTTTACTATTTCCACCAATCCTGCGGTCGACGCGAGTCTCGAAGCTACGGCTTTCGACTTCGTCAGCACCACAAATACAATCGATACAAATGCGCTTGCTTCGATAGGGCTAGAGATTGGCGACAACCACGAGATCACGTCAACGTCGTTTCTCCTTCGTTCGTCTTCGAAAGACGCGCGTATCCAGGAGGGGACTCAGGGTCAAACCAGGGACGATCTCTTCATTAACCGGTTCAATACGGAATTTTTTGAGCGTCAGGTGTGGCAGTCGCAACTGCGCGGCGAGCATGTGTTTCCGGCGTTTGGCGATTTGGAAGTTGTCTGGCGCGCCGCCTATGGCGAAGCGTTCCGCGACGCGCCCTATCAGTGGGAATACACTTATGTCCGCGACATCAACGACCCGTTCGCGCCGTTCCGCGCGGACTTCCAGGCGGGTGGCCAAACGTCGTCAACGCCATTCAACGTGTCTTTTTCGAAACTAGAAGACCAGAATATTGATGCGGGGGCTGACTTCAAATTACCGCTCAATTTCTTCGATCGCGATCTGACGTTAAAATTCGGCTATGCCTTCACCGATAAAGAACGCGACGTTCTCGTCCGGCGTTTTGAACTCGTCGGTTCGGGCCTGAATAACATCGCGCTCCAACAGGACCTGAATGCCGTTTTGGAATCGCGGGTCGACGTGCTCTTGTCGCCCGCCGTGCTGGAAACCGACCTGATCAACCTGCAGCTCCTGCAATCGGGGATCGACCTCGACAACGCCTTCAGTTCGCTTCAGGTGCACGCGGGATATGTTGGACTAGACATGGAAATCAATCCGTATCTGCGTCTGGCTGCTGGCGGTCGTTATGAGACGTCAGAGCAAATAACAACCGCATTTTCCACAACGTCGCCGGTGAACTCGTTGTCGGAGACGTCGATCAACGAAGACTATTTCCTGCCGGCGGCAACCCTGACTTGGAATCCGGTCGGCGACTTTCAGGTCAGGGTCGGCTATTCGCGCACAATCGCCCGACCGCAGTTCCGTGAATTGACGCCAGCTTTTTATCTCGATGACGACACCGATCTTTCGTTCCGTGGCAATCCTTTCTTGCAGAATTCCCGCATCAACAACTATGATGCGCGGGCGGAATATTATTTAGGACGCGGTCAGTTCATCACCTTTGGAGCATTCTATAAACAGCTGACCAATCCGATCGAGGAAGTGTTCGATATCGATCAGGGCGGGCGGTTCATCATTTCGTTCATCAATGCGCCGTCGGCGGATCTCTATGGCTTCGAGTTCGAGTTCGAACAAAACTTCCAACTTGACGAAGTTATCCGTAATGACCGGTTTGTTGGGACGGACCTGATCGTTAAGGCGAACTACACCTGGAGCGAATCGGATGTGAGCCTCTTTGGCTCATGCTCAAATCCCGATCCTGTGCTTGGTTGCCCGGTCAGCCTCGCAGGCGTTTCCAGTTCGGGCGGCGCGCTAGAGATACAGCAATTTGCAGGGGCTCTTTTTGAGGGTGGCCGATCGCTTCAGGGCCAGTCGAACAATTTGTTCAACTTTCAGATCGGCGTTGAGAACCAGGATCGGAACGAGCGCCTGACGTTCCTCGTCAATTACGCATCGGCGCGTATCCGGAACGTCGAAGGCGTTTTCAGCGGCGTCACGGTTCCTCGCGTCATCGAACGGCCGCCGGTGTCGCTAGACGTCGTCTACAGCCGCGGCTTCCGTAAGTTC
>CAZSBU010000232.1:0-4268 GCA_964605055.1 uncultured Caulobacterales bacterium | reverse complement strand
AGCGCTGGGGTGTTCCGATCGAATGGGGCTATGCGGTCCTCCGCGATTTCCACAAGGACGGCGAAACGATGATGGTCGCTACACCCGGTCTAATGACCGAGCTAAAAGAGCGCGGTTTTGAGGACATGAAGCTTTGGGCGCGAGGCGTTGATCTTCGCCAGTTTCAGCCAGGAGAACCCAGCCTGTTCGAAACGCTGGCTCGCCCCGTGTTTCTCTATGTAGGGCGCTTGGCAGTTGAGAAAAGCATCGAGGACTTTCTGGCAATCGAGCTGCCAGGCGCCAAAGTCATTGTTGGTGAGGGGCCACAACGCGCCGAGTTGGAGGCAAAATATCCAGCAGCCGTGTTCGTAGGGCCAAAATTCGATGCTGAATTAACGGCGCACTATCAGTCCGCCGATGTTTTTGTGTTCCCATCTCGTACAGACACGTTCGGGCTGGTTAACGTAGAGGCTTTGGCCTGTGGCATCCCGGTGGCGGCGTATCCGGTGCGCGGTCCGCTGGAAATACTGGATGGCGCTCCGGCAGGTTGCGGCGCAATGAACGAAGATCTCCGCAAGGCCTGTCTGGATGCATATGAGTCCCGCGACCCCGTCGCGTGCAGGCAATGGGCGGAAAACTTCTCCTGGGACTCAGCCGCGCGCCAATTCATCGGCAATTTAGAAATGCCTGGCTTCGACGAGGAATTCTGGCTCCGGTCGGCTAAAATGATTGATTGAAGGAACCAGCTGCGCTCTGCGGTTGCGAATTTCTCTCTACCGGCATGCCCCTTGCGTTTCCTCTTCCAGACAGCGTGCCCACTGTCCCTTTTCGGGCGCGCCGATAGGGAGCGATAACGGCGATGGCACACCCGATTGATCTTCACGTAGGAAAGCGTTTGCGGCAACGCCGCCGGCTGCTTGGCATGACCCAGCAATCGCTAGCTGACGCAGTTAACATCCGGTTCCAGCAGATTCAGAAATACGAGAGTGGGGCAAATAGAATATCAGCCTCTCGTCTTTGGGCGCTCGCTCGCGCACTCGAGGCCCCCGTATCTTATTTCTTTGAAGGACTGGATGAGACGCCAATAAATGGCAGCCACGAACATTCGACAAAGGCGCCGGCGGATGCTTTCCAGAGCAAAGAAACGATTGATCTCGTCCGTGCATTTTATACGTTGAACGACGAGCCGCGTCGGCGCTTACTTGATCTCGCACGCGCCATGTCGGGCGATAGCTAATCATTGAAGTGCGACCAGCGCTTGCTTCACGAATACGCCGGAGGCATCCTCCCGCGTCATGTCAGATAACCTCGGTTCACTTGGGGCGTTTCTTTCGTTTGCGGAGCAATTAGCGGACGCCGCGCGGAAAGAGACTCTTCCCCGATTTCGCACGGGCGCACTCATTACGAACAAAGGCGGCAGCGTCTTTGATCCTGTAACTGAGGGCGACCGAGAGGCCGAGCGCGCGCAGCGTGCGCTCATAAAGGCGCAGTTTCCGGACCACGGTATCTTGGGCGAGGAATTTGGAAGCGAGAACGAGCAAGCGCTTTGGCGATGGGTCCTTGACCCTATTGATGGAACGCGCGCCTTCATCTCGGGTGCCACCACCTGGACAACGCTGATCGCCCTTGAGTGGGAAAAAAATCCAGTTCTTGGGCTAATCGACCAACCGTTCACCGAAGAGCGATGGATCGGGATTGAAGGTAAATCAAACCATGTCCGGATAGGCAACACGACGCCGTGCCGGACAAGTAGGGTGGAAACGCTCGCTGATTCCCGGGTCGCTACCACCGATCCCCGCCCCACTGGTTATTTTTCGCCTGAGGAAAGTCATTCTTTCGAACAGCTTGCTGCGCGCGCGCGACTTGCGCGGTTCAGTCTTGATGCGTACGGGTACGGATTGTTGGCGCTTGGTGAAGTAGACATCGTCGCTGAAGCTGCGATGAGCCGGCATGATTTCGCCGCGCTAATACCCATTGTTGAAGGGGCGGGGGGGGTGATCTCGGACTGGCAAGGTAATCGTCCGACCGAGGAGGGAAGAGGCCGGGTGCTGGCTACGGCGAACCCGCGCCTGCACGAAGCCGCGCTTGCAGTTTTGTCGAAAACACAGTGAAAGCTTACGGCGTCCGAACCGGCGCGGCCTTGGTTTGATTGCGCGCCAAGGCGGCTTCAACAAATTCGTCAAACGCCAACCAATACCGGTCGCGAAGCTCGTCGCGCTCCATCATGATTTCGTGGCGTGCGTCGTCAATTAAGATCCGCGATATAAGCGGGTTGCGCGCTGCTATTTTTACATGATCTAAAGACGATACGAGTGCGTCGACGCCCGCCGATAAGATCAACACGGGCGTCGCAAGGCGTTCAAAGTATGTTGGCCGGTGAAGATCTGAAATTGCAATGCTTGCGGCTCGAACCCAACCAAGGCTTGGGGCTTCAATTGTCGCGTCCGGGTAAGCACCTTTCAACTCAATGAATCGTTGGTAACGAGTCCGATCCGAAGTCAGCGGATTATCCTCGAAAGTTTCACCTGCGCCGCGAGCCGGCCCAGCGCCAGCATATTTTGCGCCGGCAAAAACAGCAGCGCTTGAAAGCAGGTGGACTACCCGCCTTACAAGCAGATTCGGGAAGATCTGCGTCATCGGCGCACAAAGAACCGCTGCGGCAAATCGACGGTCGCCTCTAGCCAATAATTGAAGCGCCGGCGCGCCGCCCATCGAGTGACTCATCAGCAATTGCGGACCAGGAAATCCGCGACGCGTTGCTTCATCAGAGAGCATCGTGATGTCATCAGCATAAGAAATGAAGTCGTCAATGTGCCCGCGCCGACGATCGGACCCATATCGTTCAGAGAGACCTTGGCCACGCCAATCCATGGCGACGACCGAAAAATTACGCGCATGCAGGTCGGAGATAACTTCGAAGTATTTCTCGATGAATTCAGACCAGCCCGTTAACAAGACTACAGTCGCGCGGGCGTCGTCGCGCTTAAATGTTGCAGCCCGAATCTTCGTGCCGTCTGGCGCGGTCAGGTTGACCAATTGGGCTCCCGAAGGAACAATGTTGCTGGCGAGCTTTATAAACTCTGCCATTGCCCGCGCGTGTCCGCCATTCGTGCACTCGGGGCTCGTTCCATCTGCAGACGAAGCATGATCGCCATATCGCCAGATATATGGAGACGTCCCGAAAGGTAGGCGCTTTCGAAAGCGCGAGCGCCACGAAAGATTCTCATGAGGGTCTCGCCGTCGGTGCGCCAGGTACAATGCGAACTAGTGATGGCTTCAGGCGGCGCAACGCGTGTCGCAACGCAGCGCTCGCCGCGGCCATCTATGTGGATGGAGTCAGCGCCTTCAACTTCAATTGTTAAGACGCCGCTGAAGGTAGTCGGAAATGTTGTTCGCGCCCCGGCAATCAGGTCTTCACTCGTTGCGTCGGTCCCGGAACGATGGGGCATTAATGTGAACGCTACTCCAGTAACGCGCCATCCGCCGCGAGCGGCTTGCGAAAACGCAGCGTCATTCTGTCGCTTTCTCCGATGGCGTCATATTTGGCCCGATCAAAATCGGGTGCGGGGGTAGCCCCTGCCGCTTCTGACGATCGACGAACCGGCGGCAGTGTCCAGACGCCAAAGGGGTGATCTTTCGTATCGGCAGGGTTCGCGTTGATTTCTGACGCTGCATCGAACTCGAAACCAGCTCCGAGGGCCAGCGCCTTTACCGTTGACTCTTTCACATAGCCTGTTTCGCCTTTTCCGGCGTCCGCATCTTCGTTTGCACGATGTTCCACGACGCCGAGGATGCCGCCGGGCTTTAATGCGTCGTAAAATGCTTTGAAATTCGCCTCAGCAGAACCGCCAGCAGTCCAATTGTGGACGTTCCGAAAAGTAAGAACGATATCAGCAGTACCGGCCGGAGCAACTCCTGCTTCGGAACCGAGGACGCTTACTCGCACGTCGCCATAGAGCGCCGGGTTCGCCTGGAACTTTGCCTTGAAAGAGTCCACGGCCTGCGCGGCGCGTTCACTGATGGCTGGATCGAACAGGGCCGCATAGTAAACGCCACCGCCCGCTGCGAGGTAGGGCGCGATCACATTCGAGTACCAGCCGCCGCCTGGCGAAATTTCCACGACTGTCGATGTTGGCGTTACTTCGAAAAACTGCAGCGTTTCTTTCGGGTGCCGCCATGTATCTCGCGCTCGTTCCTCCGGCGTGCGGTGCTCGCTTGCTAAGATGAGGTCTAGTATCTCGCCGTCCGCAAGATCGGCGACATGGTCTGGCGGGCTCATGAGGCAGTAC
>CAZSBU010000231.1:1179-4276 GCA_964605055.1 uncultured Caulobacterales bacterium | reverse complement strand
AAGAAGTTTCAGGATGATGTTCTCGACGTCCTCGCCGACATAGCCCGCTTCGGTAAGCGTCGTGGCGTCCGCCATCGTAAACGGCACGTCGAGAATGCGCGCCAAGGTCTGGGCGAGGAGCGTCTTGCCCGACCCGGTCGGCCCTACGAGCAGAATGTTCGACTTCGCGAGCTCGACATCGTTATTCTTCGAAGCGTGATTGAGGCGCTTGTAGTGATTGTGCACGGCCACCGACAACACGCGCTTTGCGTGCCGTTGCCCAATCACGTAGTCGTCCAGGACTTTATGAATTTGCTGTGGCGTCGGAACGCCATCGCCCGCCTTAACGAGAGAGGATTTCGACTCCTCCCGAATAATGTCCATGCAAAGTTCGACGCACTCGTCGCAGATGAACACCGTTGGCCCGGCAATCAGCTTGCGGACTTCATGCTGGCTCTTGCCGCAGAATGAACAATAGAGGGTGTTTTTGCCCTCTCCCCCGCCTTTACCGCCGACTTTGCTCACGCTCATGCTACTCCTTCTTGGGCGTCCGCTTCGCTCGGACCCCTCTTCAGGCGCGCACCCTGCCCGCGGACAACGGCTCACCCTCCGTCAAGGCTGCTGCAGGTCTGGCGCCAGTCCGCGCCCCACCCCAGACTGGTATTCGATCACATTCCCAACGCCGCAATCAAGCCGACAATTTTGTGACTAAAAAGTTCTCGGTCGCGTTGGGTTAACAATCTACTCCTCGATTGGCGCTCTCTCCGAGAGAACCTTGTCGATCAGACCAAAATTGACCGCCTCATCGGGAGTCATGAAGTGATCCCGGTCAAGGGTTTTTTCAATAGTTTCATAGGGTTGCCCGGTATGCTCAACATAAATCTCGTTGAGCCGCCGCTTCATTTTGATAATGTCCTGGGCGTGGCGTTCAATGTCCGACGCTTGGCCCTGGAAGCCGCCCGAAGGCTGATGGACCATCACGCGCGAGTTTGGCAGCGAGAAGCGATGTCCCTTGGCGCCCGCCGTCAGCAGCAGCGAACCCATGGAGGCGGCCATACCAATGCACATGGTTGACACATTCGGGCGGATGTATCGCATCGTGTCATACATGGCCAAACCGGCCGAAACCGACCCGCCAGGGGAATTGATATAGAACGCAATCTCCTTCTTGGGGTTCTCTGCCTCCAGAAAAAGGAGCTGGGCCACGATAAGGGTCGAAACCGCGTCGTGAACCGGCCCTGAAAGGAAAATAATCCGTTCTTTCAATAGCCTCGAATAGATGTCGTAGGCGCGTTCGCCACGGCTCGACTGCTCGACAACCATTGGAACGAGGGTATTCATGTAGATGTCGAGAGGGTCTTTCATGGTCTGGCAGCGTCCTCTTGTTCGGAAAAAGATTGGAAATGGCACTCGTAGAACGGACGGGCGTTTTGTGCAGCCCCCCCGCTCTCGTAACAAAAGAGTATTTGGGAACGTTTACGACCAAAGGGAAGACCGCCCACGAAGATGAGTGGACGGTAAGTAGCGGTTACCCGCAGCCTGGTCTGAAGCGCTTAACTACTCGCCGATCGGCGCGCCGTCAGGATCCTTTAGAAGCGTTTCCTTGGTCACGGAGACATCCGACACGGTGGCGCGCTCGAGAATGAAATCGACGACCTGTTCCTCGAAGAGCGGCGCCCGGATCTGGGCGATCGCGTTTGGGTTCTGCTGGTAAAACTGAAGCACCTGACGCGGCGTTATGTCCTGACCCTGCATCTGCAGAAATTGCGCCTCTCGCATGGCTTGCTCCTGAACGGCGCGCTGCAGCGCCTCGTTCGGGACGACGACTTGGGCCCGCTTGCCGATCTCGGCAAGAACGAGGCCCAACTTAACTCGACGAGCGGCGATATTGCGATACTCGACCCGGAGCTCTTCTTCGGATTTGTCCTTGTCTTCCTCGTCGCGCTCAGAGGTTTCGACCTGACGCCAGATTTGCTCAAATTCAGCGTCGACCATGCTTTTGGGAAGGTCGAATTTGTGAGCCGCATCCAATTGGTCAAGGAGATTGCGTTTGACGTGCCCGCGCGAGAGCTGGCGGAAATCTCGCTCGAGCCGCTCGCGCAAGCGCCCCTCTAGGTCGGCCAGATTTTCAAGGCCCAATTTTTGCGCAAACGCATCGTCGATAACCGTGTCGTCGGGCTCCTTAACTTCCTTGGCGCTCACCGCGAACGTCGCGTCCTTGCCGGCGAGTTCAGCTGCGCCGTAATCGGCCGGAAACGTCACGTTTACTGAGAGATCGTCGCCGGCCTTCGCGCCAATGAGCTGATCTTCGAAGCCGGGGATGAACCGCCCTGTGCCAAGGACCAACTCTACACCCTCGCCCGCGCCGCCCGGGAACTCTTTGCCGTCGATGCTGCCTTTAAAATCGATGACGATGGCGTCGCCTTTTTGAGCGGCTTCGCCTGTCGGACGCGGCGAGAATGTGCGCTGCTGTTCGGCAAGGTTCGAAAGGGCTTCTTGCACGTCGGCGGCGGGGACTTCAGCAATCGGCCTCGTCAGGGACAGCGTCGCCACGTCGATTGGCTCGAAGTCAGGAAGAACCTCGGCGTGAACGACGTATTCGAGGTCGGCGCGGCCCTCAACGACGGCGTCCATATCGCCTTCGAAATGCGGGTGGGGTTGGGTGGCGGGACGCAGATCGCGGTCCGAGAACGCCTTGGCGCTTGTCTCGGCGATGAGGTCCTGGAGGATCTCGCCCATGACCCCTTTGCCGTACATTTTGCGCAGGAAAGAGATCGGGGCCTTGCCCTTGCGGAAACCTTTCAGCTGAACTTTGGTTTTGAGATCGGACAGCTTGGCGTGGAGTTTTGCGTCAAGCTCAGAGGCCGGCACCTTGACCGTAAATTTGCGCTCGAGGCCTTCTGCGCTGAGTTCCGTCACTTCCATATCGACTGCGCCTTCCTGTCTCTCAAAAAATTCTTCCCGCCGCCGCTGCGAGATGCGGCGTTGCGCCAAACGCGTTTGCACGAAGCGCGCCTTCCTTGGTGCGGATGGAGGGACTTGAACCCCCACGCCGTAAGGCGCCAGAACCTAAATCTGGTGCGTCTACCAGTTCCGCCACATCCGCGAAGGCCGGAGA
>CAZSBU010000231.1:0-1169 GCA_964605055.1 uncultured Caulobacterales bacterium | reverse complement strand
GTGCTGGACGCGCGGTTCTATATCAAAGCCGTCCGGCGAGTCGAGCCATTCAGAACCGCTTTTCGAACCACATTACAGAAAGAAAGCGCTCGAACTTGCGGCCGACCTCGTCAAGCGTTGCGACATGCTGAAAACCGAAGCGGATGTGTAGCGCCTCCGACGCCAGATTGGGCGGCACGATGAGGGCGTAGGCGCGATGGACGCCAGCAGCCGAGAGAGCAGGCATTAGGGCCCCATAAAGCCTGCCGCCGAGCCCTGCGCCGCGCGCTGCGGGCGCGAGGAACACGGATACTTTGACGGAGAGGTCGTAACCCCGCCGTTCGTCAAATCTACTCGCATTGGCGAAACCAAGGATTTCGCCGCTCGGTGCAACGCCTACGAAAATCGGGTGGCGGGGATTCTTCATCCGATCGTCGATCCAGCTCCGCCGGGCGATATCGTCATATTCCTGGGTCTCGAACGTGGCGTCGCTGTCACGGATAAATGGGTTGTATACGGCGTTGAGGCCGGCGGCGTCGTTCAGGGTCGCTGGGCGGATTTTGATCATCGCGATTGTCTAACTTGTAAGCCTCTCCACACGTCGCGAAGCGCGCCCGGGAGGTCTTCGGCGATAAGCCCGGGACCAGCCGCTGCGCCGGCGGCGCCGTGCATCCAGACGCCGGCGCAGGCTGACTCAAAGCCGCCCATGCCTTGCGCTCGTAGCCCCGCAATAATGCCAGCCAGAACATCGCCGGACCCGGCTGTCGCCAGATCGGCGGGCGCGTTGGCGTTTATCGCCGTGCGACCATCGGGCGCCGCAATAACGGTGTCCGAACCTTTCAGCACGACGACAGCGCCGGCTATTTCAGCCGCCGCCCGCGCCGCAGCCAGTTTTCCAATCGCGACATGATCGATTTGAGCGCCGAACAAGCGCGCAAACTCACCCTCGTGCGGGGTCAACACGTCGCCTGCGCGCAAGGCGGCCCAAAGTTCGGTCGGCTTTACCGAAAAGCTCGTCAGCGCATCGGCGTCGAGGATCGCCGCGGCCTCGCTTTGCAGCAGCTTCAGGGCGGCGTCTCGGGTCGGCGCCCCAATGCCGGCGGCCGGACCAAGAACGACGACCGAGAGGCGCTCATCGGTTATGCATGCCGCCAGCGCCGCCGCCCCGTCGAACTCCCGCAGCATGATCG
>CAZSBU010000230.1:0-4314 GCA_964605055.1 uncultured Caulobacterales bacterium | reverse complement strand
TGTCGCCGACATCGGTTCAGCAATAAGAACCGCTCCGCCAGGAGCGAGCGCGCTGCGGGCGCGGCGCAACAGCGCGGCGACCGGCGCGTCGTCATGGTCATGCAGCACGCGCACAAATGAAATGAGGTCTGCGTCCGCCGGCCATGGATCGTTAAAAAAGTCAGCGCCCACAGTATGGGCGCGGCGGGCAAGCCCCTCGCGATCGAATCGCCCGGCCGCGGCGGCGGCCACGGCGGGCAGATCAAGCACAATTGCGTGAAGATCGGTTGTTGCGCGCAATGCGGCGACGGCGAACGCCCCTTCCCCGCCCCCTACATCGAGAAGCGTGCAAAACTGGCGCGCATCGAAGCTTTTCAAAACGTCTTCGGCGATAAACGCCTGTGTTTGCGCCATCAAATGCGAGTAGGCGCCGACCTCGCCTGCATCCAGAGCCGCCGGATCGCCGGCGCCGGCATAGCCCCAATAGGCGCCAAGCTTTGTCGCTGGCTTGTCTGCGCGCAACAACTCGACGGGATCGACAAGATCTTCATAGAGGGCGCGGTGATGCTCAATCATGCCCAGCACGGAAGAATTGCCGAGCAGCGCCGCGCCGAGATCGCCGAGGCCCCAGCGCCCGCCGCTGCGTGGGGCGGTAAGCCGAAGCGCCTCGCCGGCCCGCAGCAGCCGAAGCGCCCGTTCATCTGCAAGGCCGGTCGCCGCCGCGACGTCGTTCACGCTTTTCGGACCGCTTTGAAGAAGTTCGAGAACGCCCAACCGGCAGGTAGCGGCGAGAATTTGCGAGTAAACGAAACCCGCGCAAAGATCGAACAACCCCATGGCGCGGGAGCGCGCAATTGGCCGGGTCAAAGGAAATGCGCTTGCCCAGTTCTGGAATCGCTTGCTCGCGTAGACGCGATCACGAAACGCCAGCAGGCGATCGCCGATTGAAAGCGCGACATTATCCGTCTTGCGCGTCACGGCGCCATCCGCTTCATATCACGCCGGTCGGCGCTCTGAGGGTTGTCTGCACTTGTTGTCAATGTATAGTGTCAAGAATCATGGACACCCACGAAAGTTCTGTCAACGTGGCCATCTTCCTATCTTTGCGAACGCCGGATCGGGGGAACGTTTGACGATCCTCGAATGTCGCGACCGTCCTTTCAAGTTCTAAGGTAAACTCTGATGCGGACACCGACAATTGCGGTGATCGGAGCCGGGATGGGCGGGCTAGCTGCAGCTCTCAGCCTTGCATCGCGTGGCGCGGCTGTCACCGTTTATGACAGGGCAGCTGGACCCGGCGGCAAAATGCGCGAGATTGAGACCGGCGGCGTGCGCGTCGACGCAGGCCCCACCGTCATTACCATGCGGTGGATTTTCGAGGAGCTGTTTGCCGAAGCGGGACTTGACCTTTCTGACGCTGTAACAATTTCGCCCGCCGCCATCCTCGCGCGACACTTCTGGACCGATGGCGGACAATTCGATCTGTATGCCGATGAAGCGCGCACATTAGAGGCGATATCGGCTTTTGCAAGCGCGGAAGACGCCGAGGGTTATCGTCGTTTCCGGGCGCATGCGCAGATGATCTTCGACACGCTGGACCCGTCCTTTATTCGGCGGCCCCGCCCCCGGCTCAGCGAGATCATGCTGCGCGGACCAACATGGAACGTATTGCGGCTTAATCCGTACATCAGCCTCGCACAGGCGTTAAAAGGTTATTTCCGCGATCCCCGCCTGCGCCAGTTGTTCGGGCGTTATGCGACTTATTGCGGGTCGTCGCCGATGGCTGCGCCAGCGACCCTGATGCTGGTCGCTGACGTCGAACGGCGCGGCGTTGGTCTTGTCGCTGGCGGCGTGCGCCGCCTTGCGCTGGCTCTCGAGGCGGCGGGAAAGCAGCGCGGCGTCACTTTCCGGTATGGCGCCGAAGTCGACGAAATTCGCTGCGAAAACAACCGCGCCACAGGCGTTCAACTGAACGGCGGCGCCTTTGAGCCGGCCTCAGCGATAGTCTGCAACGCAGACGCCGGGGCCCTTGCCGCAGGCGCGTTTGGCAAGGCCGCTTCGCGCGGCGCGCCACGCGTCCACCGTTCGCAGCGTTCGCAATCGGCGATCACCTTTGCGATGGCGGCGGCGACGTCGGGCAAACCCCTTTCACGTCACAATGTGTTTTTTTCCGATGACGCGGCGAGCGAGTTCGACGATGTATTCCATCGGCGGCGGCATCCCGAGGACCCTTCCGTTTATGTTTGCGCACAGGACGCCGAAGCAGGCGAAACGGCGGGCGCGGACGGTTCGCCCTCTCTTTTGGGCGGCAGCCGACCTCTGTTATGCGTGATCAACGCGCCTTCAGACGGCGATAGCAAAAAGACGAGCGGCGAGGAGATTGAGCAATGCGCGAAGCGAACTTTCCGTCTGATGAGCCGGTGCGGCGTGACGGCGACGGCGGCGGCGGGCGACATGATCGCGACGTCTCCGTCGGACTTCGCGGCGATGTTTCCGGGCACGGGGGGAGCGCTATACGGCCAGAACGCGCACGGCTGGCGCGCTTCGTTTCGCCGTCCGGGCGTGAGGTCGTCGATCCGGGGACTGTATCTGGCGGGCGGGAGCGTTCATCCTGGCCCGGGCGCGCCGATGGCGGCATTATCCGGGCGGATGGCGGCGCAAGCGCTCTGGACGGACTTCGCTTCGACCTGAGGGTCGACGCAGGCGGCTACGCTTGGTGGTACCTCGACGCGATGAGCGACGACGGGCGTCACGCGATTGTCATTATCGCCTTTGTCGGAAGCGTATTTTCGCCGTACTATAAATTATCCGGCCGCGGACGTCCGTTCGACCATTGTGCAATGAATGTCGTGCTATATAGCGGGCTCGACAGCCGCTGGGCGATGACGGAACGTGGCGAAGGCTCCGTCGATTTCGGCGCCCGAGCCTGCCGCATCGGGCCCAGCAAGGCCTCGTGGAATGGCCGGGAACTGATCTTTTCCATCGATGAGCGCGCCTGCCCCATTCCCTTTCCGGTTCAGGGGGAAGTACGCGCAGCGCTGCCTCATGTGCTCGGGACGGAATATCAGATTGACCATCGCGGCGGGCACTGGTGGCGACCCGTTTCCCCAAGTTGCCAGGTCGAGGTAGACCTGAAATCACCGGATCTGAAATGGTCAGGGCAAGGCTATCTCGACGCCAATCACGGCGATGAACCCCTGGAAGATGGTTTCGAATATTGGGACTGGCGACGTTCGCCAACGCCAGATGGCGGCTCGGCGATCGCGTATAACGTCACGACCGCTGATGGCCGGAAACGCGACCTCGCGCTGCGCATCAGCGCAGACGGCGTTGCAGGCCATCAACCGGTTGAGCCGGAAACGTCGGTCCACCCAACGCTGTTGTGGCGGATGCCTCGTCGTACAACCGCGACGGCCCGGCCCCGTGTTTTGGCAACGCTCGAGGATACGCCGTTCTATTCCCGATCAATTCTGCAGTTGCCAATTGACGGGGCGCCTGCCCGGGCAGTTCACGAGACGCTGAGCGCCCCCCGTTTGCGCGCCGGCTGGGTTACACATTTGTTGCCCTACCGGATGCCGAGACGACCTTAAGAGACGGCGCTGCGCATCTCAGGAAACGGCGCCGGACTTGTCGTCCGCCGATGCGGATGGCGACTTTTGCGCCGCTACAGCCGCTTCTTCGCGCGTTTTTTTCTGCAATCGGCTGACCGAGCGGTATTCCCACGCCGCCCAGCCAACAACCAGAAACGAAAACAGGAATAACTTGACGAAAGTCAGTATCTGCGGATCCATTTATTGCTCCGTCTCCATCGGTTCAGACGCGCAAGACATATCACCTCGGTACGCTATTGCGGCGCGACGCCTTACCGCGCCCCACATTAAGAGCGAGAATTTCCTGTGTCGCGTTTTGCGGCGTTCGCGCTGGTTGTAGGAAAAACTCCCGCCTCGGCCGCAAAACGCAGAATGCGCTCAGCGACCTCATCAGGCGCCTCTTCATGTGCAAGATGCCCGACGGCGGGCAGCGTCTCGAGGCGACCGCGCGGACTGAGAAGGCTTGCGCGTTCTGCGTCAGCCGCCGGCACAGCTTTGTCGCGCGCACCGGTCAGGAAGAGCGCCGGCATATGGAGCGAGCCGAGATCGTCCGCCATCCGGGTCAAGTCCCAGTTCGCCATCATGCCTAACGCGCCGGCGATGTGACCGGGGTGGGCCAACAGGCGCGCATAATAATCAACGCCGTCGTCAGAGATCGACGAGCCCGTTCCCTTGATAAGCGAGACAACGCGGGATCGGCTGGCGCCGCCGCGCGCGAAGAAATGCGGCGCAAACGGATTAAGGT
>CAZSBU010000229.1:0-4425 GCA_964605055.1 uncultured Caulobacterales bacterium | reverse complement strand
GCCCCGTTGCGCAAGGTCATGATGTCGCGCAGAAGCGCGGGCAGGCCGTCGCCGGAAACGCCGGAGATAGCGCGTGCGGGCTGGCCCGACGCGCGCGAAAGCGCCTTTAGTTTTTTCGTTCTTTCGGCGGGCGTCAGCGCGTCGATCTTGTTCAGGCAGACGATTTCGCGCTTTTCCTCTAGCCCATGCCCGTATGCAGACAACTCGTCGCGCACGGTCCGATAAGCCCCGGCGACATCTTCCTGCGCGCCGTCGACGAGATGCACGATCGCCGTGCAGCGCTCGATATGGCCGAGGAAGCGGTCGCCAATACCCGCCCCCTCGTGGGCTCCTTCGATGAGGCCCGGAATGTCGGCGAGCACAAAGCTTTCGCCCTCGCTTACGCGCACGACGCCAAGACCCGGGTGAAGCGTCGTGAACGGATAATCAGCAATTTTTGGCTTGGCGGCCGATACAGCGGCGAGGAACGTCGACTTGCCCGCGTTGGGCAGTCCGACAAGACCGAAATCGGCGATCAGTTTGAGGCGCAGCCAGATCGTTCGTTCTTCGCCCGGCTGGCCGGGATTGGCCCTGCGCGGCGCCCGGTTGGTCGAGGTCTTGAAGCGGGCGTTACCAAACCCGCCATTGCCCCCGCGCGCCAGCAGGGCGCGCATGCCTGGCTTGTCGAGATCGGCGATCAGGGTCTCTTCGTCTTCTTCAAAAATCTGCGTGCCGACGGGCACCTTGATGATGACGTCGTCGGCGTCCGCGCCCGTGCAGTTCGAGCCTTCGCCGGGGCGCCCGCCTGCCGCGCGATGGTGCTGCAGGAAGCGGAAATCGATCAGCGTGTTGAGGTTTTCGACCGCCTCGGCGAAGACATGCCCTCCGCGCCCGCCGTCGCCGCCATTCGGGCCGCCGAACTCGATGAATTTTTCCCGGCGGAACGACAGGCAGCCGGGGCCGCCCGCGCCGCTTTCAATGTAGATTTTGGCTCGATCGAGAAATTTCATCCGCGCTATATAGCGATTTTTTCCACAGGAGCCACTTTCGCGTGTGGCGGACTGCCTGAGGGGCGTGCCGGCGGCGGCTAATGCGATTAGGGTCCGATCTCCCCAACCCGGAGAAGTAACGCCAATGCCCGCCTCGACCGATTTACTGTTCACGCCGTTTAACCTCGGGACGATGCGCCTCCCGAATCGCTTCGTGATGGCTCCGATGACGCGGTCGTTCTCGCCCGGGAATGTCCCGAGCGCCGAGGTGGCCGCCTATTACCGGCGACGCGCTGAGGGCGGGGTCGGGCTTATCCTGTCCGAGGGCGTCTCAACTAATCAGACAACGGCGACAGGAACGCCCAACGTGCCGAACATCGTTACCGACGCCGCAAAGGCGGGCTGGCGGCGGGTTGGCGAAGAGGTGCGGGCGGCTGGCGGCCTGATGGGGCTACAGCTCTGGCACGAGGGGCCCTATCGGAACCCGGTGAAATCTTCCCATCCCGAGGTTCCTTCCTGGTCGGCGTCCGGTTTCAAGCTGGCGGACAAGCCGCTGTGGAGCCCGATGACCGAGGTCGAGATTGAAACAGCGATCGAGGAATTCGTCGCCGCAAGCGTTGCGACGCGCGATCTCGGATTTGCATGCGCGGAATTCCACGGCGCCCACAGTTATCTCCTCGACAGCTTCTTCTGGGTCGAGACGAACCATCGCACCGACCGGTGGGGCGGCGACTGGGCTGGGCGAACGCGGTTCGCCGCCGAGATCATTCGACGGTCGCGCGCGGCGGTTGGCCCTGATTTTCCGCTCATCATCCGCCTGTCGCAGTGGAAACAGCAGGATTTTGCGGCTCTGTCGGCCGGCTCGCCCGATGAACTGGAACAATGGCTGGCCCCCCTCGTGGACGCTGGCGTTGACGCCTTCCATTGCTCGCAGCGTCGGTTCTGGGAGCCTATTTTCGAGGGCTCGGACCTCAACTTTGCAGGCTGGGCGAAAAAGCTGACTGGAAAACCGTCGATTTCGGTTGGCTCAGTTGGCCTGTCCGGAGAGTTTACGGCCGCCTATTCCGGCGAAGTGGCGCAGCCTGCGCGCCTCGATCAACTTGTTGAGCGCATGGAACGGGAAGAATTTGACCTGATCGCCGTTGGCCGGGCGTTGCTGCAGGACCCTCAATGGGTTGAGAAGATCAGGGCCGGCCGCACGGCGGATCTGCTGCCCTTTTCGAGAGATGCGATGGCGACTCTTTACTGATCACGCTTGATTTAGCGCTGGAACAGGTGCGTCAGGATGTGTCGCGCGCTGCGGGCCGAGGTCTGCGTGCGCCGCGGTCGCGTATAGAGGCCAACAAAGGATGCGCGCATGATCACCGTCCACCATCTAGAAAATTCCCGGTCGCAGCGGGTGTTATGGCTGCTTGAAGAACTCGGCGTTCCTTACGAAGTGAAGCGATACGAGCGTGACAAGACGACGAGTCTTGCGCCGCCGGAACTGCGTGAGGTCCATCCGCTCGGCAAGTCGCCAGTCATTGACGATGACGGCCTCGTCATCGCCGAGACGGGCGCCATCATCGAGTATCTCGTCGAGCGCTATGGCGACGGGCGGTTCGTTCCGGCTGCCGGATCGGCCGAGAAACTGCGCTATACCTACTGGCTGCATTTCGCCGAGGGCAGCGCGATGACGCAGCTTATCCTCCGCTTGTTCTTTACACGCATCAAAGAAGCGAAGATGCCGTTCTTCGCCAAGCCCATCGCGGCCGGCATCGCGGACCGGGTGCTTGATTCCTATGTCGATCCCAACATCGCAAGTCAGCTCGCGTTCATCGAATCCGAGCTAGGCAAGAGCAAATGGCTTGCCGGCGAGGAATTTTCAGCCGCTGATATCCAGATGAGCTTTCCGCTGGAAGCGGCCGCAGCCCGCGCCGGTCTCGAAGGGTTCCCGCGCATCGTCGCCTATCTGAAGATGAGCCATGCGCGGCCGGCATACGCGCGCGCGCTCGAGCGCGGCGGGCCTTACGCTTACGCCTGATCTCTGGCTTGTTCCGTCAGGTCGATGCGCCGGCCTTCGTCGCTGTCATCATGTAGTTGACCGAAGGGTCCTCGACGATCCGCCAGGCGTCGAGCAGCGGCTGATAGGCAACGCCAGCGGTTCCCGTCACCGTCATCCCAGCCTCGCGCAGCGGTCGGGCGATTTCGTCAGGTTTGAGAAACTTGCGCGGGTCGTGCGTGCCGCGCGGCAGCCAGCGGAGCACATACTCAGCGCCGACTTTCGCGAGCGCGAACGCCTTGAAAGTCCGGTTGATGGTGGCGACGATCATCAGCCCGCCTGGCCGGACAAGCGCCGCCGAGCTTTTCAAAAACAGGTCAGGGTCGGCAACGTGTTCGACCGCCTCAAGGTTCAAAACGATGTCAAAGGCCGGCTCGCCTGCTGCGACCAGCGCTTCGACAGTTCCGGCGCGATAATCGATATCGAGGCTGCCTTGAAGGGCGTGGGTCTGCGCGGTCTTTATATTGCGCTCAGAGGCGTCGACGCCGACAACCTCAGCGCCGAGGCGGCGCATCGGCTCCGCGACGAGGCCGCCGCCGCACCCGACATCCAGAAGCCGTAAACCCTTGAGCGGCGCCTTCTCGCGCCGGTCGCGTCCGAAATGGGCGCAAATCGCGTCGCGAATATAGGCAAGACGCACTGGGTTGAACTTGTGCAAAGGGCGGAACTTGCCAAACGGGTCCCACCATTCCTCGGCAATTCGGGAAAACTTTTCGACCTCGGCGGGATCGATCGTTGCGTTGGCGGCGTTTGACATGGGTTCTCCCGGAGCATCCTCGCCCCATCCGACTTTTCAATCAGGTTCTTTGACAGACATGGCCCGCCCATACTACGCCGAAAAGGCGGCGATCCATCGCAGGGCGACGCGGGGCATGCGCACGCCATGCATGTCTCTCAGGCGCGTGATTTTCAGAGAGGCTGAGGCGTCGAACCATGGGACGCATCGTAATGAAATTCGGCGGCACCTCAGTCGCTGACGTGGAGCGGATCCGTCGCGCCGCAGCCTTCGTCAAACGCGAGGCCGACGCCGGCCATTCGGTTGTCGTTACCGTTTCCGCGATGGCCGGGGAGACAAACCGGCTTATCGGCCTTTGCGCCGACGCGGGGCCGCCGAGCCCGTCGCTCGATGCGCGCAATGTCGAATATGACGCCGTCGTTGCAAGCGGCGAACAGGTGACGTCCGGGCTTCTCGCGCTCGTCTTGCAGAAGATGGGCTACCGCGCCCGGTCATGGCAGGGTTGGCAAATCCCGCTGCGCACGGACGCCGCCCATGGCAAGGCGCGCATTGAAGAGATCGACGATTCACTGCTCGGCGCTTCGATAGACAGCGGCGAGATCGCCATCGTCGCGGGTTTCCAGGGCGTGGCGCCCGGCGAACGCATCTCGACGCTGGGTCGCGGCGGCTCGGACACGACC
>CAZSBU010000228.1:0-4429 GCA_964605055.1 uncultured Caulobacterales bacterium | reverse complement strand
ACCTCGGGTCCTGTCACAGCAGCGCCCGGCACGCCGCCCCTGCCCGCCCGCCGCCTGCCGCCAAAACGGGACGCGGACGACCGGCCGGGGCTGCTGGCCGCCCTGCCGAGCATAAACTTGTCCGCGCCCGCCATGGCTCCGTCAGCGGTGACGATCGAGGACGCCCCGGTCAATGCCTATGTCCGGCTCGCCCGGGAAATCCGACGCTGCTGGCTCGGCCCCACAGATGCCAAACTCCCCGGACACGGCTTCCGCGCGTCCGCGCAACCCGGCGACGCGGGCGAGGCCGAAATCACGATTTACAAGGAAGCCGAGGGGCGGAAATACGGGCCGTTCGCATTCGGCGTGAAGATCTTGCCGCAAGGCAGCGGCACTGTGGTGCGCAGTTCCAGCCGCCGCCTCGATGACGATCTTGCCAATTCGCTGCGGGCCGATGTCGCGCGCTGGGCGCGTGGCGCTACGGGCTGCGCGTCCGCCGCAGCCAATCAAGCGTAGCTTGCCTGCAACAGTTTGAGCGCGCTATCCAATTCGCGCCATGCGTGACGCGTCCCCCCCATAATTCAGACATCATATGCGGTAAGCTGCGGGTCTGGGGACAGTATGACTTTTCGGGCACTTGGGGGTTCCGCGTTTGCGCTTGCTCGTCTTGAAGTTGATATTGCTGGTGGCGCTGGGATTGGCAGCCTGCAGCGCGAACCCGGAGCGCATGCCGGTCGACGAGGCTTCCGAGGCCCAACGGCTGATTTTCGGCCACCCTCAGACCGTGCGGACCCAGTTTGCCAGTCAGATCAGCACATGCTGGTTCGACGGCGCGGGGCCGCTGAACGCCGATTACAGCTTCACCATGCCCGATCGCGGCGATAACGAGAGCGGACCGCTGCTGATCCGCGTGTTCGGCGAAGCTCCCGAGCGCGCCGAGGTGTTCCAGATCCAGTTTTATCCTCACAACAACAATACCGTCGTCGCCACCCGCAACTTTGCCCTCCCCGCGACCTTGTCGGACGAGTTGGAGCGGAGCGTTGAACTCTGGCTGCTTGATCCGGCCCAGTGCCGCCGGGATGGCGACCGCCTTGCAGCCAGCGGCGCTGCGCTGCCGCCGGCGCAGCAGACCGAAAGGCTGCAACTGCCGCCGCTCGACAACATTGAGCATCGCGGAGCCGCGGATGCGCCAGTGGACGAGGATATGCACCAGGCCGAGTTGCGCGCACGCGGGGCGATCTGACGAGGGCGGGCGGAGTTCGTCCGGCCGCTGAATTCCACATTCAGCCGGCAAGCGCGAGCAGGCGCGCAGCAAGAAGCCGCGACAGCGTGTGGCCGTCGCGGCTGTGATGGTCGGTCGAGGTCGGGTCTCAGCGCGCCTGATTGAACAGGTGCTCGACATAGTCCCAGTTGACAAGGCTGTCGACGAATGCCTCCAGGTATTTCGGCCGGGCGTTGCGATAGTCGATATAGTACGAGTGTTCCCACACGTCGCAGCCAAGCAGCGGCGTCGCGCCGTGCACGAGCGGATTCTCGCCGTTCGGCGTCTTCATGATCTGCAGCTTGCCGTCCTTCAGCGCCAGCCAGCACCAGCCGGAGCCGAACTGGCCCACGCCCGCCTCGATGAAATCGGCGCGGAACTTGGCATAGCCGCCGAGATCCTCGTCGATCTTTGCGGCCAGCGCGCCGGGCAGGCTTGTGCCGCCGCCGCCGGGCTTCATCCACTGCCAGAAATGCAGGTGGTTGTAGTGCTGGGCGATGTTGTTGAACAGGCCCTGATGGGCGCCGTGGGAGCCGGTGACGACCGCCTCGATGCTCTTGCCTTCCAGGCCAGTGCCTTTGATCAGGTCGTTGGCCTTCTCGACATAGGCGTTGTGGTGCTTGTCGTGATGGTATTCGAGCGTCTCGGCGGACATGTGCGGCGCGAGCGCGTCATAGGCATAGGGGAGTTCGGGAAGCGTGAAAGTCATGGGAAGCCCTCCAGGCGTTGGCCGTTGACGTCTGGCTTCTAGCTAATTGCTTCGCGGGGGCAAGGCAAGCCGGGTTGGGCGCGCGGCCTGGCCCTGCTGCGTGTCGTGTGGCGATGAGGCGAGGCGCTGGGGAGAAAGACAGAGGCGGCCCGGAACCCCTGCATTCCGCGCCGCCTCCAGACCGTGCCGAGGAAAGGTATGGTTGATCACAGGGATAGACGATGGAGAGAATGGCAGGACGGACATGAACGGCGCCTGAATGGGAGGGTTGCGATCCATTCAGGTTTGTCGGCGGGCGTTCCGGGCCAGACGCCACGCCCAGCGGCCGCCGAAGAATGCGACGGTCAGGCCAAGCGCGACGATAACACCCAGCAGATAACCGTTGAGGCGCGAGGCTGCGCGGCAAACATCCGATGCGCTACCAGCCGCCTCGATGCATTCTTGCGGCAAGGGCAGGATCTGAAGGGTCGAAAGGCCGGCTTGATGCGCCGGTTCCAGAACTTCTCCGAAGAAAGTGGAGACAGCTACGACAAACAGGATCGTGCTGACAATTTCGCCGGACCGCTGGATCTTGTGGACGCCGCGCGTGAGGTCCACCAGCGTCTTGGTCTGGATCGTCTCCAGGCTGCTGGATATGCGCCGGCGCAAGCGCTCCATACGCGCCCCAACGTTCTGAATGTAGTCGAAAACGGAGAACAGACGTTTGGCGAAGAAGGTTTCCGGCCTTTGCCACCGGGAGATCTCCTTGGCATCCAGATTCTCAAGCCGGCGTCTGAATTCGTTGGCATAATAGGCGGATCTGAACACCCGATAGGTCAGACCGCCTGTCGGCAGATTGGCGACATCGTCGAGTCGCGATTCAAGCTCACACAGCCTGAGTTCAAGCGTGTCAGGAACCCAGTTCCGGCCCCCGATTGTGCTCGTGAGCTGTTTCGCGCACTGATCCAGCACGTCGTTTTCCAGCCGGATGGCTGTGCCGACCGCGCGGATCACGGGAATGTCTTTGAGCGCGATGATCTGAAGCGTTCCCAGACTGTTGATCTGCGAAACCGTCCGTCCGAGTTGACGCGAATTGATTTCACCTTTGGTGAGGATGGCGAACCGGGTCGAACGCCTCGGGTCGCTGTGATCCGGGTCGTCCCGCACCTCATGCAGCGAGCGAGCGCCAAACGGCGAGATGAAAATGGCGCGCTCCTGAATGATCCGCGCGGCGACGAACTCGCGATCGTCATGCTTGAAGTCGCCACGCGAGAGAAACCGCTCCAATCTCATTATCGCGTCGTCAGCTTCTTCCGCGTCGAAAGTTTTGCGTGCCGCCTCTGAGGTATTGGACAGGCCGTTGTGGTGGACCGATAACACGTTGACGGGCCGATGACTTTCCGTCTCGCCAAGCTTAAGCACCACGCCCCGCAGGCTGACGAAAATCTCTCCAGGAATCAACGTGGTGTCATGAGACAGCTCATTCGCATCGAGAACATCGAAGATGAATGTTCGCCAAGCATCGCGATACAGAAGCAGCGACGCGACGGAAGCCTGGGCGGCGTCGGGGTCGTTGGCGTCGGCAACAGCTTTATGGAGCTTATTGACGAACTCGTCTTGCGACGGCGTGTCGCCATGGGGCTCGGCTTCCCTGGCAGGCCCCACGTTATCGCTGTCTCTGCCCAGCGCGACGACGAATGTGGCGGATGCATAGTCGGGATGGATCTCGATACGCGTCTGAACCTTCAGTCCGCGCCAGAGCAGATGGAATTCTTCAGCCTTCGGCTTTGCCGTCCAGATGTCGATCCCTAGCGAATTATCGTTCGTGTCGATCCAGAACGTCTTTGGCACACGAGCGCCCGGCGGTTGACCGAGCGCCAGAAGGCGTTTGACCAGTACCTGCACGCGATCCTCGATCCACGCCCGAAGCCGCTCATTGAATCTCTCGGCAGTGAGAGCGTCCTGCGGGTCGTTGTGCCTTTCAGGCCAGAAACCGACGTGCCAGGTTATCGCGGGCGCTTCGCAGTTCAGAGTTGCGCGGTGATGAGCCTCGTTTCTGAGAAGAAGATGGCTCTTTGCCCAAACCAGAGGACCTTGAGATTGGGGGGGATCACTCTGTACGGAGATTTGAGGTTTTGAAAAGCCCATAGAAATATTGCCTGTAGAAAAATGAACGGCTAACAGATTGTCTTAAAATTGCAGATTTATCAACAAACAATTATATGACAATTTCATGAATATTAAAGCGGCCTTTGAGCGCAGTAAAGCTTGTGCATTGACGAACTGGATAAATCGCTCTGCAACGGGAGCGCTACAGGTGTCAGCCGGCCTGTAAGCCGGGTTCTGTGCGCGAGGTTTCCCCCGCGCGATGGCCATTCATCTGGGACGCGCGTTGCCGCGCGCCTCGTGCAACCAACCCGGGCGGCGGTCTGGAAACGGACCTGAAGGCTTTCGCCCTCGCGCCGCCCCTATTCGGTCTTGCTCCCGGTGGGGTTTGCCGT
>CAZSBU010000227.1:0-4492 GCA_964605055.1 uncultured Caulobacterales bacterium | reverse complement strand
CGCCTTGCGTCCGCCACGCCCATCCTCAGAGGCGGCCGCTTTCAGCAAAGCGCCCCAAAGCGAGTCCGCACTCTTGCAGTGAAAGCTCGTTTAGCGTGTGCCGCTTGCGCGTAGTGGCGCGCCGTATGAATACAGCGATGCGCCATGCTCAATGAACCAGTCGCGGGCGGCGCGCGCGTCGACCCCAAGGCCTCGAACAACACGCCAATAGGCGCGACTATGATCTAGGTGCACCAGATGAGCGCATTCATGCGCAGCGACGTAATCGAGGATCTCCGGCGGCGCCAGAATAAGTCGCCAGGAAAACGACAAAGCGCCGTCCGAAGTACACGATCCCCAGCGCGAGCGCGTATCGCGAATAGTTATTGGCCCGCGCCGCTTTCCAACGAGTGCGGCGTAATGATCGGCGCGCTCGGTCAGGGCGCGCCGCGCCTCGCGACGAAGCCAGTCCTGCATCCGCCGATTAAGATGCGCCGCATCTCCACCGGCAATAATTCGTCCATCGTCGCAGGCGATGGGCGCGCCTCGCAGGTCGGGTTTATGCACGATGCGATACCGCACCCCGCGAAACGGAATGATCGCATCGTGGACAAAAGGCGTTGGGGCAATCGCCTCATTCAGACGATCAATAATCCAGGCTGATCGTTTATGGGCGAATTTCAACGCCTCCGGCAAAGCGCGCGCGGTGGGCGCAGTGACAATAACGCGCCCGCTGGACGGATCGACCTTGACGATAAGGCGGCGCGCTCGCGAATTGATTCGCGTCGTGACCGGGGCGACCCGGTCGCCTAGATCGATCGTGAGTTCGCCAATTTTTGTTCGCTTCATCTGACCTTGCAAACGGCGTTTCGCGAAAATGTGCGCCACCGTTTCGACTCAACTACACAAGCGTTCTATAAAGCGGATCGCTAATCGACAAGCCGCATGATGCGCGGAAAAATATCACAGACGAGACTGCCGCCAGATGGACGCCTCCGCCCACTCGCCACCGTCAGCAATTGACCAGGACGTTTCGACCGCGACGGGCGCGCCCGCCTTGACGCCGATGATGTCGCAGTATCTCGACATCAAGTCGCGCGCTGGCGATGCGCTGTTGTTCTATCGCATGGGCGATTTCTACGAACTTTTTTTTGAAGACGCGGTCGTCGCGTCGCAAGCGCTCGACATAACGTTGACGCGGCGCGGACGCCATCAAGGCGACGGTATTCCGATGTGCGGCGTTCCGTATCACGCCAGCGAAACTTATCTCGCGCGGCTGATACGCAAAGGGTTTACCGTCGCAATTTGTGAACAGGTCGAAGACCCGGCTGCGGCGCGCAAGCGCGGATCAAAATCCGTTGTGGCGCGCGAAATCGTCCGCATCGTCACGCCCGGTACGTTGACAGAAGACAACCTTCTCGAAGCGCGAGAAAGCAATTTCCTCGGCGCTCTCGCGCTTTTGCGCGGCGGGGAAGAGGCTGCCCTCGCGGTCGTTGAACTCTCAACTGGCGAAGTACTTGTGCAAGCGACTTCCGCTCAGCAATTGGCGAGCGACGTATCGGCGTTGTCCCTATCGGAACTCGTCATGGCGGACTTGCCAACCGGATTAGAGGAGCCCTCGACTTCATGGCGCGCCGCGATAGGTCGCGCTGTCGGCGGAGCCCGCATCACGCTCCAGCCAACTTCATGTTTCTCAGTCCAGACCGGCGAGGATCGCATTAAATCAGCGTACCGCGTTTATTCCGTTGATGGCTTCGGAAGTTTTACGCGCAGCGAGAAATCAGCGCTTGGCGCTCTATTGTCATATGTTGAGACGACGCAGGTCGGTCGGCTGCCTGCGCTCCAACCGCCCCGCCGGATCGCGCCCGGCGCGACCATGGCGATCGACAACGCCACACGGCTTTCGCTCGAAATTGTACGCAGCCAAAATGGCGCTCGGGAGGGATCGCTTCTCGCCGCCATTGATCGGACCGTCACCGGACCCGGCGCTCGTCTTCTGGCTGCGCGCCTGTCAGCCCCGATCACGGATGTTGCCGCAATCCGTCGCCGGCTCGACGCTGTGGAGTGGATTGCTAGCGAAGCAGCCGCTTGTGCGGCCTTGCGGACTTTATTGAAAGCGGCGCCTGACATGGCGCGCGCCCAGTCGCGGCTGACCCTCGGGCGAGGCGGTCCCCGGGATCTCGGCGCATTGCGCGACGGATTGCGCAGCGCTCGCTCCATTGCTGACATATTCTCCTTCCGAGACTCCGCGCCTGATGAATTGTCCGCAGCCGTTGCAGCATTGCGCGCGTGCGCCGACGGGGCGCTGTCGAGCCTCGGTCGCCTCCTTGAGAGTGCGCTCGGCAAGACCCTACCGCACCTTGCGCGCGACGGCGGGTGGGTGGCGGCGCAGTTTGATCCGCGTCTTGACGAGACACGCCAGCTTCGCGATGAGGCGCGGAAGGTGATTGCTGGGCTAGAGGCTCGCTATCGTTCCGAGACTGGCGTGAAGTCGCTCAAGATCCGCCACAACAACGTGTTCGGATATTTCATTGAGACGTCTCCGGCCCAGGCCGACGCCTTGATGGCGGGCGATACTTCCCAGCTCTTCGTCCATCGCCAGACGTTAGCAAACGCTGTTCGATTTTCATCCAGTGAACTCGCCGATCTCGATGCGCGCATCGCGAGAGCGCTCGATGAAGCGGTGGCTAGGGAAATCGACGTGTTTGACCGCCTCGCGTCGGAAGCCATCGCATGCGCCCGCGAAATTTCAGCCGCCGCAGCAGCGCTCGCCGCGCTCGATGTCGCGGCATCCTTCGCAACTCTTGCGCGGGAGGAGGACTATGTCCGCCCACAAGTCGACGACACCCGCGCGTTCCGTATTCGAGCCGGGCGGCATCCTGTTGTCGAAATCGCTGCGCATCGCGCCAGCGGTCCGGCGTTCGTCGCGAATGACTGTATTCTGGGCGAGGGTGAGGCGTCGTACCTATGGTTGGTCACGGGGCCCAACATGGCTGGTAAATCGACCTTTCTTCGGCAGAACGCGCTGATAGCAGTCATTGCCCAATCAGGCGGCTTCGTTCCGGCGGCCGAGGCCCATATCGGCGTCGTCGACCGTTTGTTCTCAAGGGTTGGGGCAGCGGACGATCTGGCCAACGGCCGTTCCACATTCATGGTCGAAATGATCGAGACGGCGGCCATCCTGCACGAGGCAGGCCCTAAATCGCTTGTCGTGCTCGATGAGATCGGGCGCGGCACGTCGACGTTCGACGGCCTGTCTATCGCTTGGGCGACGGTTGAATCGCTCCATGACCGCAATATGTGCCGGGGGCTATTCGCCACCCATTACCATGAACTGACCGGGCTTTCCGCGCGATTGCCTCGCCTCGTCAATGTGTCGATGCGGGTGCGAGAATGGCGAGGCGACGTCGTTTTCCTCCACGAGGTGGCGCCCGGCGCGGCGGATCGCTCATATGGGGTGGCGGTCGCCCGGCTGGCGGGCCTACCCACCGAGGTGATCAACAGGGCGGGTGAAATTTTAAAGGGGCTTGAAGAGGGTCGAAAAACTGGACCTGCGCTTTCAGATTTGCCGCTGTTTGCATCGGTTCATCAGCCAGTGACGCAAAGCCCGCCAAAGCCAGAACAACCCGCGATCGACCAACTTCTGGCGCTTATCGACTCTATCGATCCGGACGCGCTCAGCCCGCGTGAGGCGCTTGACCTGATATACGGATTGAAATCTGCGGCGAGACCGTTATTGAATCACTGATGATGTTGCGGATTTCCATCGCCATTCTTGTTGGATTGGTCATGGGCGGCTCTGGGTTTGCCGCCGAGCCTGCTGTTACCTTCACCGCAATCCCGGAACGTGACGCAGCCCGCGAAGGTTTTGCCCTCATGGTCGCCCGTCCACGCCTCGAAGAGGCTCCACGCGCGCAACGCAATGTGGCAAGAGCGTTGTTGACTGGCGCCGGCGGCTCGCCCTGCGCGTCGCGCCCTTGCCGCGAACAAGCAGTTTCACTGCTGCTTGAAGCTGCCCGGGCGGGCGATACAACCGCTCTTCTAATGCTTGATGAAATGCAGCTGACGGCCGATCCCGCAGCGCCGCCGGTCGACGCCATCGTGGCGATCGAGCGCGCCCGCGCCGAGACGGGCGACGCCGTGATGGCCTGGCGTCTCGCGCGCCGATATCTGAACGACGAAACCGACGCCATTGACGAGCAGCTTTATGTAAACGCGCTCAATGTGGCGGCGACCGCTGACGGGGCGCGGTTTCCCTATGCGCGCGAGGCGGCGTTTCGCTTGTGCGAGGCCCACGCCGCCGGCGCCGGCGTCGCTATTGATCTGAACGTTGCAGCGCAATGGTGCCGCCGCGCAGCGATTGATGGCCACGCAGGCGCGGCAATATCGCTTGCGCGGCTTCGACAGGCAGATGATTGAGCATCCCGCGGGGGCAGGACGCCGCCGCGAACGTTCCGCGCCGAAGCGCCGCCATTCCGCTAACTCGCAATCGTCCAAATCGCCGAGTGAGTCC
>CAZSBU010000226.1:3346-4505 GCA_964605055.1 uncultured Caulobacterales bacterium | reverse complement strand
GCCATCGAGAACAAGCGGACGGCCCGCATTCGCCGCGCCGGAATAGGCGTCGGAAAGCTCAGCCTTCAACCGCTCGAACTGTTCAGCGGTGAGGTTCTCGGCGCCCTCCGGGCCGCTATAGACGAGCGCGCCCGACGGTCGCGCGGCGTTGTCGAGGAGCGCCTTGTTCCAGGCGAGCGCCGCATTGTGGAAATCAACGGGTCCGGCGGCGGCTTCCAGCGGCGACAGCCCGTAATGATCGTTCGACGGATGAAACAGCCGGATGTGCAGGATCGGCGGCGTCCGTCCCGGCGCCGTGCGATAGACGGTGCGTTTGCCGTCGATCGTGTAGTCCCAGCCTTCGGTCCAGCCGTCTGCGCCGATGCGCGCGCGCATGCGGTCGGGACGGAGCGCATAGAGCGCGCGGGGGACGCCATCGAGACTGACCGCCTCGATATAGGCGTTGCCCGCGGTTTGCAGATAGCCGTAGAGCCCTTCGAAAAACTCCGGACCCGTCTGCTCGGGATTGGGCTGGGCCAGCAGCCGCGCCAGCGGATGATCCGCCTCGCGATGGGCCGCCGCGCCGCACATTCTCAGATTGGCGGACGCGGCAGCCTCCGCGATGAGGCGCACGCAGCGATAGCCGACGGCGTTGCGCTCAACGCCGGCGCGGGCGAGCGAGAGATAGTCGCGCTGCGTCCATGACGGCCCGGCCGGGCGCGACAGCGCGAGGAAGGGCGCCGGGCCGCCCGACTTTTTCTCTGGCGCGCTGGCGGGCCGGAACCATTTCGTGAGCAGAGACGACATCGCGGTTGCAGTCCTTTCCATTTGCATTTGTCAGAGCCGCCGCACGGCGGGCGACGGGCCAGCCGGGCGCAGCATGAGATCGCTCAGCGCCCAGACGAGCGCATCGAGCCGGTCGGGGCTTTTGCCGTCCGCGCCGGTGAACTCCGCCATCTGATCTTCCAGGCGCGCAAAGCCGCCGACATGACGCACGAGCCCGCGCTCATAAAGCGCCGCAACCGGTTCGGCGCGCAGGCGCTTTGACCGCCCCGCCCGCACCTCGCGCACGGCGACGCTGGCGTCGACCTGCGCGATGAGGGCGCGCACCATGTCGCCGCCCTGATTGACCTCGACGACGAGGCGGCTCGCCCCGAAGGAGTGGAACGCCTCGACCGCG
>CAZSBU010000226.1:0-3336 GCA_964605055.1 uncultured Caulobacterales bacterium | reverse complement strand
CAGTCGAGCGGCGATAATCCGCCATTGGACCGGTCGGCGAGCACAAAGGCGCGCCGCTCGCCGCCAGCCAGCATGGCCCCGGCGACAATGATGCCGCATTCGTCCGCTGACGGACCGGCGGTCGCGGGCGGATCGACAGCGACGACGACGCGGTCGAGGCTTTCGGCGAAAGCTTCCACCCCGCCGGGCGGGGCCGACATCCGCGCAGCCTCAATGAGCGCGCGCGTCCACAGGGCGCCCTCGCGGTCTTCGACGATCTCGCCGTAAAGCTCCTGCCGGCCGAGCGCGGTGCCCTCATAGAGCGCGGCGATCTCGGAGAAAAACGCCGCCGACAGGTTGTCGCGATTGTCATAGGTCGACGCGCGGACGGTGCGCGTGCCCGCCTGCGCAATCAGGCGCTTCAACAGGGGCGTCGGCCGCAGCGTTGTCGTCACCACCTGGCGCGGCCGGTCGCCGAGCCGCAGGGCGAGCTGAAGATTGCTCCAGGTCTCCTCGGCATGGCGCCATTTGCACAACTCGTCCGCCCACGCTGCGTCGAACTGATGCCCGCGCAGTCCCTCGGGGTCTTCCGAGGAAAAGCAATAGCCGACCGAGCCGTTCGGCCAGACGAGGCGGCGGCGCGAGGCCTCATAAGCGGGCCGCCGCGCGGGGTGGCCGATCTGGCGCAGGCCCGAGGGTCCCTCGATCATGACTTCCCTCGCATCGCCATAGGCTTCGGCGACGAGCGCAATGCGCCGCGCGCGACCGCCCCGTTCGTCCGCAAGGCTGCGCACCCATTCGGCGCCGGCGCGGGTTTTCCCCGCCCCCCTGCCGCCGAGCAGAAGCCAGGTCGTCCAGCCGTCGTCTTGCGGCGCGCGTTGATGATCTTTGGCGATAAAGTCCCAGACATGCTCAGGCCCTCCCTCCCGCAGCGCCGTTGCAATCAGGCGCAGGATGGCTGCGCACTGCTCCGGGTCCGGATTGAGCGGCAGGGTTGGCTCGCGATAGCCGGGCGCTGAAATCGAGGGCAAGCTCTCGAAGACGCTCATCGCTCGGTTCATCAAGGCGCGCGCTGTCGTCATCGGTGGTTGTTTCCTTCTCTGCCTGTGTGGCGACGCCGTCGGCGAGAAGGGCAAGGCGCATCAGCCCCAGCGCGCTGCGCGCGCCGCGGTCGAACTCCGCGCCGTCTTCCTCGCCCTTCATGGAGCGCAGGCGCGCCGAAGCCAGACCAATCGCGTCGGCGAACACGCCCGCGAGCTGGCCGATGGCGGCCGCGCGGGTCTCGCTATGCGCGTTCGGGGCCTTGTTCTCCGTCACGTCCGCCTCCCTCGCTTTCCTCGTCAGCCGGGACATCCGGCGACGAAACAAAGGCTAAGGGCGCCGCGGGGGGTGGGGGATAACTGGCGGGATAACTGGCGGGATAAGTGGCGGGATAACTTTTTTTTCCACAGGATAAGCTGCGGAAATCACGCGGCTTTCATGGTTAATCCCCGAAAGCGCCGATTCCGGCGCAATCGGGGTGTTTTTCCGGTCCTGTGACCGCGCCTGTGAGACCTCGATTTTCGCTTCAGCCGCGATGCGGCGGGGCGGCCACGCGCCCGCCGCCGCCGATGACGCCGCTGGCGATCAGGGGAGCGAAAAACGCCGCCAAAAAGATCGCATTCGAGATGGCGTTGCGCCCGAACCCGGTTGCGACCGACAGCGCGCTATCGATGACGAACCAGGCGAGGATACCGGCGATCGTCAGTGTCCCGACTTTTTCCGCCGCCGCCGCGTCATGCCGCTCCAGCATCAGCGCCGACTGTATGATCACGCACAGCGACGACGCCCAGCCGATCGTCACGGCGCCAAGGACGCCCAGCGTGAAACTGAGGTGCGGGTCGAGGGCAAGCCGCATCTGCGCGTCGACGCCGAGATACTGGGGGCTGATATCGTCTGGCCCGTCCATCAGCAGCGCAAATAACGCCCGCGCCGGGCCGCTTGTCGCCTCGAATGCGCCCGCCGCGAGCACAGCGCCGAACAGCGCGACGCCGGCGCACCAAATATTCAGCCAGTTTCTCCAGAATTTCGACATCGCACCCTCCTTCGCTTGATTGCGAGACGGACGATGGCTGGCGCGCAGATGGCGTTCAATTACCTCACAGGTAAGTGAAAGGGCGATTGGGAATGACTCGCGTAGCATGAGCCCGGGAGATTGCCGCCCATGGCGCCATGGGTTATCGCTCACGAATTGCCTTTGACTATTGAAATATAACGACCGCATTTCGGGGAGGAATGACATGTCGCTACGACGGCTTTTCCAGAGGCTTTTTCCGGCAGTGCTGGCCGCATCTTGTCTGACGATGCTGTACACGATGTATGATTGGGCATGGCATGGCGGGAATCATTTCATCCCGATTGGCGCCGGTCTTGTTTTCCTGGCGCTTTCGCCGCTGACATGGTTTGCGATGCAGGGAACGCGGTCGGAAAAATTGCAAAAAGTATTTTATTTTACATATCCAATAATGTTTTTAAATTTTGCTCTTTCTGTTGAAAGGCATTTGAATCGCGGAGACAATCTTTTTATCGTCATAGTCAGCGCCTTCAATCTCGTTATGATTCCAATTGCATTATTCCGTCTACGGTCAAAGCCGGGAAATGAATAGTTGCGCCCTAGGCGGACGCAGAGGCGCCCCTTCCCCCGGCCTTGCCCTCCTCGCCAATACCGCTTTACTCCGCTGCGCAGTTTTCAGCCGACGGGATTAAGCAGGAGGAAGAATGAGTGTGAGTGGCGACGACAGGCAAGGATTACGGGCGCGGCCGATCCTTGCGAGTCTGGCTTTTGCGCTGCTGCCTGTCGCGGGCTTATGGATCGGCGCGTATTATGCCGCGCCGGAAAAAATCGCGGAGGCCGCTCAGCGCCTGACCATCTTCACGGCTGTGATTTACGCCGCATCCGCTCTCATCGCCTACGCCTTCCTGCGATTCGGCCCGCGCCAAGGATCGCAAGGCGCCAGCGCAGCAACGCCGGATCCGGGAAAGGCAGTCGTCGGCGCAATGTTCGGATTTGTCTTCATGGCCGCCCTCAGCGTGGTGATCGCCAAAGACAACGGCGCCGACATCGCCGGCTGGTTCGCCTTCGAGCCGCGCTCGCTGTTGATCGGCCTCGCCGCTGCGGGTCTGTTGAGTTTGCTCCTGATGCTGATCATGAAGTCGCCGATATCGTTCATCCGTGACTTCCGGGAACGCCAGATCCGTCTGTTCGCCGAGCGCAATTTCGATTTCACCTTCGGCCAGGTTCTGATCATGAGCGCGGGCGCCGGGCTAGAGCACGTTCTGGATAATCCGAGTCGGCGATGGATTCCCTCGGCCTGCGAA
>CAZSBU010000225.1:0-4534 GCA_964605055.1 uncultured Caulobacterales bacterium | reverse complement strand
CGTCGTGTCGATGCAGGACAAACCAAGCCATGTTATCCGGCGCGGACGCGACTCTTCCATGTGGAAAGCCGTTGCGTCTGTTGCTTGCGGCGACGCCAAGGCGGTCGTCTCGTGCGGCAATACCGGCGCGCTCATGGCGCTAGCGCGCCTTCAATTGCGCATGATACCGGGCGTTGATCGTCCGGCTATTACCGCCTTGTGGCCAACGCCGCGCGGACGCGTGATCGTTCTTGATGTCGGCGCGAATGTCGAAGCGTCCGAACGTGAGCTTGTCGGGTTCGCCATCATGGGAGAAGCGTTCTTCCGGGCGCTGACGGGCAAAGAGAAGCCGACGGTCGGGCTCTTGAATGTGGGCGCAGAGGAATTGAAGGGCCATGAAACCATCCGTAGGGCAGCGCGGATTCTCCGCGAAGCCGATCCTGAAATGGCTTTCCGCGGTTTTATCGAAGGAAACGACATTTCAAATGGCGCCGTCGACGTCGTAGTGACTGACGGCTTTACGGGAAATGTGGCGCTGAAATCGGCAGAGGGCGCAGCGCGCCTTGTCGGCGGCTGGGTCAAGGAGGCGCTCACAGGGTCGCCGCTAGCCAAACTCGGCGCGCTTCTGATGATGCCGCAGTTGCGAAAACTGAAGGAGAGGATCGATCCTTCATCCGTCAACGGCGGCGTTTTTCTTGGCGTCAATGGCGTTGTCGTCAAAAGCCACGGCAGCGCTGACGCTCGCGGCATAGCGAGCGCGATCGAACTGGCTGCCAATCTCAGCGGAAAATCTTTTCACTCTGAAGTATCTGAAACGGTTCGCCACGTACACGAACGTATCGATCGATCCTCCGCCGCAATTATTCCCTCAGGCGCTGGCTCGGAGACCGCTGGAGCGTTATGACTATGCGTACTGTTGTCGTTGGTTGCGGCGGCTACCTTCCCGAACGCATACTGACAAATGACGAGCTTTCTAAAACCGTCGATACCAGCGACGAATGGATCATCGAACGGACGGGCATTCGCTCGCGGCGCATCGCTAGTCAGGACGAACAAACGTCCGACCTCGCAGTGTCCGCGGCGCGGCGGGCTCTTGACAGTTGCAACCTTACGCCGAGCGACATCGATCTGATCATCGTGGCGACGACGACACCTGATCTGACGTTTCCCGCCACTGCAGCAATCGTACAGGCAAAGCTAAAGGCCCCAGTTGGGACTGCATTCGACATTCAGGCTGTCTGCAGCGGCTTCATTTATGCGTTGGCGACGGCGGATAATTTCCTCAAGACCGGACAGTATCGGCGGGCGCTCGTAATCGGAGCGGAGACGTTTTCGCGCATCCTCGATTGGAGCGACCGCGCAACCTGCATCCTGTTTGGCGACGGCGCGGGCGCGGTGGTGCTGGAGGCGGTGCCCGAAGCGCGCGCGGAGGGTCGCGGCGTGATTGCAACCTGCCTGAAGTGCGACGGATCCTTGGTCGACCTTCTTTACGTCGACGGCGGCGTCTCAAGTACCCAAACTACGGGTCATGTCCGCATGCAAGGCAATCGGGTCTTCCGAGAGGCCGTCAATAAAATTTCGGAGGCCATGGAAAGCGTCGTGGCGTCGGCTGGGGTCGAGATCGCAGATATTGACTGGTTTGTTCCCCATCAGGCCAACGAACGCATCATTTCCGGGGTCGTAAAGAAACTTGGCCTCCGCGACGAACAGGTTGTCTCGACGATTGCTCATCAAGGCAACACGTCCGCCGCGTCGATACCCCTCGCCTACTGCGCAGGCGTTGAGGATGGCAGAATCAAGCCAGGCGATCTCGTCCTCCTCGAGGCTTTAGGCGGCGGATTGACGTGGGGCGCAGCGCTCCTGCGCGCTTGACGAGGCAGCTTAGACGCTCACAAGCAAGCGGATTCAAAAGCTTATTGACGCTTTTCGCGTTACGGGATTAAATCGATACGAAACGAACGCGATCGGATGCTTATGTCCACAAACACGTTGACCCGAGCAACTCTCACGGACTCGATCCATAATTCTCTTGGCATTTCCCGCAATGAATCCTCGATGTTCGTGGAGCGCGTGCTGGAAGAAGTAGCGAGCGCTCTCGAACGCGGCGAAACAGTCAAAATATCTTCATTCGGATCGTTTTCCGTCCGCAGCAAGAAATTACGCATGGGACGCAATCCCAAGACAGGCGAGGAAGTGCCAATTACGCCGCGCCGCGTCATCACCTTTCGCGCTTCGCATGTGTTGAAAGATCAGATCAATTCGGCGCTTGCCAGGAACAGCGCCGCGGCAGCGGAGTAATTTGTTTTGGCCGGAGCGGCGACTGCAAAATCTGCCGAGGCGTTCCGCACCATTAGCGAAGCGGCAACGGAGTTGGACGTTCCGCAACACGTCCTGCGCCATTGGGAAGAAGTGTTCGGTCAAATCAGGCCCATGCGCCGCGCGGGCGGTCGTCGGTATTATCGGCCTATTGATCTCGACGTGTTACGCGGCGTGCGAGTGCTTCTCTATGACGAACGCTACACGACAAAGGGCGTGCAGAAGATTTTCAAAGACAATGGCATCAAATACGTAGCTGAACTTGGTCGCATGGCGGCCGCCGGACAAGCGATCGAGCTTCGTCCATTGACCAGCGAAGAAGAAGATGATCGTGAGCGTGACCCGGTCAACTCGCATAATGTTGCAGAAGCGACAGACGTACTTTCTCCGACGGTTCGCGCACGGTTAATGCGACTGACTGAAAAACTCGAAGCCATTCAGAGCTGTCTTGATGAGGCCGCCATCGCGGTTGAGGCAATAGATTACGAGTAAGTTCGCCTCCGAGCCGAGATCAGCGAAAACCCTGATTGCGATCAATCCCAAGCGTCGCTATGGTCCCGCCTCGATCAAGGAGCGTTGCGCTTCTCTGGTTCGGAGTGGTCGATGTCGGAGCGTGGCGCAGCCTGGTAGCGCACTTGACTGGGGGTCAAGGGGTCGCAGGTTCGAATCCTGTCGCTCCGACCATCTTTGCTAATCAAATCAAATATTTAGCCTTAGCGGTAGGTCGGAGGCGAATCTCCAAAGTTTCTAAGCTACCAATGCGCTACCATCATCAAGGGTTTCAGAGGATCATCCTTCGGTGTTGGTGCCTAGAAGGCAGATGTATTTGCAACACCACGACGGCAGGTAGCGACTATCAGGAGACTTGCACTCCTGATGCATGGCCTGTCCCCGGTTTTGTGGACGGCCGGTTAAGCTAACGCCATCTTTTCCTCGAAGGCAATCGGGCTGAGATAGCCGATGGTCGAGTGACGGCGCTTCGGATTGTAGAAGCGTTCGATGTAATCGAACACATCCGCCTTCGCTTGATCGCGCGTTCGATAGGTTTTGCGCGATACGCGCTCGGTCTTGAGCGAGGAGAAGAAGCTCTCCATCGCCGCGTTGTCCCAGCAATTTCCCGACCGGCTCATGGAGCAATCGATGCCGTGATCGGCGAGGAGACGCTGGAACGCTTCGCTCGTATACTGACTTCCCTGATCGGAATGATGCAGCAGCGCGTCCGGCCTGCCGCGCCGCCATAGCGCCATCGTCAGCGCGTCGATGACGAGCTGCGCGGTCATGGAGGCGCTCATCGACCAGCCGACGATGCGCCGCGAGAAGAGGTCGAGAACGACGGCGACATAGAGCCAGCCTTCCGCCGTCCAGATGTAAGTGAAATCCGCGACCCAGCGCCGGTTGGGGCCATCGGCGCCGAACTGGCGGTCGAGAACATTCCCGGCGATGATCGAGCGCTCTCCGGCGTCGTTCGGCAGGTGCCGGCGGCGCGGACGGGCCCTGAAAGCATGGGCGCGCATCAGCCGTTCGACACGATGCAAGCCGCACGAAAATCCCTCCGCCAGCACGTCATGCCAGACGCGCCTTGCGCCGTAGGTGCGGTCGCTGCGCTCGAAGCTGTCGCTAACGATCCTGCCAAGAACGACATCGCTTCGCGCGCGCTCGCTTTGCGGCCGGGAAAGCCAGGCGAAGAACCCGCTCCGCGAAACACCGAGCGCTTCGCACATCCATGTCAGCGGCCAAACCCCTCGGTGCTTCGCGATGAAGGCGAACTTCACGCCTGATCCTTCGCGAAGTAGGCCGCGGCCTTTTTTAGAATGTCGCGCTCGGCCTTGAGCTTGGTCACTTCCCGCCGCAGCCGATCGATCTCAAGCTGCTCGGGCTTCATCCGCCCGTGACCGGGAAAGGCGTGCGCCGGATCGGCCTCGTACGCATTCACCCACAGCCGCAGCAGATTCGGATCAACGCCGAGGTCCCGCGACGCCTGCGCCGTCGTCACCCCGCGCTCTCGGATCAACCTGACCGCCTCGCGCTTGAACTCCTCGCTGTGCGTCCGTCGTCTTCCCATGATAGCCTCCAGTTCGAGTGAAACACCTTATCTCGGTGTCCTTCAAACCGGGGACAGGCCATATAGCGTCTTTCCCATGATCCACCTCCCATCAGGGTGAATCACCGTTTGATCCAAAAGGGAATCCCAGTTGATTCCAAATCTCAGTCCGACGCTCTAGTGGGCATTCAGATCAAT
>CAZSBU010000224.1:1453-4550 GCA_964605055.1 uncultured Caulobacterales bacterium | reverse complement strand
TTCCTCGATGTGGGCGGCGGCGCGACCGAGGAGAAAGTAACCGAAGCGTTCAAGATCATCACCTCCGACCCGAACGTCAAAGGCATTCTCGTCAATATTTTTGGCGGCATCATGCGCTGCGATACGATCGCCAAAGGCATCATCGCCGCGGTCAATACGGTGGGCTTGCAGGTGCCGCTCGTCGTGCGCCTTGAAGGCACCAATGTCGAGCTTGGCAAGAAGATATTGTCCAAGAGCGGATTAGCCATCACCCCGGCGAACGATCTCGAAGACGCCGCGCAGAAGATCGTGAAGGCGGTGGGGTAGTTACTTGGCTTCTCTCAAGGCATCTATGGTCGCGCGGACATATCTTTGGGCAGATTCAAATAGTAATGTTGGAGTTGTCACGCGCATTTCTGTCCGCACATTTACTTCTATCTTTTGACCAGTCAGTGTACTGATAACTGCGTCTGGCCCAGCGTTTTGCGGCCAGGGGAATGAAACGTATCCGGTAGATTCCATACAGCTGAAATCCACATCTATCATCGCGTGAAGTTTGGCACCCTCTAGAACCGAAATGCCCAATACACGTTCCGATGTAGCTATAAGCTTCCAGTGTTTGCATGAATTAGCCACTTCCTTGAGTGTATTGGTTGATCGGTGGCCGCTGAGATCGCCCGATCGCGAATCCATTATTGCGCTTCCATGCGCCATCGAAATTATGTTCCCCTTCACTAAATCGCTAACTTTTTTTTCAAACTCCTGATCACGTTCGTCGATTGGGAATTTGAGATCAGTCAGTCGATTGGCACCTTGCAAGCGTGCGCAGGCTGCGATCAACAGATCGAGCGTGTGCACGAGGTTCACCGAAATATCGAAGATGATGGCTTTGCGGTCAGAAACTGCGTTTTGGTCGATAACGAGATGTGCGGTCCGGCCGGTTGAAGTATCGCTTTGCGACAGATGAATTTTGAACCATTGGTCTCTTGATCGCTTGAACGTCTCGAAATGACGATCTGCGTTTCTGAACGTCGCTTCTGCGTCGGCGAATTGATCTTCTTGCGGATGGCGTTTCTCCTGCATAATCAAAGTCCACTGTTTATCGAGGTTGTTGGAAGAGGACGTTGTTTGCGGAAAAGTGCAGGCCGTCGTGTGGGCCTCTTTTGGTCAGCCCCAAAATAAATAATGTTCTGCTGAAATTGTTTCGAACAAGTTGAAGACGAATTGCATCGTTTGGGAGCCCGGCTGAAAAAGGCTTCACCCTGAGGGCGCTGCGCCCCTTCGCCCTTCGTGACGCCGCTTCGCGGCCCTCAGGGAGAAGGGGGCAGCGCGTCACGAAGGGCGAAGGCTTTTTCAGCCTGGCTCAGGTGTCTCGGCAGTTTGATGCGCGTATTGGCAACGATCAACTTGTGTGTGAACTTGGCGTTATGACAGTCGACGAACATCCTCCCTGCCTTGCGTCTGAACTGATAGTCGCTAGCTCGTCGCCGAGCGACAGTCAGCTAGCGCCGTCAGAATCAGATGGTCGCTATCCGACCGTCGAGGAATTGATTGCCGTTGCTGACGAACAACCAGAGCCGGGTCATGACGCGTGGGTTCGACGACAGGTTCAGAAAGCGCTTGACGACAAGAAAGCCGGCAAAGCGAATTACAAGGATTTCGACGAGGTCGCAGCGCGTTTCGGTTTCAAGCGCCCTTGACTGCAACTGAGTAAGCGGCGTCTGGCTCCGCTTGGTCTGGTCGGGCATTGATGCGTTCGATAATCTCCATCAAACGCCGGTGCCATAGCGCGCCATCGAACAGCCTGAGGACGCCGAATGACATCCCCCGCCGACTTCACCTTCCTTCATCCCCTCCGTGTGCGTTTGAGCGAGTGCGACGCGCAGGGCATCGTCTTCAACGTCAATTATTTCCTCTATTACGACGTCGCGATGTGGGAATGGACGAAGGCGCTCGGCTACGCCACATGGAACGAGGCGCCGGAATTCGTCACGGCCCACGCAGAATGCGATTTCAAGGCCTCGGCCATTTTCGACGACGAACTGAGGGTCGCGGTACGGGCCGCGCGGTCCGGCAACAAGTCGTTCGACGTCGCGACCGCGATCTTCCGCGGCGGAGACCTGCTGAATGTCGGCAAGATGACGTATATTTACGTTCGGCGCGGTACGAAGGAAACCGAGCCCCTGCCGCAGGAATTCATCGACCGCGCGTCAGCGTTTGAAAAAACGCCGCCCGCGCGGTCGTGAGTCAGATCGTCAACGTCTACCAGTCGCGATCGGTTTTATAATAGGAATAGCTCGCGTCGCGAGCAGCGGCCCCATCGGCTGCAACGAGTTCGTCGATTGAGTGCGCCGGCGCTCTCTCCAATTGTTCTTTCGAGAACGGCACCACATACCCATCCTGATTCTCGTCATAGGTCAGATTGGCCCATGGAATGGGATGGAATTTCTCGCCCATTCCGAGGAACCCGCCGAAACTGACGACGCCAAACATGATTTTGTTCGTCGTCTTGTCGAGCATGACGTCTTCGACCTTGCCTATCTTGTCGCCATTGGACGCGTAGACCGATGTTCCGATCACCTTGCTTGCGCATATCGCTTTCGTATGACCGGAGCTGACATGGCCGCCGCGCCTCGCGGCCTCTGCGCCATTGGTCGTTGGATTCATTGACATGAAATTACCTCCTTACAAAACTACTATGCTGACCCAACACCGACCGCCTGCTAACGTTCCGGAAATTTCGGAGTTTTCATAACCCGCTCGATCAACATCCCCGCTGCTTTCGCGCGCATTCCCGAGCCGTGGTCCCCGCATATCGCCGCTCGCGTCAACGGACAGGAGGTGCGCCTTGCAAAGATCGAGGGCGCCTTCGACTGGCACCGCCATGCTGGCGTCGAGGAGGCGTTCTTCGTCATCAACGGGCGCTTCGTCATGCGCTTCCGCGATGAAAAGAATGAATGGGATGTGGCGATGGAGGAGGGGGACTTCATCGTTGTCCCGGCCGATACGGACCATATGCCGGTCGCCGCCGAGGAGTGCTGGATCATGTTGATCGAGGCCCCGGGGGAATTGAATACCGGCGACGCCGTTACGGCGCGCACGAAGGCGGTTTTGCCGG
>CAZSBU010000224.1:962-1443 GCA_964605055.1 uncultured Caulobacterales bacterium | reverse complement strand
GCCGGAGCTGTGAAGGACGCGCGCCATGTCCCCGGTTGCCCCCATGCGCCTGCGCCGGTAAGACGCACCATCTCAAGTTCTTAAGCAGCGGCTGCTGACGCGGTCGCCTCCCGTTCCGGAACCGCCCATGTCCATTCTTGTCGACAAGACGACCCGCGTGATCTGTCAGGGCCTCACGGGCAGCCAGGGCACGTTTCACTCCGAGCAGGCGATCGCCTACGGCACGCGCATGACTGCGGGCGTGACGCCCGGCAAGGGCGGATCGATCTGGCAAGGCGGCAGCGCCGCCCTCGGCGCGACGCTGCCCGTATGCGATACGGTCGCCGAGGCGCGCGACAAACACGGGGCTGACGCCAGCGTCATCTACGTGCCGCCGCCTTTTGCAGCGGACTCAATTCTTGAGGCGATCGAGGCGGAGATTCCGCTGATCGTATGCATCACCGAGGGCATTCCGGCGCTTGACATGGTGCGGGTGAAGCGC
>CAZSBU010000224.1:0-952 GCA_964605055.1 uncultured Caulobacterales bacterium | reverse complement strand
GCCGGGCGAATGCAAGATCGGCATCATGCCCGGTCACATCCATCAGGACGGTCATGTCGGCATCGTCTCGCGCTCGGGCACGCTGACCTATGAGGCCGTGCACCAGACGACGATGGCGGGCCTTGGGCAGTCGACCTGCGTTGGCATTGGCGGCGACCCGGTCAAGGGCATGGACTTCATCGATGTGCTGGAATTGTTCCTCGCCGACGACGACACGCATTCGATCATCATGATCGGCGAGATTGGCGGCTCGGCCGAGGAGGACGCGGCGCAGTTCCTCGCCCATTCGAAGGTTAAGAAACCGGTCGTCGGGTTCATCGCCGGCGTCACCGCGCCGCCCGGCCGACGGATGGGCCATGCCGGCGCGCTGGTCTCTGGCGCCAATGACACCGCAGCCGCTAAAATCGAAGCCATGGAGAGCGCCGGCATCGCGATTTCTCCGACTCCGGCGTCGATGGGCCGCACACTGGTCGAGGTCCTCGCTGGATAGGCCGGCGAGCGGGCGTCGTTGCAGCCGCGAGGTCCCTGCAAGCTTACGTGATCGCGTCCGAAAGTCGTTGAAATCGTTAGCCCGCGGGGCATATGAAAGCAGGGAACCGAATCGTTGCTTATACAAGACCGGAACAGATTGATGGCCAAGGATGGCGAGGGCCCTGCAGGCGGGGCGGCGGGCGCGGGAAACCCTGCGCGAGACATCGCTTTTTTGTCGGGGTCTAACGCCGCCTATCTTGAAGCCTTGTTCGCCGACTACCTCTCCAATCCAAGATCAGTTTCTGAAGAATGGCGGGCCTTTTTTGGCGGATTGGAGGGGGCGGCGCCGCATCTCCCGAGCTGGGCGCGCACGGACTGGCCGCCGCGCGCCAATGGCGAGGCGACCGCAGCGTTTGACGGAAACTGGAACGAGACGGGCCCTGCCGCCCTCGGCAAGACGGCGGAACAACTCGCCGCCTCG
>CAZSBU010000223.1:0-4580 GCA_964605055.1 uncultured Caulobacterales bacterium | reverse complement strand
CGAGAAATTGCAGAATGAGACGAAATCGTGACGACGGAAAAATAATCGTTGCAAAAAAGTCACGTTGGCGGTCGCGAGATTTAGCAGAATCGGCGAATTAAAACAAAAAGACCGCGCGAATCGCGCGGTCCTTCTAAACCAATACGTAGAATTGTCCCGCGGATGAGTAAAACTATTACGACGAATAGTATTCCACGACGAGATTAGGCTCCATCGTGCATGCGTAGGGAACTTCTGCCAGTTCCGGCACGCGAACGTAGGTCGCCGCCACTTTCTTCGGGTCAACGTCGATATAGTCAGGGATGTCCCGCTCGGCGCTTTGTAACGCTTCAAGCACAAGGGCCATGTTCTTCGACTTTTCCCGAACCTCGACAACGTCGCCGGGTTTGCACCGGAAAGACGGTATGTTGGTGCGTCGACCGTTGACGAACACATGGCCATGATTGACGAACTGCCGCGCGGCGAAAACAGTCGGCACGAATTTGGCGCGATAGACCACGGCGTCGAGACGGCTTTCGAGAAGACCGATCAAGCGCTCGGCCGTGTTGCCGCGTAGCCGGATGGCTTCATTATAGGTTCGCTCGAACTGTTTTTCTGAAATGTTCCCGTAATAGCCTTTAAGCTTTTGCTTGGCGCGGAGCTGGAGGCCGAAGTCAGAAGTTTTTCCCTTGCGCCCCTGCCCGTGCATGCCGGGCCCGTATTCGCGCTTGTTGACGGGCGATTTTGGGCGGCCCCAGATATTCTCGCCCATCCGGCGGTCAAGTTTATGCTTTGCGGCGATCCGCTTTGTCATTGATCCTCGCTTTTGGCGCGCACCGGCGAGGAAGATTATCTCCCACGCGATTTCAACGGCGGCTGCGCGCCGACCCGTCTTTTGGAACGGTGCGGATAGCCGGGCGTAGGGCTGATGTCAATTACGGGCGGCGCAACGCTAGAGAGCGGAACGGCGACGCAAAGCGAAGCCGAGACCCGTGAGCGCGGCTAGCATGAGCCAGAACTCGCCGCCCAAATTAGCGTCTTCTTTCGCTGGGGCAGCCTTTGTTTTTGGCGTAGCGCCCTTTGAGTTTTCGAAAGACTGCAGAGCCGCACCACCGCCTAATTCGGGAAGGTGGATCTGAGAGGTTTCGATCTCAACTTCGATACCACCATTGAGTTCGACGTCGGCCGCCGCCCGCGCAAGCGCGGCGGGCGCGAGCGTTGCGAGACCAACGGCAAGCGCTGTCAACGCACAGGCAGCCATTAGACTATTTAGGCCACACCCCATAAATCCCCCAAAATACTCTACCGCTGAACCGCCAGCCGAGACCGGTAACATGAGTCTTGCCAGCCAAGCGTCGGTTTATTCGAGCCTTTAGCGGATTGGTTCGGACCCGAACGACAGGGGCTATATCGATCAATCCGGCAGAAACACCCGTCCTAATCTCAACGCGCGAGCCTCGGTTCTTCAATCACGAAGGCCCTTTGTTTAACCGCAAGTCTTGAGCCACTTCATCGCTGGATCGCCGATTTTCGAATCGATTTGCTGCACTGCACTGCGGAAAATTAGTACACCGATAGCAACTATTCACAAGACATTAACGTTGGTTAAGAAAAAAATTTCACACCTAAGTTCGGGATTCGACACGTCAGGCGCGAATGATTGCATGGTGCGTATCGTCAGAAGGGAATCAGTCGCCGGACGCCGACGTCCTGCATGCTAGGACAGCCCGGCGAGCGCCGCGGAGAAGGCGAATTCGTCAGTCTGCGGTTTTTTCATTTCTCGCAAGTAAGCCCTGACCGGGTGGGGATACAGCGTATAATTGCGGCCGCTCTCGTCGAGATACCAGCTCTTGCAACCGCCGGCCCAGACAGTGGCGCCCAATTCGCGTTGTAGTCGCTCGTCGAATGACCGTGTTGCGTCTTGCGTTGGTTGAACGGCGACGGCGCCCTTCGCCAGCATCTCGTCGAGAAGCGCGATGATGTATTTGACCTGCGCTTCGATCATGAGAACAACCGAATTGTGCCCCAGACCCGAATTGGGACCGAGCAGCATGAAGAAGTTTGGCATGTCGGGCACTGCTACGGTCCGATGGGCGACGATGCCCTTTGACCAGACCTCCGCAAGCGATTTTCCGGTTGGACCGACGACGTCAATCGACGCCAGCAAATTGAACGGCTTGAAGCCTGTCGCCAGAACAATGACGTCCGCCGGCCTCAGCGCGCCATCGGCGGTGCGGACGCCGTCCGGCTCGATCCGATCTATCGGGGCCGTAACGAGCGAAACGTTGGGGCGCTGGATAGTCGGCAGGTAGCGGTCGGAAATAAGAATCCGCTTGCAGCCAATCGGATAGTCGGGCGTCAGCTTCGCACGCAGTTCCGGATCGGCGACCTGCGCGTCGAGATGTTTTCGGAACTGCTCGCTCACGAATTTCTTGACAGGATTTTCCCCCGCGCGGAACGCGCTGTGGCGAAATTCCATTAGCGAGAAATAGAACCCGCGATAGAGGCGCGCCAATGGCGGAAGCGACCGAAAAAGACCGCGCGCCCACGCCGGATAGGCGTAACTCTCGCGCGGCATCACCCAGTTCGCCGTGCGCTGGTATACATCAAGCTGGGCAACCTGCGGCGCGATTTCGGGGATCACCTGCACCGCGCTCGCGGCCGACCCGATAATGGCGACTTTTTTACCCGTCAGGTCGACGTCATGTCGCCATTCAGCCGTATGAAATATGGGTCCGCGAAAAGCGTCAGCGCCAGCGAAAGGCGGCTTGTTCGGTTCGTGCAAACCGCCAAGGCCGCTAACGACAACGTCGGCGGTCGCAGTCCCGCCGTCGGCGAACGCAATCGTCCACACCGCCCCGTCGTGGGTGATGCGGGTTACTTTCTTGCCGAAACGGGCGCGCTCGTAGAGTCCGAAACGCCGGGCGCAATCTTGCAGATAGGTCCAGATCTCGGACCCGGGTGAAAATCTCCGGGTCCAGTTTGGGTTCGGCGCAAAAGAGAATGAATAGAGGTGGGACGGCACATCGCAGGCGACGCCCGGATAAGTGTTCTCCCGCCAGGTTCCGCCGAAATCGGCCGCTTTTTCGAAAATCGTGACATTCGAATAGCCGCGCCGCATCAGCATGATCGCCATACCCATGCCGGAAAAACCGCCGCCGAGGATCGCAATGCGCAGGTTTCGCTTGGCGTCGTCTATGACAGGCGGGGACGGCATGGCGGGCTGAGGGCTCCGAAGGCGCTGGTCCATGGCGATCGATCCTCACTTAGCGGTTCGGAGCGTGTTATTACACTGACCAGTTTACTTCATCCGCAAGGCAGTTGCGAGCCTATATCGCTCGTTCACTGCCGCAGGCGTTACGACTTCACTGAAAAAGGCGTGAAGTCCGTTCCCTTGTCATAGACGTCGACGCCCTCAGCCCGCTTGAGAAAACTGACCACGCGATAGGTGACGGGCGTCAAAAGCGCCTCCCATGCTACTTTCAAGGCGTAATTCGTCGCCATCACGGACAGAATTAGCTCCGGCGACCAGACGCCGATGAACGCCAACGGATAGAAAATCAGGGTATCGACACCCTGCCCGACAATCGTCGAGCCGATCGTCCGTTGCCAGAGATGGCGGCCGTTGGACGCGACCTTCATGCGCGCCATGACGAACGCGTTGGCGATCTCGCCGGCCCACAGCGCGAGACATGAGGCCAGTACGATGCGCGGGGCCTGTCCGAAATTCAGCGCAAACGCCGTTTGTTTATCGACGCCCGGAGCAATTTCGACGTTCCATGCGTCGGCAGGGGCGATCCAGGTCACGAACGCCGCCATGCCCGCCGCGAAAGCTGCAGCGGTGAAGCCGGCCCAGACGACTCGCCGGGCGCGGGCGTAACCGTAAACCTCGGTCAGGACGTCGCCGAGCACGTACGACAAAGGAAAAAACAATACGCCCGCGCCGAACGTGAAGTCGGCAATCGTAGCAACCTTGCCCGCCCCGATAATGTTTGAGCAGACGATGATCACGCAGGTCGCCGCCATCGCAAAATCATAATAGCGGAAACGATGCGCTGAGAGCGTATCGGGACGGTCGATCCGCGCAATTTCAGTAGACGTGGCGCCGGCTTGGCTGTCAGCGGCGAGCGATTGGTCAGTCACGCAGGAGTTCCATAACCGGAGTGGAAGTGTCAGACGCTTTAACCGCACTATACGGCGAAGCCTCGACTTACATCAGGCAACGGGAGAATTACGCACAATCGCCGTCCTCGGACGCATGATCTGACGCGTTTCGGGGCGGACGTGCGAGGGATTTGATCGCGCCGCGCAGCGTCCGTATTTCCCCCTCGGTCAGCCCGGCCCGCATCAGCGCGGTTCTGAGGACGCGCGCGATATGAGGGCGACGCTCCGGCGGGTGAAAGTAATTCCGGGCGTCGAGTTCCGAGAAAAGATGGGCGATGAGGCGTTCGAAATCTTCCTTCGTCGCCGCTTCGATGCGCGGCGCCTCCGACAAAGCAGGCGGGCGGACGCGGCTCCATTCATAGGCCAAAACAAGAACCGACTGGGCAAGGTTGAGCGAAGAGAAGGCGGGGTTGGCCGGAATCGTCAAAATCGCGTTC
>CAZSBU010000222.1:1561-4598 GCA_964605055.1 uncultured Caulobacterales bacterium | reverse complement strand
GATGGCGCGCGTCTCGTTTTGCGGGTTAACGACGACGTGCGCCAGAACGCTTTGTTATCCGATATGATTTGGTCCGTTCCCGAAATCGTGAGCGCGCTGGCGAGCCTCTTTGACCTGCGGCCGGGCGATCTTATTTTCACGGGAACGCCAGCGGGCGTTGGGTCGCTTAAGCCCGGCGACCACGTCACGGTCGAAATAGAAGATTTGCCTTGTTTGAAGTTTTCGATGGGAGAGCCTTCTGAATGATGGCGTTGGACGAAAAAGCCGCGCGGTACCGCGACGTCGCCTGCGAAATCGCCGCCGTGCTCGAGGGCGAAACCAATTTCGTTGCGCGCATGGCGACGGTGTCGAATATTTTGCACCATGCATTCGATCATTATTTCTGGACGGGGTTCTACGTCGTCGACCCTGAGAAACCGGACGAGCTGGTCGTCGGGCCCTATCAGGGAACGCTCGGATGCCTGCGCATTCCGTTTGGCGCGGGGGTGTGCGGCGCAGCGGCCGCGTCGCGCGAGACCGTGATTGTCGATGATGTGCACGAATTTCCCGGTCACATTGCTTGCGACAGCCGGTCAGAATCCGAAATCGTAGTTCCGGTATTTAACAGAGAAGGCGCTCTTATAGCTGTTTTCGACGTCGATAGCGACAGGAAGGCCATGTTTGATGAGGGTGACCGGGAAGGGCTTACCGCAATCCTCAGAACCGCGTTCGGTTAAGCCCACCAACAACAGCCGCGTTCAGTCGGCGTCGCCGCTACGTTCGTCCCGGCTTTGATTGCGCAAGTTGGCGCGCGCATCCTCGATTATCCGGCGAACTTGAATTGGTTCGTCGAGGTTAGGCAGCGTAATGACGCCCACGCCAGTGCCCCGCAGAACGACCGAGCCATAGTCGAAAATTCGGCCGAGAACGGATTGTGTCAGTGTGATCTCCTCAATCTTGTTGAGGCTGACTTCCTGGGTTCTTCGAGAAATAAGGCCGATCTTGAATACGAACCGGAACGTCGTAACGACAATTTCGGTCGTGACCAGATGAATGACATGAAGCAGAAGGATGAGTGAGCCGGCCGTAGCGCCGATGGCACAGAACAGCCACCCCCACTGCAGAAGTGCGAAGTCGAGCCCGACGACAAACTGGAGATAGCCAAACAGCAGGGCCGGCGACAGACCAAGAGCGAACCAGAGGGCCGGAAACAGACTGTACGTCCAGTTGAAATTGGCGCGGTAGATGATCTGTTCTCCCCGCGCGAGGGTCTTGCTTACATAACCGCGATAGCTGGCGGAGGGGGAGATGTCAGTCATAGTTGTCATGCTTGCCCGTATAATCGAGGCTGGCGCCTCTGAGAATGGCTTCCCGCGTTGAAAGCGAAAGGCCGCCGGGATATGAGACCGCCATGTCGCTTTCCGGTCACGGTTGCAGCGGCTGCAAGATTTCTCTCTTTAGGAAAGAACCGGATCTGGCCGATGGCTAAACATCAGTACATTTACTTCATGCAGGGGCTAACCAAGGCCTTTACCGGCGGCAAAAAAGTTCTCGAAAACATCCATTTGCAATTCTATCCCGACGCCAAAATAGGCGTTGTCGGCGTCAATGGTTCGGGGAAATCGACGCTCCTCAAGATCATGGCGGGCGTCGACAAGGAATTCGGCGGCGAGGCGTACGCGGCTGAAGGCACCCGCATCGGTTACCTCGCTCAGGAGCCTCAGCTCGATTCGACGAAATCCGTCTTCGGGAACGTGATGGAAGGTGTCGGCGAAATTAAGGCCAAGATCGACGCCTTCAATGACGTCTCGATGCGGCTCGGCGAAGATTATTCAGACGAGCTTATGGAGGAGATGTCGAAACTGCAGGAGGAGATCGACGCGGCCGACGCCTGGGATATTGAGAGCAAGGTCGAAATGGCTATGGAGGCGTTGCGCTGCCCGCCGGGGGACTGGCCTGTCGACCGACTGTCGGGCGGGGAGAAGCGTCGCGTAGCTCTGGCTCGGCTGCTGCTATCCAAGCCTGACCTCATCCTGCTTGATGAGCCGACCAACCACCTCGACGCCGAGTCCGTCGCTTGGCTTGAGAACTACCTGCGTGATTTTCCGGGCGCCGTCATTCTGGTTACTCACGACCGGTATTTTCTCGACAATGTTACCGGCTGGATTCTCGAACTCGATCGCGGCCGCGGCATCCCCCATGAGGGCAACTACTCGTCTTGGCTTGAGGCCAAGCGCAAGCGCATGGAGCAGGAAGATCGCGAAGAGCAAAATCGCAAGAAAACCCTCGATCGCGAATCAGACTGGATACGCGCCAGCCCGAAGGCCCGTCAGGCGAAATCAAAGGCTCGCATCAATGCCTATGACGACCTGCTGGCGCGCGCCGGCAAGGAAGAAGTGGGCGTCGCTCAGATACAAATCCCGCCCGGGCCGCGCCTTGGCGGCGTTGTCATCGAAGCCGACAATCTCAAGAAAGGATTCGGCGACAAATTGCTGATCGACGGATTGTCGTTCAAGCTGCCGCCGGGGGGTATCGTCGGCGTTGTCGGCCCGAACGGCGCTGGCAAGACGACGCTCTTCCGCATGCTGACGGGTCAGGACGAGCCGGACAACGGCTCTCTGCGAATTGGCGAGACCGTGAAGCTCGGCTACGTCGATCAGTCGCGCGACAATCTCGATGGGAGCAAGAACGTCTGGGAGGAAATCTCGGGCGGGCTCGACATCATTCAGCTCGGCAAACGCGAAATTCCCTCACGCGCCTATGTCGGCTGGTTCAACTTCAAAGGCGGAGACCAGCAGAAAAAGGTCGGGACGTTGTCAGGCGGCGAGCGCAATCGCGTGCACCTCGCCAAGATGCTGACGGAGGGCGCCAACCTTCTCCTGCTCGACGAACCGACAAACGATCTCGATGTCGATACGCTGCGCGAATTGGAGCGGGCGCTGGAAGACTTCGCCGGTTGCGCCGTTATCATCAGTCACGATCGGTGGTTCCTCGACCGCATCGCCACCCATATCCTCGCTTTCGAGGGCGATAGCCATGTCGAATGGTTCGAGGGAAA
>CAZSBU010000222.1:0-1551 GCA_964605055.1 uncultured Caulobacterales bacterium | reverse complement strand
GGATATTGATTTTCTTAATTACAATGCTTGTCAATATGGAAGATAAAAAACGCCGCCTCGGCCCCGACGCCGACGTGCCGCGACGGATCATGTACAAACCGTTGACCCGTTAGCCCGGCCTGACTTGCAAAGATTGTTGTATCCAAGGGGGAGTTCGATGAAGACGAAGGCAATCATGATGCGCAGATTCATCACGAGCTGTTTGTGTGCGGTCGCTGGTCTTACCTTATCTGGATGCGGCCAGTCGGCCACTGCGCCGACGCCGGCCGAACCGCTGGGGGGGTATTCCACAGGACCGGCGAGGGATGCGGCGTCCGGCGATTTTCTCTTTCTCGCCGGCGAGGACCTTGAGCCTGCCGCATTCGCCGCCATACTTGACGGCGTTGGGGCGGCGGGATGGAGCGTATTTGCCCCTGAAGGCGGCGCTGCGGTCTGGGCAAGGGCGGTAAGCGAGCATGTCGACCCGGAACGCTGCTCGATCATCGGCGGATTTGGCGCTGGCGGCGTCAAGGCGTTCGAACTCGCGTTGGCGCATCAGCTTGACGGCGGCGCGGACGGCGTCATCGCGATCGCTGCTCCCTTGCCGGATGAGGCCAACTATTTGTCCGCTGATTTTACGGCCGGGGTCATTTTTGCCGGGAACGATCCGGCGACGCCTCAGTCAGCGATCAGCTTGATGGCGCGTCGCCTCCCTGGACGGGCGGCGATTGCCCGATTCCCCGGCGCGAACCGGTCGCAGTTCGCTTCGGGCGTGAAGTTTGACGATGACGGCGAAGCGACCATCTCCGCAGAGGAGCAAATTACGGCAGCTGTAGGCTCAATAAAGACGATGCTTGAAAATCAATGCGCCGATCGCGATCGACGCCTGCGCAACGAAGAACGCCGCAGGCAACGCGAGGCTCAATAAAAGCTGCTCCTGTCCGGTGGTTGAGCCTATTTGCGCGGGATTTGCGCCACAGCGGCGCGACGTCTAATAGAGCGCATCATCGCAAGGATCTCCATGGGAATGATTACGCCCGAACTTGTCGCCGAACACGGCCTCACCCCAGACGAATACGCCAAATTGCTGAAGCTTCTTGGGAGAGAGCCGAACGTCGTTGAACTCGGCATTGTCTCCGTGATGTGGTCAGAACACTGCTCGTATAAATCCTCGCGTCGCCATCTCAAAAAGCTGCCTACCAGCGCCCCGTGGGTGATCTGCGGCCCGGGTGAGAACGCTGGCGTCATCGATATCGGCGATGGGCTTGCCGCCGTCTTCAAGATGGAAAGCCACAATCACCCATCCTTTATCGAGCCATATCAAGGAGCGGCGACCGGCGTTGGCGGCATCATGCGCGACGTCTTCACGATGGGCGCCCGGCCCGTGGCCAACCTCAACGCTTTGCGCTTCGGCGACTGGGAACATCCGCGTACGCGTAGTCTTGTTGCCGGCGTTGTCGCAGTCGATGGCGATGAGTAGGGGACGGTCCAGTTGGCCGAGTTGCTGGACGACGGACTGTGCGTCGCCGGCGGCGACGAGCGCGACGGCGTCGTGGCCTGCTCCGATGACGG
>CAZSBU010000221.1:0-4624 GCA_964605055.1 uncultured Caulobacterales bacterium | reverse complement strand
CGCTTTGATGCGTCGGTAGTCCGCGCGGGGCGTCATTCCTTCGCCGTGGACTATCGCGGTCGCCGCGCCAAGACGGCCCGAACCGCTGATAGCCTCATTTTTGCGCTGAACAATGACAACCTCAGCCTTGACCGGCGCGAACACCCGCGCATCCGTCAGGAAGCGCCCGCGCGCATCACCCTCGACACGGGCGAGATCGTTTCATGTTCTATTATCGATATCTCGCTAACCGGCGCCTCGATCGCAATCGAACCACGCCCATCGCTCGGCGCCTTCCTGACCGTTGGACGAATGCCCGCCCAGGTCGTCCGTCGGCACGAGCACGGCGTCGGCGTCGTGTTCACGTCGAGGGCTGTGCGCATGGAAGAGGTTCTTGAAAAGGCGAAATCGCACGAATTCGCAGCTCTGGATGGCGCGGTTCTTGCTGATTCTCTGAATAAGAAGGGCGGCTGAACTACGCCGCTCCGACATTCGGGGTAACAGGCATGCTCGCCGCAGATAACTGGTGTGTTAAGGTAAAGGAAAAGGTCTACGGACCCTATTCCTCCCAGCAATTGCGCAAATTTGCGCATGAAGGAAGGCTTGCGAGCTGGTCGCTCATCGCACCCGCAGGCAGCCGGGAATGGCGCGAGGCTCGGCGCGAAAAGACTTTCGCCGCGTTCTTTGGCGCCAAACCGGCCAGAGCTGAAACCGATCCCGCCGCCTTTGGGCGCCGCGATGACCTACAGCCGTCGGGTAACGCCTCGGTTGAGGCCCCACCCCTGAGCGCAGCGGAAGCCTTCGTGAACGGCGCATTTGTGTGCGAAAGCCGACCGCCCCACCGCGCCGCCTCAGCCATGGCCGCCAAACGCGGCGAGCAACCGGCGTTCGCAAACTTTATCCTGATTTTCGATGTGGTATCGGCGGCGGCGAGTCGAATTGAATACGCCGTGCTCAGCCTTGGGCCGGCCTTCAAGCTTGCTGAGAATGTGTGGACTGTTAACTGCGGTCTGACGGCGATTGGCGTCCGCAATGCGATAGCGCCGCATCTGCGCGCAGGCGAACAAATTTTTGTCGTCGACGCCACGAATGGACGCACATCCTGGCAGAACTTCTGCCCCGAGGTGCACGCGAAGATCGCAGCCGCCTATACGCTGGCCAAGATCTAGACAGAAGGCTGCGCAACGAAGTGAAAGGAAAGGGATGCTCTGCGCCCTCGAAATCGTTTGCGGTCAGCAGAATCAATAATGACGACGACCGCCGATATAGACCGTTCCATTGCCGGTGCGTACGACCCGTCCTGTGACGAAGGAAAGAGTAACGGTGGCGTCATCGACGAGGTCCAATTCCGCCGCGCCCGTGACGCCGGCAAAGGTCACCGAACCCGGACCATCGAGCGTTGCTTGCATGCGATTAAGGCGGCCATCGTTTATCAAAAGAATTCCGCGATCATGGATGTGCGCGTGCAGGACTCCTGACGCCTTGCCAACGGCAACGGCGCTGCGGCCGCCAATGGACACATCGAACAACTGCCCGATCTCGCCAACCGTCAAGTCGGCGACGTCGTTCACGAGCGCTCTGATCAGGCTTGCGCGGTTGACGCGAAGGTCGGCGTCTCCGGAAAGCTCGATGTCGGTTTCCGACCGGACGTCGCCGAGAAAAAAGCCAGACCCCGCCGTCAGACCCAGAAAGGCTCGACCGGCGCTAGTCGCCTCGCCAGTGATCCGCGAGCGTATGATCTTTAAATCGCCTTCGAATGCGCCAAGATTTATCTCGACCTGGGAGTCAATTATCGTCAGCCCGGCGTTCATCGGCAAGGCAATTTCAATACCGGCCCGGGCGGCTTCAGCCTCTTCAACCTCCGCCATCCGTACGACGACCGTATCGCCCTGCAGCGATACCGAAACGAACGGCTCGTCCGACTTAGCCCGTGACGCGATGCGGATAGCAGAGCGCTTGGTTAAGACGAATTGCGCAGAGCCACGGAACCCTTCGATGCGCACACCGGAAGCCTCGAACGTCTGAGCCGCCGTCCCCGGTGAAATAAAAAGGGTAGACGCGATGACGCCCAGCGCAAGCCAGTGACCATAATTCATGTTTACTAACGTCATCCCGCCACCCAATCCTGCCCGGCGCTGATCATCCACTGGACAGGTGAGCAAGAAACAGCCCTGACGGCAAACGCCCGCCCCCCGCAGTTGGCAGGCATCAGATGAGTTCGCTTCCGATGATATCAATGCGGTCGCGCCTAAGGCTTTTCGACCTCTGCAATCAGCGCCTCGACCACGTCGCGGGAAGGCTCATCGGGCGGTAATTTATTGAGCATTTCGCGCCAAAGCGCGGCTGCGCGCAATGGATCACCTGTCTCACGGGCTGCGCCTGCCCGGTAGAACAGGACCGATAGGTCGTTCGGATCGCGAGCCTCCAATTTGTCAAGGACAGCTAGAAATTCATCAGACACCGGAAAGACGCCGGCAGGTTCGGCTGCGCTCAGCGCGGCCGCGAGCGTTCGCCAGTCGTCCGCATCGCCTTCTACAATCGCAAGCAGTCGACGCGACGCCGTCGCGCTTTTCTCGGGATCGCCAACGACAAGATAGGCTCTCGCAAGACGCCTCCAGCCGTCTGCGTCCGCCGGGTTTTCTTCGAGCCGCGTGGCAAGACGCGCGACCATTTGAGCAATCATCGCCTCCTGTGCTTCAGGCGGCAGATTTACGATCTCTTCCGTCAACGCGCTCGGTTCGACAGCGCTTTGCAAATCAGCAAGGCGCAGACCGATCAACTGGGGCGCGCCGATGGACAGATAGATCGCCGCTGTCGCAATGGGAACAAGTCCGAGAAAGGCGATCGCGCCGAATCTCCAACGCGCCGCCACGCGATCGCCATGACTGTCTGCCGCGCGCGCTTCGTCCGCCAAGAGGGCTGCGCGACGCGCTTCCAGTTGCGCCTCGTCGATCTTGTCGAGGGGTATGAGCCCGGCGGCGGCGTCCTGGTCGATGGCGGCGAGGCGTGTACGGAGCGTCGACGCCGTCAGCGTGGTTTCAGTCGCGTCGGTGTCGCCTTCGGTCGATTTGCAAGTGCGCCGCTGGAGTATTGGCGCGCCAAGGGCGCCAACGCTCACGGCAATGACCGCAACTGACAAGCAGACGAACAGCGCCATCGCGGCTTCAGCGCTCATTCGCCGAGTTCCCGCAATCGCGTCTGCTCTTCTGGCGTTAATGGACGCGGCGGCGTCGGTGCGATCGCCGATCGCCGCAATTGAATGGCAGCGAAAAGCGCGGCGATGACGAACAACAACAGCGGGGTCAGCCACAGTACCAGCGTATTTGCCTGCACTGGCGGCTTTAACAAAACATAGTCGCCGTACCGCTCCACAATATAGGCGCGCACGGCCGCGTCGCTGTCTCCCGCGCTGATCCTTTCGCGGACGAGCATGCGCAGGTCGCGCGCCAGCGGCGCGTTGGAGTCATCAATGCTTTCACTCTGACACACGACGCAGCGCAGTTCCCGGCTGATAGCGCGGGCGCGCGCTTCAAGCGTTGGATCGGCAAGAATTTCGTCGGGCTGAGCTGCGAGCGCGGCGCCGCCGATGAAGAGGGCGACCAGAAAAGTCGCTAGCTTATGACGGCGACGCGGGCGGCGCATTCTTCAGTTCCTCAATGAGCGGTCTCAGGACCGTCTCCCAATCGTCGCGGTTTATCGGCCCCACATGCTTGTGGCGTATGCGTCCGTTCCTGTCGATGATGAATGTTTCCGGGGCCCCAGTGACGCCGAAGTCAATCGCAGTGCGGCCATCTGCATCGACGCCAATTCGGGTGTAGGGATCGCCGCGCCGCGCCAGCCAATCCGCAAGCGCTTCGGGTTTGTCTTTCCAGTTGAGGCCGTGGATGGGGGCGAGGCCCTCTGCTTCTATTTCAAGCAGCAACGGATGTTCGACAGTACAGCCGATGCACCACGAGCCGAAGACATTGACGATGGAGACCTCGCCGATGAGGTCGCGTGAAGACAGTCCGGCGCGGCGACCCTCGGGCGCTGAAAGGTCAAAGGCTGGAACCGGCCGGTCAATCAGCGTCGACGGAATGCGCGACGGATCGCGCGTCAGCCCAACCGCGAAATAGAGGCCGACGAGTACGAAGAGCGACAGCGGCGCGAGGAAGATAATCCGTTTCAAGACGAGCGCTCCCTCTATTACACGGATGCGGTATGGCGGATACTAACCGCTCAGGCCGTCGCCTGTTCGAGCGGCTTCGCAATTGCACCCTCGCGTTGGCGCACGCGCCGACGCTCACGACCTCCGGACGCTGCAACGAGCCCGCCTGCCGTCATGATGCCGGCGCCGATCCACATCCACACCGTCAGCGGATAACGCCAGGCGCGAACGACCCAGCCGCGGGTCGCATCCTGATCGCCGACGGTAAGATAAAGATCGCCCGAGAACGTTGTGCGGATTGCCGCTTCCGTCGTCTGCATGCCGCGAACGGGGTAGTACCTTTTTTCGGCGATCATCTGCTGCAGCGGCTGGCCGTTGCGCGAGATATCGAAGCGCGCCTGAGTGCTCGTGTAATTTGGTCCTGGTTGTTCTTCGACTGCAACGAGGCGAGCGTCAAACCCGCCGACGCTGACAACATCGCCAATCTGGGCGTAGACG
>CAZSBU010000220.1:3522-4628 GCA_964605055.1 uncultured Caulobacterales bacterium | reverse complement strand
GGCTGAATGACGGATCGTGCATTCGCCTGCGGCCGGAGCGCCGCAATCATGTCTGGGCCTATGACTTCGTCGCGGACAGAACGCGCGACGGCCGCAAGATCCGCATGCTCACGGTGATCGACGAGTTCACGCGGGAATGCCTCGCGATCGAAGTTAAGCGCCGCCTTAACAGCCAGGGCGTTCTCGCGGTTCTGGCGCGGCTCTTCGTCAGCCGCGGCGTTCCCGACCACATTCGCTCGGACAACGGGCCTGAGTTCGCTGCAAAGGCGGTTCGCAAATGGCTTGGCGAGATGCACGTGAAGACGCTCTTCATCGAACCTGGCAGCCCATGGGAGAACGGCTACAATGAATCTTTCAACGGGAAGCTCCGTGACGAATGTCTCAACACGGAGTTGTTTTACTCTCTCGGCGAAGCGCAGATCGTCATCGAAAAATGGCGGTGCGATTTCAATACGATCCGGCCGCACTCATCGCTCGGATACAGACCGCCCGCGCCAGAAACAATCCAGCCGGCCGATCCGGCCTGCGCGATTTGGAAGCTCCAGCCGGATCGGCCTTTCGCCGAAACCCCTCTTTCTGTTACATAGAAGGCGGCTGCGCACTCGGGGGCGGGTCACTTTATCTCCTTAGGTCGTGGCTTGAATCTGTAGCGCCGTAACGGTCGAAGACAAGCGACAGGGACAAGGTGGTCGCTTGACGCCGCGACGTATAAAAAAATATGCACATGAAGTGTCGCGGGTCGAAAAAATCCGGTTTCGATTATTCGGGCATAGGCCATCCTGCATGCAGGACCGGCAATGCCACCGTTAATCTCAATAAAAAAATTTGCGGGGCACAGGTATGACGTTCCAGCGCCATACCCATTTCTACCCCCGGGGGGGTCGGTGGCCAAAGCCATCGGGTCAGCTCTCACCAAATCTTCGAAATCGTCGATTTTGGTAGCGTCGCGGTAGCTCGTCCGCAGCTAAGTCGTTCGAAAACGATGAATCGATTGGCTTTTCGGCGGTCGACTCCGTCACTTCCCGTCACGGGTTCGGAGTTTTCCGTCAGATTTTGCCGATGTCCGTTGAATTTGTCGTCGTGTCTCTGACTCGCGCGCGAGCAGT
>CAZSBU010000220.1:0-3512 GCA_964605055.1 uncultured Caulobacterales bacterium | reverse complement strand
GTTCTCGCGAGCAGCGGATATCTGTTCAGTCGCTGCGTCACGAGCCGAGATATAGAAAGTAGTGTGGGAAAAAGGGGGTGGATGAGTAGTGGGGGTTTCCCTCACCGACACATTGCTCAATCAGTGGGGGTTTACCCCATCGAAAACAGTTATTTTCCCCCACTGGATTTCTGTTTTTACCGGTTCGGCTTCGAGGACGCTGCACGAGCGTTGCGCGCCATCTCGGCAGCTTGCTCGACCGTCTCGATTTTGCGCCACTCCTGCGTTGGTCCGTCATATTCCGTGTGCCGATAGGTGAGCCGGAACTTGTTCGGCATTCGAAACTCCGAATTGCCTGCCCGTCCCTGAATGTAGTCGATGAAACCGAGCGCCACCAGCTCGCGGATTGCTGGCGCAATGGCGTGGCGGTCAATGCCGTACATTGCGAATTGGCAGAAGGTCACCGGCAGAGCCCCGTTGTCTTGCCCGCCGTGGTGCGCAAACTCGATCTCGATTCGATCAAGGACGCGCCGCGCCGACAGAGACAGTACGTTCCATGCTGGCGACTCCAGCATTTCAATCAGGCGTGGTGCAAACGGGCCCTCGATCTTTTTTTGCTTGCGCGCTTTGCTTGAGAGGATGCGCTTGGGAGTAGTTCGACCCGTTTCATCATGTCGGCGAGCAGCAGTCGCTTTCGACGGGTCATTCTTCATCGCGTAAACGGGCCGCGAGCCTGTGCGGGTTGACGCTTAGTCGAATGGTCCACAAGGCGCAGGTAGCGCTGGGGCATTCCTCAACGGCGCGTGAACTTCCACTACACTGAAGGCAGTGCCGCCGTATCGCTTTCATCGGATTGCGTGCGTTCGGTTTGGGGTTTGGGTCCGGAACGAAACCAAGGCGTTTGAAAAAGGCGCGCGCAGCGGCACGCTCGGCTTGAGCGCTTTTTTTCTTTGGCATGTCGGTGACTTTCGCTTGGGGCCCTCACGCCATCGGCGCCGAGGCCCGTTTAATTTGAAGCGTCAGGTGCGCTCGCTCGTGGAGCGGCAAACGCGCGCCGATGCAAAGCGGTCAAGCGCGGAGCGGCGGTAGCCGACCAGGTGCTCGCCGATGCGGATGAACTCGGGGCCCCTGCCGGTAAGTCGCCATTTGCTCATCGTTGAGGTGCTGATGCCAAGAAAGGCAGCAGCTGCTTTCGGTCGCAAAATTTCGTCATCCATTATCTCTCGTGCCTCCTTAAAGACACGCAAAGCATCGGCTTCATGTCATCCGGAAGCACGAGAGAAATTACGGCTCATTTTCCAGTCGCTTTACCTCTCGCTGGGCAAGAGCGTCCGAAATAGCCTTCGGATATCCGGAATTTTGCATCGGCAGGCGGGGATCGTTTTTGCCTGGGGGAATGCGATGGACGTGGCGCGCGACGCTCGTATGCGCTGCGTACATAAACTTCACGAAGGGAGACCAAGGTTCGAGATGCTCGCCGGCACCGCCCTGATGGCCGCGGACTGTGACTGCTCCACCGAGCCGCTCGATCGCGTCCGCCAAGCTGATGAAGAGTGTCGAAGCCCCCGGATCGCGCACTGTGGGGATTTTTGCGTCCTGAGCCGCGCGTGCGGCTTTCAAGCATGATTGTGCCAAATCCCGCAGTTGTGGCCATGACTCCGGCGGCGTTCCGGCAGTCACCCCGGAATGCGCCATCAACAAAAACGCGGCCTCCCGCTGCTGGTGCTCCGGGGACGGATCAGGATCGTCGCAGTCCTGATCGAGGAATGCTGCTACAACAGCAAGCGCCCTCTCGAAGCGCTTCAGCTGCTTCCTGGCCTCGTCCAAGTCAGCGCCGCCTTCTATGCGCTTCCAGACGTGCTGGTAGTTCCGCACGGCTTGCTCAACTGCCCTTGCCTCATCACGGGTTGGCTCGCGGCCAAGCAATTCCCGTAGCGCCTTAAGCGTCTCTGGAGATTCTCGTTCATTGATCAACCAGTATTCGGTGCCGTCGACTGTAGATGCACCGGCCATTGCGCGCCCTCTTAGACGCCCTTTTTCCGTACGATCGGTCACAGAACGACATGCTCGTGCGATCTCGGACTTATGAACTGCCCCTTGCCATTGAATTGCGAGTTAGATTGCATCGTGAATGCAGCCTCCCGTTTCAGGATCGTCGGATGGCTACTAGTGGTATTCACGCCCCCGGCGGTCAACGCGCGTATCATGACGCATCTCAGTGCGCTGACAGACTGTTGCAGTCGTTTCGTTTCTCAGCGTCACGAATTGAGACGTCGTCACACAATCTGTTTGCGGATCGGGATGACCTCGGCGCCGCCGCCCGCCATCCGTGCCGCGATGGTCGCCGCTACTGCATCCGCCGCAGCAAGGCGCGGGTCGTCCGCGAGGTGCGCATAACGCTGGGTCGTCGAATGCTCCCGGTGGCCAAGCAGGCTCCCGATCAACGGCAATGACATGCCGCCTGATACCGCGACCGAGGCGTAGCTGTGCCGCAGATCGTGTATGCGAACATCCGGCAGCAGCGCGGCCTTGCGTATCCGACGCCACGGTTTTTGCAGGTTGACGAGATGCGCGCCAGGGACTGCGCCGCAGATCACGAACGGATTGTCCGCTTGTCGCGGCAAGTCACGCAGGACTTCCAACGCCGCCGGCGCCAGAGGGATCGTCTTCGCGCCGGTCTTACTGTCTGGCAGACGAAGCAGCCGACCTGCTTCATCGACATATTCCCATCTCAGTGACAGGATTTCGTTGAGGCGCGCGCCAGTGAACAGTAGCAGCCGAATGGCCGCGACGACGTAAGGCGCCTTTCCGGCCCGGTCGACAACCGCCAGCGCTCGACCGAGGCGATTCAACTCAGCGGGCGATAAAAAACGCTCCCGCGAGTGCTCGCGGAATTTCGTGACATGCAGGCATGGGTTTACGCCATCCGCAACAACGCCCCATCGCGCAGCAACCGCGAACATGTGGCTCAGCAATGTGATCACGCGGTTTGCCGTATACGGCCGATCCTTGAGCGAGGCGTGCAGCTTGGCGACCTCCTGCCGCGAGATCGCATCAAGACGAGCGCTGCCGAGCCTCGGCACAAGATGATTTTTCAGGTGGAATCGGTCAGCGTCACGAGACGCTGGTTTTTTATGAGCTTCCGAATACTCGGCGACGTAACGCTTTGCGAACTCGGCAAACGTCACGCCTTCCCGCGACTTCGCTTTTTCCGCCGCCGGGTCGCCGCCCTTTGCGACCTCTCCGAGAATGCGCTTGGCCTCAGTACGCGCTTGATCAGGCGTAAAAACCCCATACCGGCCGATGGTCACCCACCGTTGCCGACCATGCGCGCGATATTTTACGACGAACGATCGCGCTCCCCGGTCTGAGACCCGAAGCCCGAAACCGGGCAGTTCGTCATCCCAGAAGGTCTCCCCCGCTTTGGCGGCGTCAACCGCTCGTTTCGTAAGTTTGCCGCTCATCGGTACGCCTCGCAAAGTTTGGTAGCACGGAGGAAAAAGCTACCACTGAGCTACCAACTGAACGGAAAC
>CAZSBU010000219.1:0-4637 GCA_964605055.1 uncultured Caulobacterales bacterium | reverse complement strand
GATCGTTGCTTCCGGAAGACGTCCGGGCGGCTCTGGCGAACTCTGATCGCGGCGCGACCGAAGAACCCGGTTCGGGCGAGGTTGGATTTGTCCTGCGCCGCGCGCTCGCCGACACGCGCGCGCGTTTGTCCGAACAAATCAGTCGCGGCGATGTTTTCGCCAACCGTTACGCGGCGGCGATGGACGAGGCGGTGCGGATCTTGTTCGAACAGTCGCTCGGCGCCGCGCGAGGGCGTGTCGCGCTGTTTGCCACGGGCGGGTTCGGGCGGCGCAGCCTCGCCCCGTTCTCCGACATTGATCTTCTGATCGTTCACGGATCGGTTTCAGACGCGGTGTTGCGACGATCGATCGACAGTCTACTCTATCCGTTGTGGGATGCTGGCGTAAAGATTGGTTATAGTGTTCATACGCCCTCAGCCGCAGTTCGCTTCGCCGCCAGCGACCTGAACGCCCAGACAGCGCTGCTCGACGCGCGGCTGATCGCCGGCGACGCAGCGCTCGCGCGCGATTTCTTGTCGAATTACGACCAGCTGCGTCGCCGCACGCGCGACAAGTTCGTCGCCGCCAAGCTGGCCGAGCAGGAAACGCGGCACGATCGTTCCGGGCAGTCGCGCTACCTTGCTGAGCCTGACCTGAAAGAAGGCAAGGGCGGCCTTCGCGACCTGCATACGATCGGCTGGATCGCCAAGCATCTTACCGGTCAGGCGCTCGGTGAAGGGCGCGCGGCTGGGTCGCTAATAGGCGCTGAAAATCTGGCCGCCTTTGTAAAGGCTGAGCGCTTCTTGATGTCGTTGCGCGTGCATCTTCACCAGATGCAGGGGCGCGCGAACGAGAAACTCTCCTTCGACCTTCAGCCGGCGCTCGCCGAGCGGCTGGGGTACGCCGAGAGGTCGGACGTCAGTTCGGCCGAACGCATGATGCGCCACTACTTTGTCAATGCCATCGACGTTGGCCGACTGACGCGGATTTTCGTCGCCAAGATCGAGGGCGACCGCATGAAGTTGTCTGCGAGGGCGCCAAAGCCTTTGCCGACGGCGTTGGCGCGCGACGAGACGGGCTTGAAGCCCAACTTACGCATTCGCAATGGCCGCATCGACTTCCAGAACGCTGCCGCGGCGCGCCGCGCGCCTGTCGATCTCTTTCGACTGTTTCGGGCATTCTCAAAGCGGCCAGATCTTGACTTCCATCCCGATGCGCTCGCCTTGACGGCTGACTGCGTAACGCTCGTGACGACGCCAGTGCGCAACGACCCAGTGATTGCGACGCTTTTTGTCGCCATGCTGACCGAGGCGCGCGAGCCAGTGAAACTCCTGCGCGTCATGGCCGAGACGCGGCTTCTGGGGAAATACATTCCCTCGTTCGGACGGCTAGCCGGGCGGGTCGAACTCGGTCTCTACCGCCGGTTTGCGCTCGATGAACACGTGTTTCAGGCAATTGGCGTGCTGACGAAAATTCGCCTTGGCGATATGCAGCGCGCCCATCCGATTGCATCAGGGATACTCTCACGGGCGAAGAGCCCGGCCCCGTTCTATCTCGCCGTCCTTCTGCATGAGGCGCGGGGGTCGTTGAAGGAGCAAACGCCGGAAGCCGCCGAAAAGCTTATTGAGCGCGTCGCCCGCCGGCTCGGCGTCTCGTCTGACGACGCCGGGCTTGTCTCTTGGGTCGCTGCGCGCCCTTTGCAGATGGTTCGCGTGTCGGAGAGTCGCAACCTCGGCGACCCGTTAACGATCGCCCGCTTCGCCCGGGAGATCGAAACGATCGAACGGCTGGAGCTCATGCTGGTCCTGACCGTGTGTCACCTCCGCGTCGTGAGCGAAAGCGCATGGGACGAATGGACTCGGCGCCAGGTTTCAGCGTTGTATTTCGGCGCGCGCGCCTTCCTTCAGGGCGGTGAGGCGGCGCTCAGCGACTGGATGGCGGCGCGTGAGGCGCAGACGCGCGCGACCGTCGGCGCAGCGCTCGCAGCTTGGGGCGAGGCGGAAAGGCAGGCGTTCCTCAACCGATTGACGCCGGAAATGACCGCCCATCTCGACGCCGCCATGATTGCGCGCGGGGCGGGCCTTGTGCGTGAGGCTGGCCCTCGCGGACGCGCCGCTGTCGCCGTCACCGTGACAGGCGATGGCGTCGAGGCGATCGTCTACACAGATGACCGAGTGGGGCTGCTCGCCGACCTCGCCGGGGCCGTTGCTTCGACAGGAGCATCGGTTCGAAATGTGCACGCCAGTCCCTTTGCAGACGGCAAGGTGCTCGATGCATTCACGGTCCAGCCGCCAATAGGCCCCGCGGTCGAGGCGTTGCCGGATCTGGCCAGACGCGTGCAGTCCGTGTTGCTGGAAGCAGCTGAGGCAAGACCCGCCAAGCCGCCGCCTGCGCCCCGCCGCGTCGGCGACCGGCGTTCGCTTTTCGCCGTCGCTTCGTCCGTCAGGATCGATCTTGAGGCGTCTGACGATTGTCTTGTTGTCGAAGCCGAAGGACGGGACAGATCGGGCCTTCTCTATGCGCTCGCCTCCGCGCTTTCTGAAATAGGCGTAATCATCCGGTCGGCGCATATCGCGACCTATGGCGAACGGGCGGTCGACACGTTTTATCTGCAGGACGCTCCCGGCTACAAAATCACCGATCGGCGAAGGTTACAGTCGATTGAAAGAAAACTGCTCTCGGCGCTCTCCGATGGCGCCATTCCTCAAACCCGGTTAACCGGTACCCGCTAATACGGCAGCTTTGCTGCAGCGCGCACCTTTCTGCACAGGCTGACGCGCATCAACCACCGGGCAGACGAGGCCATGAGCGCAAACCTGTTGAAGTCGCTAGCCACGGTCAGCGGTCTGACAATGGTGAGCCGCGTTCTCGGGTTTGTGCGCCAGATCCTGATTGCAGGCGTGATCGGCGCTGGCGGCAATCCGGTTGCGGACGCTTTCTGGGCCGCTTTCCGATTGCCCAACATGTTCCGGCGCCTCTTTGCTGAAGGCGCTTTTCAGGCGGCTTTCATTCCGCTCTTTCAAGGCAAGCTCATCGGTGAAGACAAGGCCGAGGCAAGGCGCTTCGCTGAGGAGGTGCTCGCCGCGCTCGTGTTCGTGCTGACGGCGCTGACCATCGCAGTCGAGCTCGCCGCGCCCTTTTTCGTCCATCTTATCGCCTCAGGCTTCGCCGACGACCCGGAAAAGTTTGATCTGACGACGCTCTATTTGCGGATCATGTTTCCCTATCTCGCCTGCATGTCGGTCGTTGGCTTGCTTTCCGGCGTTCTGAACTCTCTTGACCGGTTCATGGCCTATGCGGGAGCGCCGCTTCTGCTCAATATCTGCCAGATTGCAGCGATCCTTGCGTTCGCCAATGGCGAGATAACCGTGACGGGCGAAGCGCTTGCATGGGCGACGATGGCCAGCGGCGTGCTGCAACTCTTGCTGCTCGTTTGGGGCGCGCACCGTCAGGGCTATCTGTTGAAATGGCGCCTGCCGAAATGGACGCCAGGCGTCTCGCGCTTGCTGAAGCTTGGCGCGCCGGGATTTCTCTCCGCCGGGGCTGTGCAGATCAATCTTATCATCGGCACGAATATCGCGAGCCGCGAACCGGGCGCCGTTTCCTGGCTGATGAACGCTGATCAACTCTACCAGTTGCCCCTCGCGGTGATCGGCATTGCGCTTGGCGTCGTGCTGCTGCCCATGCTGTCTCGCCGGGTTAAAGCCGGCGACGACGCAGGCGCCACCCACGCGCTCAACCGATCCCTCGAAATGTCGCTGGCGCTGACGCTGCCTGCGGCTGCGGCGTTCATCATCATGGCGGCCCCGATCTGCGACGCCCTTTTCCGGGGGCTCGCCAGCGACGCCCTCGCAATGTTCGGCCGCAGCGGATCGGCCTTCACCGAAAACGACGTGAGGATGACCGGAGCGGCGCTCGCCATGTTCGGCGCGGGGCTGCCGGCCTTTGTCTGGCACAAGGTCTTTTCGCCGGCGTATTTTGCTCGCGAAGATACGCGCACGCCAATGAACTATGCTCTGGTCGCCATCGCCATCAATACAGCGCTGTCGCTGGCGCTGTTTCCAATTCTGGGCTTCATCGCCGTCGCCATCGCCACAAGCTTCGCCTCATGGGTGCAGATCGCGCTCCTCGGCTATACGCTGCAGCGGCGAGGCCATTTCCGTCCCGACATGCGCCTGTTGACGCGAGGTCCCCGCATCCTCGCCGCGACCCTCAGCATGGCGGCGTTTCTCGTGGTTGCCCTCGACTATCGGAGCGCCATCGCTGACGTTTTGCTCGGGCGCGATTGGGTCGGCGTGATCGCCATCGCTGCCGCAGGAATGGTCATCTACGGCGCGCTCCTTATCGGCCTTGGCGGCATGCGCGTCAGCGACTACAAGGCCTACGCCCGCGCCCGGTCATAACGACCGCCAGTAAGTCGTGATAGGCGCTGCGACGGGCAAGGAAGAGTGAATGACCCAATCGCCGACCACTGACTACACCGGGCCTGAAAGGGTTCTGTCAGGCATCCAGCCGTCCGGCGGCATGCATCTTGGCAATTATCTCGGCGCGATCCGGAAATTCGTCGACCTTCAGCACGATTATGAGTGCTTCTATTTCCTCGCCGATCTGCACGCGATCACCGTCTGGCAGGACCCTGCGAAACTCAGGGCGCAGAC
>CAZSBU010000218.1:4374-4655 GCA_964605055.1 uncultured Caulobacterales bacterium | reverse complement strand
GTCACCGGCATTCGCCAGTTCGAAGGCGGCCAGATGCCGCTCTACATGCGTTTGCCCAAGCGTGGGTTCAAAAAGCCGAACCGCGCCCGGTATGTCGAGGTAAATATCGGCCGCCTGCAGGCGTTTATCGATGCCGGCAAGATCGATGTGTCCAAGAAGATTGATGCTGCAGCGCTTGTCGCCTCAGGCCTTGTTCGGCGCGTAAATGACGGCGTCCGGCTACTAGGCGTCGGCGAGCTAACGTCGAAATTCAATATAGAAGTGGCGCATGCGACGGCTGG
>CAZSBU010000218.1:1606-4364 GCA_964605055.1 uncultured Caulobacterales bacterium | reverse complement strand
CGCGGCAGTCGAGCGAGCGGGCGGTTCGGTTGAGGTTCTCAACGCGCCGTCTCCCGACGCTACGGAAAAACCCGTCAAAGGTAAGAAAAAGTCCGCGAGATAGGGGTGGCCGACTTCCGTCTTGCGCGCTTGCGCATCGGTTGTCGGTTGCCCATTTAGGGGCTTTGTTTATCGGCGAACGAGTTCCGCTCAGTTGTGCGGATAGTAGCGTAAATCGGCTTGCAAGCGGCGTTTAGCCGATCGAAGACTAAAAGCTTGGCGTGAGCGCGCGTCGGAATCCAGCGGGCGATCCGTCCGAATGAACAAGTCCGGGTAACAGGATCTCATGACGTCAGCAGCCGAGCAGTTTGCGTCCAACATCAATTTCTCGTCGTTCGCGAAGGCGCAGGAACTGCAGAAGCGCCTGTGGTTTACGCTCGGTGCGCTGATCGTCTATCGCCTTGGGACGTTCGTTCCGATTCCCGGGATCAATCCGGAGGCGTTCGCTGCTCAGTTCCAGTCACAGACCGGCGGCCTTCTTGGTACGTTGAATATTTTCGCGGGCGGCGCCGTCGAGCGGATGGCTATCTTTGCGCTGAATATCGTTCCGTACATCTCGGCGTCGATCATCGTGCAATTGATGACCGCCGTAATCCCAACTCTGGCGACTCTCAAGAAAGAGGGTGAGCAGGGACGACGTCAGATCAACCAGTATACGCGCTATTTGACCGTCTTTCTGGCGACGTTGCAGGGTTACTTCATCGCGGTTGGGCTACAGTCAAACGCCGGCGGCGGCTTGCCCATTGTCGCAGATCCGGGGCCCCTATTCATACTCACAACCGTTGTCACGCTCGTTGGCGGCGTGATGTTCCTGCTGTGGCTCGGCGAACAGATCACGGCGCGCGGCATAGGCAACGGCGTCTCGCTGATCATCTTCGCGGGCATCGTCGCGGAGCTGCCGCGCGCAGCAGTCGGACTGCTTGCGCTTGGTCGCGGCACTGCGGGCGGTCAGTCTCTGCCGGGCGGCGTAGTGGTGCTCGTCATCGTGATGTCGCTGGCGTTGATCGCTTTCGTTGTCTTCATCGAGCGTTCGCAGCGGCGCATCATCGTGCAGTATCCGCGTCGTCAGGTCGGCATGCGGATGACGCAAGGCGAGAAGTCCCACTTGCCGTTAAAGCTCAACACGGCCGGCGTCATTCCGCCAATTTTCGCCTCTTCCTTGCTGCTGCTCCCGGCGACGGCCGCCAGCGCTGTAGGACAGGGCGCGCCGGAATGGCTGCAGAACATGCAGATTCTATTTGCACCCGGCCGGCCGATGTATATGGCGCTCTACGCAGCAGGCATTTTCGCCTTTGCCTTCGTCTACACGTCCGTCGTTTTCAATACGCAAGACGTCTCGGACAATCTGAAAAAATACGGCGGTTTCATCCAGGGTTATCGGCCCGGCGCGCGTACCGCGGAATATCTGGACTATGTGCTGACCCGATTGACGTTCATCGGCGCGATCTACCTGACATTCGTTTGCCTCGTGCCTGAATTCCTCCGCGCGCAATACCCGAACATTCCCGTCTATCTCGGCGGAACGTCCTTGCTGATTGTCGTTTCGGTGACGCTTGATACAGTCGGGCAGATTCAGGGCCACCTTCTCGCCCAGCAGTATGAGAGCCTGATCAAGAAATCGAAGCTGCGAGGGGCGAAGAAATGATCCTGATCCTCCTTGGCCCGCCCGGCGCCGGCAAAGGCACGCAAGCCGAGCTGATTATGGAGCGGCGGGCGATCCCGCAGCTGTCGACGGGCGACATGCTGCGGGCTGAACGCGACAGCGGATCGGCTCTGGGCAAGAAGGTAGAAGCGATTATCAAGCGTGGCGATCTCGTTTCAGATGAGATCATTGAAGAGATTCTGACGAGCCGTATCGGCAAGACCGATTGCAAAAAAGGGTTCATTTTGGACGGCGCGGTGCGCACAGTCGGCCAAGCGGAGATGATAGATCGGGTTCTCGCCCGAACCGGGCGCAGGCTCAACGCGGTGATTGAACTCGTCGTCAACGAGGAGGAACTCGTCAATCGGCTTCGTTCGCGCGTCGAGGAAACGAAAGCGAAGGGTCAGCCTGTTCGGCCCGACGACGACGAGGCGACATTCCGGCATCGCCAGAAGGTTTATCGAGAGCAGACCGCTCCCCTGATTCCGTTCTATGAAGCGCAGGGCAAGCTCTACAAGGTTGATGGAATGAAGCCGATTGACGAGGTTGCGGGCGCTATCTCCGCTGTTCTGGATAGCGCCGCCTGACGGCGGATTTTCCTGCCGATGGCGTCCCTGGCGCTCATCGACCGGTAGGCGACGCGAATTTTTGCGTTTGCCGCACCTTTGGTGTTGACGCCGTCGCCGTTGACGCCTTATTTACGCGCCTCCGTCTGACAGGCGCGTATCCCGGTTCGCCCCCCTTCATCGGGTAGGGTTAACCGGGCAGTTTTGTATGGGGCCCAGTTTCGCGGGTCCGCGCCGTCGCCCCGGCGGGTTCGTGGGCGGAGAATTTGAGAGAACGAGGAAGCATCGTGGCCCGTATCGCAGGCGTCAACATCCCGACTAACAAGCGCGTGCTGATTGCGCTGCGCTATATCCACGGCATTGGCCCGTCCAAAGCCCATGAAATCTGCCAGAAAGTCGGCATCGCTCCCGAACGCCGGGTCAATGAACTCTCGGACTCGGAAGTACTTCAGATCCGCGAGACAATTGACGCCGATTACACAGTCGAAGGCGATCTGCGCCGCGAGGTTGC
>CAZSBU010000218.1:0-1596 GCA_964605055.1 uncultured Caulobacterales bacterium | reverse complement strand
CACGGCCGAGGCGTGGGGGAAGCGCTTCCACGCTCTGCGCCGCGAGGTTGCCGTCAACATCAAGCGCCTGATGGACCAGGCATGCTATCGCGGACTTCGTCACCGCCGCGGGCTGCCGGTTCGCGGGCAACGCACGCACACGAACGCCCGGACCCGCAAAGGACCGGCAAAGCCGATCGCCGGCAAGAAGAAGTAATCGGCCCGGCCGCTTGGCGCCGCGCTCTTTTGGATAACGGTAAGGACACGAGAAAAAATGGCGAAAGCTCCTGCTCCCGCTCAGCGCGTACGCCGCCGCGAACGCAAGAACATCACATCTGGCGTGGTGCACGTGAACGCTTCGTTCAACAACACGATGGTGACGATCTCCGACGAGCAGGGCAACGCCGTAGCCTGGTCGTCCGCTGGCGGCATGGGTTTTAAAGGCTCGCGCAAATCGACGCCTTACGCGGCGCAGCTCGCCGCTGAAGACGCCGCAAAAAAAGCGATGGAGCACGGTCTGAAGACTGTGAACGTTGAGGTTCGCGGCCCCGGTTCTGGACGTGAAAGCGCCCTGCGCGCGCTGCAATCGGCGGGCCTTACCGTAAATGTGATCAAGGACGTCACGCCCATTCCGCACAATGGCTGCCGTCCGCGCAAGCGTCGCCGGGTTTAACGCGGGCGTCTTGTCGATAGAGTTCGGGCTTTAATCGCCCGTTTTGGAAACATTTTACGGGCGGCACGCCGCCCAACGGAGCAAAAAGCGCCATGGTTGAAAAGAACTGGCAGGAACTGATCCGACCGAGCAAACTGGAAGTGGCGGCGGGACCTGACCCGCGCCGCGCGACCATCGTCGCCCAGCCCCTCGAGCGCGGGTTCGGCCTTACGCTCGGCAACAGTTTGCGTCGGATCATGATGTCGTCGCTTCAGGGCGCGGCCGTGACGTCGATCCAGATCGATGGCGTCGTGCATGAGTTCTCGTCCATTCCCGGCGTGCGCGAAGACGTGACGGACATCGTCCTGAACGTGAAGCAGCTCGCCATGCGGATGCACGCCGATACGCCCAAGCGGCTTGTGCTGAAGAAATCGACCCCGGGCCCCGTAACCGCGGGCGATATTGAACCGAACTCGGCGGTCAATATTCTCGACAAATCCCATGTGCTTTGCCACCTCGATGAAGGCGCCTCGCTGCGCATGGAACTCGTTGTGCAGTCAGGCAAAGGCTATGTGCCGGCAGACCGCAATCGCCCGGAAGACGCGCCCATCGGGCTCATCCCGGTCGATAGCCTTTACTCGCCCGTCAAGCGCGTTGCCTATCGGGTTGAGAACACCCGCGAAGGCCAGGTTCTTGATTATGACCGTCTGGTGCTCGAGATCGAAACCAATGGTTCGGTGACTCCGGATGACGCGGCCGCCTATGCGGCGCGCATCCTTCAGGACCAGCTTCAGATCTTCGTCAATTTCGACGAGCCGAAGAAAGATTTCGGCGGCTCTGCGCGCGAGGAACTGCCGTTTAACCCCGCGCTGTTGCGCAAGGTCGACGAACTGGAGCTTTCGGTACGCTCTGCGAACTGCCTGAAGAACGACAATATCGTTTACATCGGCGATCTGATCCAGAAG
>CAZSBU010000217.1:2144-4662 GCA_964605055.1 uncultured Caulobacterales bacterium | reverse complement strand
GCCCCGCTGGCGGCGGGCGCGTCGTCACGCACGGAGACCACCGCATCGCCATGAGTTTTCTCGTCATGGGTCTTGGCGCGACGAAAGGCGTTGAGATTGACGACGGCGCGATGATCGCCACCAGCTTCCCGCATTTCCTCCATCTTCTGGCAGCGCTGGGCGCAGATGTCGCCAGCGCCGCTAGCTGAAGCGCCAAAGGTTGTCGCTCTTGTTACCGCCTATAATGAGGCGGCGACGATCGGCGCGGTTATCGCCGCATTGAAAGCCGCGCCTTCAATCGCGCGCGTGCAAGTTGTTGACGACGGATCGACCGACGGAACTGCGGAGATTGCGCGCGCGGCCGGCGCTTTGGTCATCGGTCTTGCAACGCGCGTGCCGGTCGGCGAAGCGATCATGCGACATCTGCCTACAGTCGAACGGGACGCTGTCATTCTCTGGTGCGACGCTGACCTGTTGGGGCTTGAACCGGCGCATGTCGAGGCGCTGATCGCCAGATATCGCAATGGCGATGTGGAACAGGCGATGTCGTCGCGCGCAACGCCGCCGTCGTGGCCAGACTGGCTTCAAAACAAGGGTGTGCAGAATGTCTGGGCTCAGATGTTTGGCCCGTTAAGCGGCGAGCGGGTAATGAGCCGGGCATTTTTCCAGAGCGCCATCGAGCTGGCGCGCCGCCTTGGCTGGAGCGAGATGATGCGCGGGTATGGCATTGTCTTGTTCCTGAACTGGCGCGCGCAGACGACTGGTCGCGGCTCTGCGGTCGTCTATTGCGAAGGACTGCGTCAGCGCCAGAAATATCAGAAATGGGGCAAGAAGGCCGGGCTTGAGATGATTATGCAATGGATCGAGTTCGGACGCGTCTGGGCGAAGATCAGAATTCACGCGGGTCGCATCCGCGCGATCGAACTCTAGTGTTCGCTGCCGGCGAGCATAATCCGGAAACTCAACGCAGTCGGCCCGCTTTGCGCTGCGCGTTTGCGTACCACCAGAAGAATACGCAGCCCACGAATATTACCGCCTGCATGACCATCATCGCGCTTGTGTTGTCCGGCGCAGGCGAGACGACATAGGCATAAATGAGGCTGACAACGTAAGCCGCGAGCGAGGCGAGAAACACCTCAACCGCCCAGCGGCTGCGCAACAAGAGTAAAAGCGAGCCCGCCAACGCGCCCCATACGCCAATCGCCCAGACGCCGGTCATCCACGAGGGCGCGGCCATCAGATGCGCGATCTGCCCATCGGTCATGCCCATCTGGCGAAAGTAGGGCTCTCCCGCCGTGTTCGACATATAATAGTCGTAGCAACCGAAGGAGTTCCAGAGGACCCCAAGAACGCCCACGGCCCATAAATGCCAGGGCGTTTTTTGCGCTATAGCGTCAGCCATTGGTCTCTCCCATTCCAATAGGACGAGTGAGGAGTATCATATTCCAGTACGTGGGCCAAGCAATGAACTTGCGTTTATTCCACGATAGCGAAGTCCGAGAACAGAACCGTATACTGCTCATCTATCCGCGCACCCATGCGTCGACCCTTCGCAAATTTATGAATTCGCGTCGTTGCAGCCGGACCGCCAGCCTTGATTGGCGCAAAGTCGAGTTCATAAAGGTACTCATCCACGCGCGCGATCGGTAGCGGCTTGAACGGAGCCAGCGCGCGGACGCTGTAGCGGGTGAGGAAGCCGGTGTTCCTGTCGAGGATGATGCGCGCCTCGACCGCCTCTTTCGCGGACGCGGACAGCCGATCGGCTTCAGGGGAGGAGAAGGAAAACACTGCTCTTTCGTCAGTCTCTTCGATCAGCGCAATATCTTTCAGATATGGGCGAAAATCCGCATACAAAAGCCCGCCCGGCTTTGATTCTGTGCGCTTGACGACATTAAGCGCCTTTCTGGCCGCATTGCTCATCATGTCGGGGTCTCCTTCCAATGTCGTCCAACTTTGTAACGCGGCGTCAAAGCGCTGGACGATGTCGGTCTCGTCCGGCCATTGGAATCGCAATGTAAACGATACTTTCATATCGGGCGTGCGTTCAGCCTCGGCGAGGGCCGCGTCGAGACCCGGCGGCATGGCCGCGCTTTCATCGACAGACACGATACTGAAAATGAACAAGGCCATGCCAGTGGCGAAGGTTTTCTGAACGTTCAAAGGACGTGCTTTCCTCGTCTGGGTCGCGCCTAGTGCGGCGTGAACGGCCACCATGCGGGGAAATTTCTGCCCGACGCGATGACAACTTCACTGCCGCCGCGCAGGATCATCTCAATGGCGACGATCAGAATGATAACGAGCCCAAGAAAAGCAATCCAGCGATGACGCTCGAGAAGCCGCGCGATCAGGGTCGCAGCAACGCCCATCAGCACAACTGACAGCGCCAGACCAAAGACAAGGACAGACGGGTGCTCCCGCGCTGCGCCTGCAACCGCCAGCACATTGTCGAGCGACATCGATACGTCAGCGAGGATGATCTGGCCGATAGCGGGGCCGAGCCGTTTTGTTGGAGCCGGCTCCGCTCCAACCGCAGAAAAAC
>CAZSBU010000217.1:0-2134 GCA_964605055.1 uncultured Caulobacterales bacterium | reverse complement strand
ACCTGCATGTACATGGGCGGGGCGGCGCAGTTCGCGCCACATTTTCCAGCACACCCACAAAAGCAGGATCCCGCCAGCCAGCGGCAGCCCGATAATGCCAAGAAGCTGTGTCGTAATCGCGGCGAAAAAAATACGCAGCACGGTCGCCGCCAAAATGCCAATCAGGATGGCGCGCCCGCGATCTTTCTTCGACAGGCCCGCCGCAGCTAGGCCTATGACAACGGCGTTGTCGCCAGCCAAAGTCAGGTCGATCAAGATGACCTGAATGAAGGCGGCGAAGGAATCCGACATGAAGATCGCCTGCAGGGCGTCCCACGAAGTCATTTTTGATGTCGCCGCCGCCCTTTCAGCGGCAAGTCGCTTCGCAAAGCAGCCTCCGCCATCAACAGGTGGAGAGCGGCGTTTTCGTCGGCAAGGAGCGCGATGAAGCTCGCTACAATTTATTTCTTTGGACGCTAGAAGTTGGGTGAGATTTCAAAAGCCGGCGGGTCGTTCGACCAGTAATCTCCGTCCGGCCCTCTTGCCCGTTCGGCTTGCATCGGCAAATCTCCCGGTCCATGCACGCGCGCATGAATCGATCCTTTGTCATCGCCATCGACGGCCCGGCCGCTTCCGGCAAGGGCACGCTCGCGCCCTTGATCGCTGAGTATTACGGCCTCGCCCACCTTGACACAGGGATTCTCTATCGGGGGGTCGCATGGCTCGTTCTGCAGTCAGGGGAAGATGCAGCGAACCCCGCCATAGCCGCGCAGGCCGCGGAACGGTTCTCGCTCGATGCGGTCCGGGGCGCTGATCTGCGCTCCAGGGAGGTGACGGCGGCCGCTTCGAAGGTCGCGGCTGTTCCGGGCGTACGCGCCGCTCTCCTCGATTTCCAACGGCGGTTTGCCGCCGCGCCCCCGGGCGGCGCGCCGGGCGCCGTACTCGACGGCCGGGACATCGGCACGGTGGTTTGCCCGGGGGCCGACCTGAAGTTCTTCATCTTCGCGAGCCCTGAAGTGCGCGCGCGCCGCCGTTGGCTTGAGGATCTCGCCCGTCGGCCAGGGGTGAGCGAGGCCGAGGTCGCCGCCGAAATGGCGGAACGCGACGCCCGCGACGCCGCTCGCGAAGCGGCCCCCATGGCGGCGGCGGAAGACGCCGAGTTGCTTGATACGACTCATTTGTCTATAGAAACGGCCTTCGCGGCGGCGCGCCGCGTGATCGACGGCGTTTTCCAGCGCTGCGAGGGCTGATCCGGGCAGGCGTTTTATTGGTCTGCCTAATCCAAAATCAGCGCCTCCCGGGCGTTTCCGCCGCCGCAGACCGTCAATCGTCCGTTCCCTGTCGGAGCGCCCGAAAAACCGCCTGCCGCGTTTGGTCTGGATCTCGTTTTTTGTGTCCGTCGACTTGCGAGGGCAAACGCCCAGGCGCCGCTTAACCCTGAACACGGCTCCCATGCTCGCAGCGGCAATGCTGCGGGAAGACCGCCGGACAAACCGGTCGGCACGAAAAGCTGAATTGAAACGGAGAATGACCCGCCCATGTCGGCAACCCTGATGACGCCTTCCAAAACCCTCTCCCCCTCGCGCGACATGTTCGCCGAAATGCTCGAAGCCTCGCTTGTCGAGCGCCGCGACTTCGAAGAAACCGTTGTCACCGGCAAAGTGACCGCCATCGAGAAAGACGTCGCCGTGATTGACGTCGGCCTGAAGATGGAAGGCCGCGTGCCGCTGAAAGAATTCGCCCAACCGGGCGGCGCGGTGACGCTGAAAGTCGGCGACCTCGTTGAGGTGTATGTCGAGCGCGTCGAGAACGCCAACGGCGAAGCGGTCGTCAGCCGCGAGAAAGCCCGCCGCGAGGAAGCCTGGGACAGGCTGGAGCGTCAGTTCGAGAAGCAGGAGCGCGTCGAAGGCGTCATTTTCAACCGCGTCAAAGGCGGCTTTACGGTCGATCTTGGCGGCGCCGTGGCGTTCCTGCCCGGCAGCCAGGTCGACATTCGTCCCGTGCGCGACGCGACCCCGCTGATGAACATCACGCAGCCCTTCCGCATCCTGAAGATGGACAAACGGCGCGGCAACATCGTCGTCTCGCGCCGCTCGATTCTTGAAGAAGACCGCGCCGAACACCGTCAGGAAGTCGTACGTGAACTGAACGAAGG
>CAZSBU010000216.1:3303-4700 GCA_964605055.1 uncultured Caulobacterales bacterium | reverse complement strand
GTCAGGTTCTCGACGATTTTATTCTGCTGCATCAACTGAACGGCGCGGAAGGCCATCTCCGGCTTGGTCAGCATCATCTGGGGGCTGACGCCTTCAAGATCGCCAAAAAGATGTCGACGCGTCTGCGGTTCTATCCGCCAAACGATTATGTCCGGCCGGCGACCCACACTGAAGCCTACATCAATCTGCAGATTGCGGTGCTGTGCGATTCTCCGCAGGCGTATGAATGGCGCGCGGAAGTCGCCAAGTTTTACCGCATCGCCGAGGCCGAACGAAATACGCTGAACACGCAGGCGAGCCAGCGGCTCCAGAGCCTGCAAAAGCAGTTTAAAGGCGATCGGGACGATTATTGCCGGGCGCGTCATTTGTCGAATGCGATCGATCGCCTCCTGAAACGCAAGCGCGACGCCGAGAGCGGCGAGGGCTTCGATTTTGAAGACGAGGCGTGCGCCCTGCCGGAAGACGACAGCGTTCTCGATATTGCCTGCGAAGTCGGCGGCGGCGCGACGGCGAGTTACCGCGTCGTAGTGCCGACCTTCCGTGAGCTGATTGACGAGGTCTACGGCCGTCGTTCGGGCGGCGGAAGCGGCGAAGGACGCGGGGGGTCACGTCGCGGGCGCGGGTCGGCCGACGCTTCGCAATACTATCGCAACAGTCCGGGCGCGGACTCCAATGGCAATGTGCGCACGACGGCTGCTGACGGCTTGCCAGACGCCTGCGTCGTGCTTGATGCAGGCGGGGAGTGCCTGCAACGCGAGAGCGCTCTGTCGTGCTCCGACCGCTCGAAATATCATTTCAATCGCGGCGAGGCGGATATGGCGGTCGGGCGCGCGCGGCAGGCTCGGGAGAATTTCTCCCGCGCCATCGAAATCGGGCGGGCCTGTAGTTCCGAATGGGGCGTTCAGGCGGCCAACCGTCTGGCCGCGCTGAACCTCACCTGCGAATATACGGTGGACAGCCTCGCGCGCATCTCGCGAGGCTACGCGAGTAACCCGGATGGCGGCGCTATTATCGACTTGCCGTCGCGGCAGCGGGCGCTCGCCGCGCTCGGTCATTATCAGGGCAATGTGGATGGGCGCTACGGACCGGGCACGCGCGAGGCCGTGCGGAAATTCCAGCGGGGTTTCGGCTTTAGCGAGACCGGCGACGTCACGCCGATCGAGACGGTCTATCTCATCTGTTCGGCGGCGCAGAACGCCAACGACCTTAAGTCCATCAACACGCTCGGCATCATGTACATGGCTGGCCTCGGCGTCGTTCAGAACACGGACATCGGCCTGCGCTGGCTGAAGCTCGCCGCAGAACGAGGCAATTCCGACAGCCTGTTCAACCTGTCACTCATCTATGGAACGGGCACAGTGCTTTATGCTCACGCCCTGTTCGCGTTACTTTAATGC
>CAZSBU010000216.1:0-3293 GCA_964605055.1 uncultured Caulobacterales bacterium | reverse complement strand
TGGAACGGGCACAGTGCTTTCGAGCTTCAAACTGTGCGGCCTCGTTGAAACGATCGACATTGCCGACAGCTATCTGGAAGAGGCCGCGCGGCTTGGCCATGAGCCGGCGATGAAGCTGATCGGGCTTTACGGCTCCCTGCCGCCGTCGCAGCGCTGGGAGAAGATCAAGGCCGAACTGCAACTGAACTATTTCTACACGAGCCGGCTCGAGCAGGTGGGCGAGGGGTGCCGCCCAAATCCGTAGGAACCAACGGACCTTCGAAAGGATGATCGATATGCGTTTACTTCTCGCTGTGCTTGTCTGCATCGCCGTCGCCGCATGCAGCCGCGGCCGCACGGAGTCCGGCCAGATTTTCATTAAGCCGGGCGATCCCTTCGTTGAGACCGCCGCGATCTGCGACAATGGCGGGATCGAGGAACGCGTGCGATCCTACCGTCAGGCCGCGCGCGGGATCGAGGTTGATGACTATACCTCGACGAACCGCAATCAAACCGACCGCATGCGAGACTTCGAGGCGGCAGTTGACGCGCAATATCGCGCGGTCACCTCGACCTGCAAAGCCTACGCGCGCTGCATGGAAGCGAACCTCTATAATGAAGGCGCCTGCCGCAGCTCCGCTGCGCGCTGGGAGCTCGCCGAAGAGCGCTTCAACCGGCTGGCCGTCGACCTCGAAGAGTTAGAGAACGAGGCGCGGCGAGGCGCGCGTCAGCGCGGTTACGGCAAGAACACGACGGTCAATCGCCAGGAGAGCTGCGACTGCAGCAAATCTGTCGGCGGCGTATTCGCGAATTGCTGTAATTAGCGCGCCGGACGACTGCGTCCGCCGCCAGAGCGGTCGCTCCGTGTGCGTTGTTTCACCCGCCAGCTCTGCGCCGGGCGCATATGGCCAAAGCGCAACCCACGGGTTGACGCTTTTCCGCCCGCGCAGGGCCGGCAGTGAAAACGATTTGGTTTCCAACGATGTCAAAGAGCCCGCGGTCCGCAGGGCTGCACGACCCCCGACCACCGATGAAGGATAAACGCAACCTCAGGGGTGGGGGATAAGTAGCGGGATAACTGGCGGGATAACTTTTTTTTCCACAGGATAAGGCGCGGAAATCGCGCCGCTTTCATGGTTAATGCGGAAAAGTGGAAAAACCGCCGGTCGGGGGCGGTTTTCAATGTCCGTTTGAAATCTCTCCTTCACCCTTAGGGCGCCGTTCCCTTCGTCATTCGTGACGTCGCTTCGCGGCCGTTCGGATGAAGGGGACGGCGCTCTTCCGTATAAAGAAACGAGGCGGCGTCAAATCCTTAGGCGGAATCAACTGGCCCGGGGCCGGTGTGGGCGCTGGGAGCCGATCACGAAGCGTGCGGCAGGCCCGAGCAGCAACTCAACGGTGCGGGCAAGCAGCAATGCGCCCGCTAGCACTAGAGGGTACGAGACCACGGTACCAAAGGCCACCGCCCAGTCCGGCAGGGGTCCGGCGTGCCACGTGGAAAGAGCGGCGAGGAGCAGGTCCATCAAAAAAACGTGTAAGAAGTAGATAGGGAAGGCGTAATCGCCAAGCCGCATCAGGATCCGGGGTGGGTTGGCGGCCACCTGGCGCAGCGCGAGCAGCACCAGCCCTGCTATAGCCGCTTTTTGCACATAGAACAGCGTTTCGCGCACGTTGATAGGCCCATCGTCGCCGACATCAAGCCCATACAGCGTCAGCAATACAGGGCTGGTGAGGGCGATCGCAAGCCAGAGCGCCGCGTGCCGGCGAGCGAGCCATTCCAGGACGGCGCCATAGTGCGCCCCCGCCCAAACGCCCGCTGCATAGGCGCCCAGGAAGTAGGTCGGCGTCGCCCACGTCCAATGCCCCCAGACGCGGGAAACCGCCAGCGGCGCAAGCACTATCAGCAGCAGGATAGGCCAGCCTGCGCGCGCCTGCACCAGCGCCGCCACCAGCGGGGTGGCGGCGAACAGAAGGAACAAAATGGGCATATACCAGAGATGGAAGCTTGCAGCGCCGGTCGGTAAACCTTGGATCCATTCTTTCAGAAGCTCGCCGGGCGTTGTGCCCTCCCAACCCGAGGTGAGTTGGTGTTTGAACAAGACATACAGCAGGCTGACGCAGAGATAAGGCAAAACCACATTAAGCGCCTTGGCGCGGAAGAAGCTGGCCCAGCTGCGACCGCGCAACACCATCGAATAGAGCAGCCCTGAAATCAGAGCGAAGAATAGCGTGCTGTCGTGAGCGAGAGTCTCAACGATCGCTATCACCGCCACGCGTCCGGGCGTGCGCAAATCTTCCGCGCCGCTGGCCTCCAGAAAGGGATAGGTCGCGTGGGCCGCAACGATGGCGGCGACGGCGAAGCCCCGAAAGGCGTGCAGATCGCCGAACGACGGCCGGGGTTCGGAGGGGAGCGTTTGCGCCATCACACGCCTATGCCGCCCGCCTGCGCCGCGATCCGGGCCTCGATGCGTTGCTCCAAAATCACCAGCGGCATGCCCCCTCCCGCAGCACTTCTTCACGGAACGCTTTGATGTCGAAGTGTTCACCCAGCCGCTCCTCGGCCCGGGCGCGCAGCGCTTTAATCTGCAATCTTCTGGTTATAGGCCCCGACCTGCGGATGCCGGCGCAGGATGGCGTCCAACTCGGAAAACATCGCCTTCATGTTCGCCTCTGACGCCGGGCTTTCGACCACCACGACGAGTTCGGGCTTGTTCGACGAGGCGCGGATAAGGCCCCACGTGCCGTCCTCAGCGGTGATTCGCACGCCGTTGACCGTAACAACGTCGCGAATCTTCTGACCGATGATCCGTCCCCCATCTTTCTGCAGGGCGAGAACGTCGGCGACAACCTTGTCGACGACGGCGTATTTTTCCTCGTCTGCGCATTTGGGCGACATGGTCGGCGACTGCCATGTCTTGGGCAGGGATTTGCGCAAGTCGGAAAGCTTCTTGTCCGGGTTACGGTCGAGCATCCGCAACAGCGCAATCGCGGCGACGAGCCCGTCGTCATAACCGCGGCCGATCGGCGGGCGGAAGAAGAAGTGGCCGGACTTCTCAAAGCCGGCGAGCGCGCCTAATTCGTGGCTGCGCCGCTTTATGTAAGAGTGGCCCGTCTTCCAGTATTCGGTTTTTGCGCCGTTCTTGATTAGCACTGGATCGGTGACGAAAAGTCCGGTCGATTTAACATCGACGACAAACTGCGCGCCGGGATGAAGGGTCGAAAGGTCACGAGCGAGGAGGACGCCGATCTTGTCTGCGAAAATTTCCTCGCCTTCGTCGTCAACGACGCCGCAGCGGTCGCCGTCGCCGTCGAAG
>CAZSBU010000215.1:365-4704 GCA_964605055.1 uncultured Caulobacterales bacterium | reverse complement strand
GGGTGATCCATGAAACACGCCCTTCGTAGCCAACAACTCCATGATTTATATCGGTAATATGGCTACCAGGACAGCGAAATCAGCAGGTTACTTGGGGAATGCGGGTTACAGACGGCTACGCGCCGGCTTCCACAGCGGCGCGGGGCCACGAGACCTCTATCCAAGCCCCTTCAGGGCCGCCTTCGGGCCAGGGACGATTGCCGAACGCAATGCTGGCCCCGGTGCGTTCGAGCAGCGTCTTGGCGATGAAAAAGCCGAGTCCCAGCCCGGAACTGAGGCCCGACTTCGTGCCTCCGCGCGCCCGGAACCGCGAGGCGAGATAGGGTTCGCCAAGGCGCGAGAGAATCTCGGGCGCAAATCCCGGACCGTCATCATGGATGCTGACCGACAGCCGGTCGGCGGCCCATTCGGTAGTGATGAGCACCTTGGAGATGGCGAATCCGGAAGCGTTTTCAACGAAATTCCGAAGCCCGTATATAATCTCGGGTCGTCGGCGCAGCACCGGCGCTTTCAGGTCGGCAGGATCGGCGAGCATTTCGAAGATCACGGCGGGGCCGTCCGTTCGCTCCATGAACGGGCCGGCGGCTTCGCGCACCATCAGGTCGACCGCGACGCGATCAAGCATGGCGTCGCCCTCATCGCCGCGCCGCGACAGGCGGCTCAGAATGTCGCGACAGCGCTGGGCCTGACTAACGAGGAGGCGCGCGTCCTCTTCGAGCGAGCCCTTGCCGCGCAACTCGTCGGCCATCTCTCGCGCCGTCAGTTGGATGGTGGCGAGAGGCGTTCCAAGTTCATGCGCCGCCGCCGCCGCCAGCCCGCCGATGGCGGCAAGGCGCTCTTCGCGCGCGAGCACCAGCTGCGAGGCGGCGAGCGCGCTTTTCATTTCGGCCGCCTCGGCTGCAATCCGGTGGGCGTAGGCCGCGAAAAATCCGACGGCGAGGCTCAACGCCGCCCACACTCCGCCGGAATAGAGTCTCGGGATTTCGAGCGGCTCGTCTTCTGCCCAGGGCAGCGGAAAATGGAACACCGCCAGAAAACTGACCGCGACGAAGGCTATCGCTGCGACAACGGCGGCGCTGCGAAGCGGCAGCACGCTCGCTGCGATGGTTACCGGCGCCAACATCAGAATCGCAAACGGATTAAGAAGCCCTCCTGTGAGGAATAACAGCGCCGAGAGTTGCACCGTATCAAACGCGATATGGAGCGTCGCCTCGCGTTCCGTCAGGAAACGCTGAGGCGAGAATCTAAGCACCGTGAACAAATTGAGCCAAACGCTCGCCACGATGATTGCGAGACTAAGGCCGAGCGGCAGGGGAAAACCGAAGCCGAAATGCACGAGCATGATGGCCGACAACTGGCCCGCAACCGCCAGCCCCCGCAGCGTGTTGAGCGTTCGCAAGCGAACGGCGCCGTCCAGCGACTGGTCGGTTTCGTTCGCGTCTTCATCTCTGGCTTCATCTCTGGCGTAGTGGGCTATGTTCATGGACCTTGTCCTGACGCGCTCTCCGCAGTTTGCCTTGGCTCACGAGGCGCGCCCCGCCGCGTTGCGCGCGCCACGTCCCTTGCGGTATGTCGAAGCCGGATTAAGCCGTACAAACGCCCCCGGCGCTGCGCCGAAGTAATTCACACGCAGCGCGGGTCTGCAACGCGGGTATACGCTGCGGCGGCTCGACTGGCTTTCTCCGGTTTACGCTTTTTCGAGCGGCCACCAAGCGGTTAAAGCATTTTGGAAGGTAATGGACATGAAGCGCGCGTTGTTTTTCTGGGCGGTCTTGACGATGGCGGCGTCAATAATTGCCTCTTGCGCGCGCGAGACCGGACCGGATGCGGCGGCGGCCGGTCTGATCCAGCTTTCTGACCAGTTCACAGGCGACTATGAACTGACAGGGCTCGATGGAGCGGCGGTGACGCCCGCCTCTTTTGCGGGCCGCGTCGCGGTTGTCTATTTCGGCTTCGCGAGTTGTCCGGACGTCTGCCCGCTGGCGCTCAGCCGACTTTCCGGGGCGCTCAACGAACTAACGCCCGCTGAAGCGCAGAACGTAGCGCCCGTGTTTATCACCGTCGATCCCGAGCGGGATGATGCTGACGCCATGCGCGCCTTTCTCGCTTTCGATCCGCGGCTCGTCGGCCTGACCGGCGCGCCGGAAGCGGTGAAAGCCGCTGCTTCTGCATTCAAGGTCTACGCCAATCGCGTTGACATCGACGGTTCGGCGCTTGGGTACACAATGGACCATTCGAGCCTTTTCTATCTGGTCGATCGATCCGGCGTGCCGCTATACGCCTTGCGGGACACCCTGACGCCGGAAGAAATGGCCGCCGCTATTCGTCTCGTCCTGACGAATAAGCGCTGATCCGTAGCTCGGGCTGGAACCACACCTCGATCGTTTACCTTAACATACTGTAATGCTTACTTGCGCACCGGTTGCAGCGCATGCCATGCTCGCGTTACGCGACCGGCTTAACGCTTGCATTTACCGTGATGTTCGCTTTGTCATATCGCGCATTGTTCAGCCCAAGACGATCTGGCGCGATGGTGAATGGTTGATCGATTGGTGAGAAATGGCGTTGCGCGGGGGATTGGGCGTTAACCTCGCCGCTATGTTCTTGAATGGGTTTGGGCAGGGCGAAACTGGGACGAGTTGGTCGTTGAGGGGTTTGGATCATTTGGGGAAGAAGCGGCGACTTGCGGCGCATTAGCGGCCCGGGTGCGGCGTAAATTGTGGTCGCGATAACGGCCACAGACGTCAAACGAGGGCGGGAGATGTTCCCGTCCCGCCAACCGCGGCTGGCGCGCCTCGCCGGAGCGGGGCGAAGGTAGGAGTACGAGTAGGGCATGCTGTATTTTTCCTATGAAATGACATACGCGGCCGTGACGCCTGCGCGCATGGCGGCGGGCTTCGGGGCGCAGTTGTGTCGGTCGCCGGTAAATCCTTTCGCCGGGAGTTGGCTTGCGCGTACGTCCGCGGCCGCGTTCGACGTTTTTGAACATGCGACGAGACGCTACCCGAAACCGGAATGGGGCCTTGATGAAACAATTGTTCGCGGCGCCCCTGTCCCGGTGACGGTCGAACCGGCGCTCATAAAATCGTTCGGGACGCTTTTGCACTTTCGCCGCGACGCGGACGCGCTTGCAGCCGCCAAGGGTTCGCGCGCCGGCGATCCGGCCGTTCTGATCCTCGCGCCGCTTTCTGGACATTACGCGACGCTGCTGCGCGGCACGGTCGAGGCGATGCTGCCCGAGCATGACGTCTACATTTCCGACTGGACCGACGCGCGCGAGGTGCCGCTAAGCCGAGGGCGCTTCGACCTCAACGACTACGTCGACTACGTCATCGAGTTTTTGCAGGTCATCTCGGCGCGAACGGGCGGCCAGCCGCCTCACGCCATGGCCGTTTGCCAGCCGGGTCCGGCGCTGCTCGCCGCCACAGCGCTTATGTCAGCCGACGCAGACCCCGCGCGCCCGGCCTCCATCACCATCATGGGCAGCCCGATCGATACGCGCCGCTCGCCCACCGTGCCGAACATTCTGTCGGAAGAGCGATCCTTCGAATGGTTCGAGCGCAACATGGTCTTCACCGTGCCGCCGCCCTATCCGGGCGTTCTGCGGCGCGTCTATCCCGGGTTTGTGCAACTCTATTCGTTCTTGTCGATGAACCAAAGCCGCCACGTCAACGCGCACTACGACTATTTCAAGAACCTCGTGAAGGGCGACGGCGACAACGCCGACAAGCACCGCGCGTTTTACGACGAATATCTGTCGGTGCTCGACCTGACGGAGGAGTTTTATCTCCAGACGATCCGCGACGTGTTTCAGGAACATTCGTTGGCGAAGGGGACGTTTCGCCATCACGGGCGGCTCGTCGACCCGGCCGCCATATCGGATGTTGCTCTGATGACGGTCGAGGGCGAGAATGACGACATTTCAGGCATCGGCCAGACCCAGGCCGCCCACGACCTTTGCGCCAACATTCCGGACACCATGAAAATGGACTACATCCAGCCGAGCGTCGGTCATTACGGCGTCTTCAACGGATCGCGCTGGCGCACCGAAATTCAGCCCCGCATCCGCGATTTTATTCGCGCCCATCCGCGCGCCAGCTTGAGATCCGTCGCGGCCGGTTGAGACCATCTCGCCGGCGCCGCTGGACACGGGCTCGCGGCGCCGCATAGCATCACTTCAAATCTTTGGCCGCTTCGGCCGCCGCATCCGGGGGCCGGAGCGGTCTTTCTCCATATGCTGACTGCTAAACGCTGACCGCCGCAGCCTCGCCTGCGCCAAGTCGACAAAAGGGACTAACCAGATGGAATCGTTTTACGCGATTGTTGATAATGTCAGCGG
>CAZSBU010000215.1:0-355 GCA_964605055.1 uncultured Caulobacterales bacterium | reverse complement strand
AGGCCGGTAAGAAGCGTATGAAGCAGTTCGGTTCGGTAGAGATTCCGCAGGAAGCCTTTCTTGCTGTGCTGAAGGTGGGCGGCGGAGGCCAGAAGTAAGTTCGTTACTGTTTAGTTGTCCTGAGACGAGGTTCGGATGGATTTTGCTCTTATACTGGTTGTCCTTACGGCTGTCAGCGGCTTTATCTGGGGCGGCACATGGGGCGATGCGCAGATCTCGCCGCTTGCGCCGATGGTTGTCGTCCTGCTGGGGGCAGGCCTTTTTTTTATGGTGGTCCTGAAAGGCCTGCCGCTGCGCCGGCTCGTTCCGGCGTTCGGCGAACTTTGGCGCGGCCGTAAGGGCCACGGCGCAGCCG
>CAZSBU010000214.1:1641-4711 GCA_964605055.1 uncultured Caulobacterales bacterium | reverse complement strand
TCACCGAAGTTCACCCTTGGTGGCTGATTACGCTCCTTGTGGACTTGCGACCTTAAACGCGCCATCGCGTTTGGCCTCGCCCTGATTATTCTTTTTCAGTCAGTTCAGTTGCACGCTTGCGTTCAGACGATCAACCACGGTCGTCGACGATCTCGACGAGATGGGCGACTTTCGCAATCATGCCGCGAACGGACGGTGTGTCTTCAAGCTCACGGACGCACCCGATCTTGCCGAGACCCAAACCAATTAGCGTCGCGCCCTGATCTTTGGGGCGTCGTATGGCGCTATGCACTTGGCGGATCTTTACAGTTTTCCCGCCCGTTTTTTTCGCTGCTGCTTTTGCCATATCGGCGCATCCTTCCAGTCGTCCGGCCCATTCGGTCCGGTTATTCATTAAAGGCGTCAGCCTCATTGCTCAGATCAGGCGGCGTCCGCTCCGGTCGCCTCGCCGCCGCCCGTGCGGCCAGAAAGAATATCCGAGAGTTTCTTGCCGCGCTTGGCCGCGAACGTGCGCGGGCTCGTTTGCGTTTTCAAAGCGTCGATCGTCGCGCGCACCATGTTGTAGGGGTTCGACGATCCGAGCGACTTCGCGACAACGTCCTGAACGCCGAGCGTCTCGAAGACGGCGCGCATCGGACCGCCCGCGATAATGCCCGTACCCGCAGGCGCGGCGCGCAGGACAACCTTACCGGCGCCCCAGCGTCCGGCGGCGTCATGGTGAAGCGTTCGGCCTTCGCGCAGCGGAATGCGCACGAGGCTGCGTTTTGCTTCCTGCGACGCCTTGCGGATCGCTTCGGGCACTTCGCGCGCCTTGCCCTTGCCGAAGCCGACGCGGCCTTTCTGGTCGCCAACGACGACGAGCGCGGCGAAACCGAAGTTCTTGCCGCCCTTCACCACCTTGGCGACGCGGTTGATGGCGACGAGTTTGTCGACGAACTCGTCGCGCTCCTCGCGCTCGGCCCGGCCTTTGCCGCGTCCGCGGTCACGATCGCGTCTGTCTTCGCGCGCCATACGTTCTCCAATCCCTAGAATTTGAGGCCGGCTTCGCGCGCGGCTTCCGCCAGCGCCTTGATCCGTCCGTGATAGATATAGCCGCCGCGGTCGAACACAACCTCGGCGACGCCAGCTTTTACTGCACGCTCGGCGAGCGCCTTACCGATCTTTGCGGCGGCCGCGCAATCCGAACCCTTGCCGATCTCGGCGCGCAGGTCCGCGTCGAGCGTCGACGCGTGAGCGACGGTCTTGCCCGCCGCGTCGTCAATGATCTGGGCGGAAATATTCTTTGCCGACCGGAAAACCGAAAGACGCAAGCGTCCCGACGATACGGAGGCGATCTTGCCTCTCGTCCGTCCGGCGCGCCGCCGTCTCGCCAATGCCTTGTCCGCCATCGTAAACCTTCCTTCGTCCGCGTTCGGATCGCCGCCGCGTTACTTCTTCTTGCCTTCCTTGCGGAAGATGAATTCGCCCTGATACTTCACGCCTTTGCCCTTGTAGGGCTCGGGCGGCCGGAACGCGCGGATCTTCGCCGCGGTTTCGCCGACGAGTTGCTTGTCGATGCCGGAGATGACGATTTCCGTCTGCTTTGGCGTCTCGAACTTGATGCCCTTCGGGGCCGGGAATTCGATGTCGTGCGAATAGCCGAGCGACAAATTGAGCCCCGTGCCCTTCATCGCGGCGCGATACCCGACGCCTACAAGCTCGAGCTTGCGCTCGAACGCCGTCGTCACGCCCGCAAGGATATTGGCGATCATAGTCCGGCTCATGCCCCATTGGGCGCGCGCCGCCTGCGAATCGTCAACCGGCTTCACCGTCACTTCATTGTCTGCCAGCGCGACGCTGCACAGCTCGTTGACAATGAAATGCGCCTCGCCTTTCGGCCCCTTGGCGGCGACGGTTTGACCCGACACCGTGACGGTGACGCCCTTAGGGACCGGCACCGGTTTTTTTCCAATACGGGACATGCCTCGGACCTCCTCGATCCCTTGGTATCTAGTAAACCTGGAACAGCACTTCGCCGCCCACATTAGCGACGCGCGCCGCCGCATCCGACATCACGCCCTTCGGGGTCGACACCACGGAAATACCGAGGCCGTTACGCACGGAGGGAAGATCGGACACGGACGAATAGACCCGGCGGCCCGGCTTCGACACCCGCTTGATGTTCGAAAAAACCGGCGCGCCGTCGAAATATTTAAGTTCGACCTCGAATTCGGGCTTGCGGCCTTCCTTCTCCACCCGCGCATAACCGCGGATGTAGCCTTCGTCTGTCAGAACGTCGAGCACCCAGCCGCGCAGCTTCGACGCCGGAACGGTCATCGAGTCGTGGCGGCGCATTTGCGCGTTGCGGATACGCGTGATCAGATCGCCGATGGGATCGTTAATCGCCATGTTCCCAGCTCTCCCTTACCAGCTCGACTTGACGAGGCCGGGGATCTTCCCGTCCGAACCCAACTCGCGCAAAGCGATGCGCGACATCTTCAGTTTGCGGTAGAACCCGCGCGGCCGTCCCGTGACGAGGCAACGGTTGCGAATGCGCGTCTTTGACGAGTTCCGCGGCAGTTCGGCCAGCTTCAACGCCGCATCGAACCGCTCTTCAGCCGGTTTGGAGTCGTCTTTGACGACCGCCTTGAGCTGCGCGCGCTTGGTCTCGAATTTCTTCGCCAGCCGCCGCCGGTTCTGGTCGCGCTCGATCATGCCTTTTTTAGCCATTAGTTCCTCCGTTAGGCTGGTTTCCGCGCTCCGGACCTTGCCTACACCGTCTAGATTGTCCGCCTACTTGCGAAAGGGAAAATTGAACTCGGCCAGCAACGCCCGAGCTTCGTCATCCGTCTTGGCCGAGGTGCAGACGATGATGTCCATCCCCTTCACCTTGTCGACCTGATCGTAATCAATCTCCGGGAACACGATGTGCTCCTTGAGACCCATCGCGAAATTGCCGCGACCATCAAAACTCTTGGGCGACAGCCCGCGAAAATCTCGAACGCGAGGCAGCGCGACGGTCACCAGCCGGTCGATGAACTCGTACATCCGGTCCTTGCGCAGCGTCACCTTGGCGCCGAGCGCCATGCCC
>CAZSBU010000214.1:0-1631 GCA_964605055.1 uncultured Caulobacterales bacterium | reverse complement strand
CGCACCTTGAAACCGGCGATCGATTTCTTGGCCTTGGTGATGACGGGCTTTTGACCCGCAATCTTCGCCAGATCCTCCGCGGCGGCTTCAACCGCTTTGCGATCGTTCACAGCGTCGCCCACGCCCATGTTGATGACGACCTTTTCGATACGCGGCGTCATCATCGGGTTCGCATAGTCGAACTGCGCGCGCAGTTTCTCGCGGATCGTCTCCGCGTAGAGCGCCTTCAGGCGCGGCGTATATGCCTGTGCCTCAGCCATCAATAACCTCGCCCGTGCGCTTGGCGACGCGGACTTTCGCGCCGTCTTCGTTAATCCTGAACCCAACCCGCGTCGGCTTGCCGTCGGCGATCAGCGCCACGTTCGACACGTGGATCGGGGCTTCCTGCGAAATAATCCCGCCCTGCGTAGTCGCCGACTGGCGCTGGTGTTTGCGTACGATATTGACCCCGCGAACGAGCAGGCGCTCATCCTTTGGCATCACCTGCAGCACTTCACCCTCGACGCCGCGATACCGGCCCGTAATGACGACGACCTTGTCGCCCTTTTTGATTTTTGCGGCCATGACCCTTGATCCCTGCAGCTAGAGAACTTCCGGCGCGAGCGACACAATTTTCATGTGGTTCGCCGCCCGAAGCTCGCGCGTGACCGGCCCGAAAATACGCGTGCCGATCGGCTCCTTGTTGTTGTTGATAAGAACGGCCGCGTTGCGATCGAATCGGATGACCGATCCGTCGCGACGCTTGATGTCCTTGGCCGTGCGCACCACTACCGCCTTCATGACCTGACCCTTTTTCACGCGACCGCGCGGAATCGCTTCCTTCACGGATACGACGATAATATCGCCCACATGCGCGTATTTGCGCTTCGAGCCGCCGAGCACCTTGATGCACATTACGCGCTTTGCGCCCGAATTATCGGCGACGTCCAAATTCGTCTGCATCTGGATCATATCGTCACTCCAGGGGCCAACGCCCCGCCAAAATTCGCGGCGCCAAAGCGCGCCGCCACGCCAATTCTAGGTTTTCGATCCCACGCCGATCGCTTCCCAACGCTTCATCTTCGATTTCGGCGAGCATTCCTGAATGCGCACGAGATCGCCGACCTTGTACTGGTTGGCCTCATCATGCGCGTGGAAGCGCTTCGACCGCTTGATCGTCTTTTTCAGAACGGGGTGGGTAAAGATCCGCTCGACGTTGACGATGATGGTCTTGTCGCCCTTATCGCTGACGACCGACCCTTGAAGAATGCGTTTGGGCATGGAATTCGACCTTCTTTAATTCGCTGCCTGACGCGGCGCGCGCGGCCCGAGTTTCTCGTGCAGGATGGTCTTCACCCGCGCAATATCCCGGCGAACCTCGCCAATCCGCGCCATGCGCTCTAGCTGGCCCGAGGCCCGCTTGAAACGCAGGTTGAACTGTTCCTTCTTCAACTGCAGGAGCTTGTCCCGCAGCTGGTCTTCGGTCATGTCGCGCACTTCGCCCGCTTTCATGGCCCTGTCTCCTATTCGCCGATGCGCTTGACGATGCGCGTACGGATCGGGAGCTTCGCAGCCCCCAGCGTCAGCGCTTCACGAGCGACTTCATCGGTCACGCCGTCGATCTCGAACATGATCCGGCCCGGCTTGACCTT
>CAZSBU010000213.1:0-4713 GCA_964605055.1 uncultured Caulobacterales bacterium | reverse complement strand
GGGGTTGCACGCCAAGCGCTGGAGCCGCGAGCAAGCCATCGATTACATGGTGGCGACGACGGGCGAGTCTCGAACGGCGATGACCCGCGAAGTGGAGCGCTATGCTGTCATTCCCGGGCAGGCGTGTTCTTATAAACTGGGAATGATCGCCATAGAACGCATGCGCGCTGAGGCTGAATTGGCGTTAGGTCCGGACTTTGACATACGAGAATTTCATGATGTCGTGTTGCTCGATGGGGCGATGCCGATACCGGTGCTGGAGGCCAAAGTTAGCCGTTGGGTAGCAACAAAAAAGGGGGCGTAACGGCTGCGCTTCGCAAACGGCGTCAGCTGGCGCGTTTGTCAGCCATTTCTACTAATGCGGCCTCGTCTGGCATGCCGACAATGTGAAAGCCCGCGTCTACGTGCAGGGTTTCACCTGTGCACGATGCGCCGAGATCGGACAAAAGGTAGAGCGCTGCTCCGGCCACCCCCCTGGGGTCGGTGTCGTCGCGCAGAGGACTTGCTTGCCTGTTAAACGAGAACATGTGCCTGCCTGAGGAAATTCCAGCGGCGGCAAGCGTTTTGATCGGACCTGCGGAGATCGCATTCACCCGAATGCCGGCAGGACCGAGATCGCGTGCGATATAGCGGGTCGACGCCTCGAGCGCAGCCTTGGCTACGCCCATCACGTTATAGTTGGGGATGGTGCGCTCGCTTCCGAGGTAGGTAAGCGTGATCATTGATCCGCCGGAAGGCATCATCGCTGCGGCGCGGCGCGCGGCGTCAACAAACGAGAACGCCGAAACATCCATCGTGTCCTTGAAGATTTGACGGGTCGTATTTTCGACGAATGAGCCATCAAGTGCGGTCTTGTCCGTGAAAGCGATGGCGTGGACGAGAAAGTCAATCTGGTCCCATGCAGCAGCTACCTTCGCGAAAGCTTGATCCATCGAAGCGTCGCTCGTGACGTCGCACTCGAGGACCAGTTTTGCGCCAACGCTTTCGGCAAGCGGACGGACCCGGCGCTCCATCGCCTCATTGACGTAGGTAAACGCAATTTCGGCGCCCTGGGCGCTCAACTGTTGCGCGATCATCCAGGCGATGGAGTTTTTATTCGCCACTCCCATCACGAGTCCGCGTTTGCCGCGCATCAATTCTCCGGCGGGAAATTTCGTCTCGGCGCTCATGTTGTGTCCTTGTCCCCATCTTCCGATTGCGTCTCACGCGTTTCGGAGCGTGGTCTGCCCAATCAACAATATCATAGCAATGAAGTAAGCAAGCCAGATCAAAGCGTAAACGCCCCATCTGGTCGCGCGGGGCCATGTCTGCGCCGCCTTCAATGTGAAACGGAACCACCATAGGCCAGCCGTTGCGACAATGGAGGCTGCGATAAAGGTCGACGTCGCGTCGGGCGGATTCATGCTATCAGTCGCAGCGCGCGACAACTAGGCAACCGTTAGTTCCGCCAAAACCAAAAGAGTTGGTCAGAAAACAATCAATCGTCGCGTTGTCGATCCGCTCTCGGATAATCGGCAATCCCTCAAATTCTGGGTCTAGGTTTTCAATGTGCGCACTTTCAACAAGAAAGCGATCGCGCATCATGATCAGCGAATAGATCAACTCCTGAACGCCTGTTGCGCCGAGCGAGTGCCCAGTCAAGGATTTGGTCGAACTGAATGGCGGAATTTCTCTGCCGAAGACCGCTTTGATCGCGGCAGTCTCTCGACTGTCGCCGATTGGCGTCGACGTACCATGCGTGTTGATATAGTCGACCTGCTGGCTGACGGTTTCGAGGGCCAAACGCATGCAACGCTCGGCGCCCTCGCCCGAGGGTTGCACCATGTCGTAGCCGTCAGAATTGGCGGCATACCCGACAATCTCGCCGTATATGGTTGCCCCGCGAGCTTTCGCCCGCTCCATTTCCTCGAGAACAACGACGCCTGCGCCGCCTGCGATGACAAACCCATCGCGATCAAGGTCGTAAGCGCGGCTTGCAACTGCGGGTCGATCGTTGAACTTTGTTGACATGGCCCCCATCGCGTCGAACATATTCGCAAGGGTCCAGTCAAGATCCTCCCCGCCGCCGGCAAGAATAACATCCTGCTTTCCCCACTGAATCTGCTCTGCGGCGGCGCCAATACAGTGCACTGACGTTGCGCACGCTGATGAGATTGAATAGTTGACGCCAAGCACCTTGAAAGGAACGGCAAGCGTCGCCGAATTCGTTGACGACATGGCTTTGGGTACGAAGGTCGGCAGGATCTTTCGCGTATTGCCGGCTTCGCGGTTTTTATCGGCCGCCTCCACAATCGTCGCAGTCGACGGCCCGCCGGAGCCCATGATTATGCCTGTGCGTGGATGACTGATCTCTTCTTTTGCCAGGCGGGCGTCAGCCAAGGCTTCTTTCAAAGCGATATAGTTCCACGCTGCGCCCTCTCCCATAAAGCGGCGGGTCTTTCGATCGAGCGCAATCTCGACATCGACAGACGGGCGGGCGGCGACCCGACAGCGGAATCCATGTTCAGCAAAGGATGCGCTGAAGGAAATACCTGAGCGCGCCTCACGAAGCGATCGGGCCGCTTCGGCGACGTTGGCGCCAATCGAAGAGACGATCCCGATGCCGGTTATCGCAACGCGCCGCATAGCCAAGCCTCTTACGTTATTCCGATCAAACGGCGCCCGAACGCAACTGTTCCTCTGAGAACAGCCCCACTCTTAGGTCGCGCGCCAGATAGATAGGCTTGCCGTCGGCGATCAAACGCCCGTCGGCAACGCCGAGAATGAGCCCGCGGTTGATTACGCGCCGGACGTCCAATTCATATTGAACAAGTTTCGTCGTAGGCAATACCATGCCCGAAAATTTGACCTCGCCGGCGCCAAGCGCACGACCTTTTCCGGGCAACCCCGACCAAGTGAGGAAAAACCCCACGAGCTGCCACAAAGCATCGAGCCCGAGGCAGCCCGGCATCACTGGGTCGCCTGGAAAATGGCAATCGAAAAACCACAATTTCGGATCGATATCGAGTTGTGCGATTACCTGCCCGCGCTTATTCGGGCCGGCGTCATTATTGATTTCAATCACTCGATCGAACATGAGCATGGGCGGCACGGGCAACTGCGCCGACCCTGGGCCCCTTAGTCCCTGATATCCGCATTGAACAAGTTCTTCGCGCGTATAGCTGCGCTTGCCGGTCTCGCTTGTCGCCACCATTCACCAAAGCTTTCGTAGAAGTGCGAAAGGGCCGCGAAAGGGCCGATGCGGTTTTGGTAATGCGCCAACGGCGGGTGGTCAATCAACCGAGGCGCCTGTCGTCGCAGCGGCAACAGCATCGACGCCCCAGAAGCGCGGCGCCAGGCCCCAGCCGCGAACGCCATCCGCTTCGACGAACGCCCAGCCGTCGGTGATCCGAACAAGCTTCACAAGCGCGCGAGGCTGAATATGGGCCCGGACCTCGCTGTCGCTTGAGGGCTTGGCGTAAATGTCGGTCGCCTCAAGCGAAATCAGATGAGTTTGGGCTCGAACCGTTTTTGCGAAGACCCAGCAGGTGTCGCCATCAATGTCGCGAACCTTGCGCCAATTGTCGACGCTTTCGGCGATGACAAGTAAAGGCGCGCCGGCGTGTTTAAACACAAACCGCGTCGGGTGCTGCAGGCTCGGGCCGATGCGGCAATTAACCTCGTTCGACTTGAGGCTGACGAAGCGCGGTACTGGAAAGGTTGATGGCGTGTCATACCGCACCGCAACTTTTGGCGATGCGCTGTCCGGCCGTGAGGTTTCGATCTGCTGAGCGGGTTGGCTGTTGTTCGCATACGCAGCATTGTTGTCGGTCACCGTGAATGCGGCGAGGGTGAGAAAGTTGAAAGCGATGCGCAAAGTTGAGGACACCGTCAATTTCCCCATTTGACGATTGGCCGCCAGACGCTAAACCGGGAGGGCTTGCGCACGCCGGAGATGACGTATCTGACTGCGGCTACCGTGGTTAAGGAAGCGTTAAGCCTCTACGCGTCGCCACTAGCGGGGCCCGGATGGCGGTGGATCGACTAAAAGTTGCGGTTACCCGTCGGCTGCCAGAAATGGTGGAGAAGCGGCTTCAAGCGCTATTCGACGTTACGCTCAGCCAAAACGACGCACCGCTTGACCGCAACGCGCTCATCGAGCTCGCGCAGCGCCACGCTGTGATCGCATCTACTTTGGGTGATCATCTCGATGCAGCATTTTTCGCCGCAACGGACGGCCATTTGAGTCTGGTCGCAAATTTTGGCGCTGGCATCGATCACATCGACGTTGCAGCGGCAAACGCCCATGGCGTGACCGTCACCAATACGCCCTCCGTACTCGCAGAAGACGCCGCTGATATGGCGATGGCGTTAATCGTAGCGGTGCCACGCCGTCTCGTCGAAGGCGTGAGAGCCTTGGAGGGTGGAGGCTTCACGGGCTGGTCGCCGACCTGGATGCTTGGGCGGCGCGTTCGCGGCAAGAAACTTGGGATCATTGGATTAGGCCGCGTCGGCGAAGCGATCGCTCGGCGCGCGCGCGCTTTCGGGCTCTCGATTCATTATCACAACCGCCGTCCCATCAACCCGCATATCGCCGAAGAATTAGAGGCGACTTATTGGGATAGCCTCGACCAGATGCTGGCGCGGATGGACATCATTTCAGTAAACTGCCCGCATACGCCAGCGACGTTTCATCTTCTGTCCCGCCGTCGCCTCGAATTACTGCAGCCGCAC
>CAZSBU010000212.1:0-4744 GCA_964605055.1 uncultured Caulobacterales bacterium | reverse complement strand
GCTGGCTGACGACGACTCCGGTCGGGATGTGGGTGATGCGCACCGCCGAGTCGGTCGTGTTGACCGACTGGCCGCCCGGGCCGGAGGCGCGGAATACGTCGATCCGCAAGTCCTGCTCCCTGATCTCGATATCGACTTCCTCCGGCTCCGGAAGAACGGCGACAGTCGCCGCAGACGTATGCACGCGCCCTTGCGTTTCCGTCGCCGGCACGCGCTGGACGCGGTGCACGCCGGACTCGAATTTCATCCGCGCAAAAACGCCATCGCCGGAAATGCTCGCCTGCACTTCCTTGTAGCCGCCCATCTCTGCATCGGATGCGGACAATATTTCGACGCGCCATCCTTGCAGCGAGGCGTAGCGTTGATACATGCGGAACAGATCGCCCGCGAAGAGGCCCGCTTCGTCGCCGCCCGTCCCGGCGCGCACCTCAAGGATGACGGATGAATCATCCGCCTTGTCCTTCGGCAGCAGCATCACCTGAATTTCATATTCGATTTGCGGAGCCTTTTCTTTCAGCTCCTGCAATTCGTCCTTCGCCATCGTCGCCATATCGGCGTCGGGCCCTTTGGCGAGATCTTCCAGTTCGAGGAGCTGCTGCCTGATCGAGGCGAGCTCGCGGGCCTTCTCGACAACGCCCGACAGTTCGCGGTGCTCCTTCGAGAGGCGCACGATCTCTTCGCTCTTCGAGGCGGCCGACATCGACGCCTCGATTTTTTCAAACTTGGCGATCAGCGCAGCGAGTTTTTCGTGGGGAATCAATTTCTAGCTTTCTGCAATGGTCTCTTTAACGAACCGGATAAGAAAAGGCGCGCGAGACTTGCCCGCGCGCCTTTATATTCCGTACGCGTTTCTACTCCGCCGCGACGGACTCCGCCTCTTCCTTCGCTTTGATCTCGGCGGCTTTTTTCTCGACGAGTTCGACGAGGTGGTCGAGCAGCTGATCATTGTCGAGGCGGTGATGCGGCTCGCCGTCGATATAGACCTGCCCGTGATCCTTTCCGGCGCCGCCGCCGGTGAAACCAAGATCGGTTTCGCGGGCTTCGCCGGGCCCATTGACGACGCAGCCGATGACCGACAGCGAGAGCGGCGTCGTCACGTGCGCGAGGCGCTTTTCGAGCTTTTCGACGGTGTCGATCACATTAAAGCCCTGCCGCGCACAGGACGGGCACGAGATGACGTTGACGCCGCGATGGCGCAGCCCCAGCGACTTGAGGATGTCGAAGCCGACCTTGACCTCTTCGACCGGGTCCGCCGACAGCGACACGCGAATGGTGTCGCCAATGCCGGCCCACAGCAAAGACCCCATGCCGATTGCGGTTTTCACTGAGCCGATACGGAGGCCGCCTGCTTCCGTGACGCCGAGGTGCAACGGACAATCGATAGAGTCGGCAAGCATCTGATAGGCGGCGACCGTGAGGAATACGTCCGACGCTTTCACGGAAATCTTGAACTCGTGAAAGTCATTGTCCTGAAGAATGCGCGCATGATCGAGCGCGCTTTCGACCATCGCCTCGGGACAGGGCTCGCCGTATTTTTCGAGGAGGTGTTTTTCAAGGCTGCCGCCGTTGACGCCGATCCGCATTGAGCAGCCGTGGTCCTTGGCCGCCTTGATCACTTCCTTGACCCGCTCCGCCGAACCAATGTTGCCCGGATTGATGCGCAGGCAGGCAGCGCCCGCAATCGCCGACTCGATCCCGCGTTTATAGTGGAAGTGGATATCGGCGACGATCGGCACGGGGACGTTCTTGACGATGGTTTTCAGCGCCGCCGTCGATTCAACGTCCGGGCACGACACCCGAACGATGTCTGCGCCCGCTTCGGCGATCTCGTTCACCTGCCGGATGGTCGCCTGCGCGTCGGATGTGAGCGCGTTTGTCATCGACTGCACCGCGATCGGCGCATCGCCGCCTACGGGCACCTTGCCGACCATGATCTGGCGGGATTTGCGTCGCGCGATATCGCGCCAAGGGCGTAGAGACATGAATACGAGATCCTTTTTCAGCGCCGGCACCTGAGCGTCGGGTCTTAGCCTGACCCGCACATCTCTGAAACTGCGGCCAAGATTGCCGCACGCGTAGGGAAGTCAAGCCCCCGGCCAAACCGCAGCCAAGCCTCTGACAGAATAGGCTGGCCGCACCGCGCTGTCAGCAAGGCCCTATGCGCGGACCCGCAACCCGCTTCAAGACGGGCGATCGAACCGCAGCGTCGCCGTCTGGTCGTGGGCCGGACGCGGCGCGCCGTCGACCTGGCGCGGCTCAAACCGCCAGCGTCGGAGGGCGTTTAAGGCCGCGCGCTCGAAACACGGATTTGACGAGGCCGCTACCCGTTCGCTCACAACCGTCCCGGCGGCCGAAACGGTAAACGCGACAGTGACGGTCTCGATCGACGCAGCGGTCGCCTCGCAGGCCGGCGGGTATACTGGCTGCGACCGCTCGACGATGATTGCCTCAATGACGGAGCCGGGCGCTGCGGGCGTTGCGTCGGCTCCAGCCCCAAGGGCGCGGCTGGCGGTGGGTTCGAGCGTCGCCTGGCCGGCGGCCGGCTCGGGCGCAGGCGGGAAGCCGTCGAGGCGGAAGGGCGTTCCTTCCTCCCGCGGACGGGTCACCTGAAAGGCGCACCACAAAATAAAGAAAAGAATGGCGACGAGGCTGACGAACGAGAGATAGCCTCCGCGCGGCTCCCGGTCGGCGGACGCGCCAGCGGCGGCGCCGCGCCCTGCTCCGTCGCCACGGCGGTCGCCGCGTCCGGCGTCGACGCCAGCCCAGCCGGCTTCGCTCTTGAAGCGGGCGGCGATCGCCTCGCCGTTCAGGCCAAGCGCATCCGCGTAAACGCGAACGAAGCCGGTTGCGAAGGCCTTTGAGGGCAACGCTGCGACGTCCATCCGTTCAATCGCCTCGATATAGGAGACCCGGATGTGCGTGCGCTCCGACATGGCGGCAACGGAGATGCTCGCCGCTTCGCGGACGGCTTCGAGATAAGGTCCGACCGCAAGAAAGTTCGCCGGATCGATCTCCGTGGCGCGACGGCGCGCACGGGCGTCGCCAAGCTCGTAGATTTCGGCCGATCCGTTCGTTGCCGCTCCGTTCGCCGACACTGTGACACCGCCCTCAACGCAACGCCGCTTTGTTCAAGACCATAGCCTATGCGGGCTGCAAAAAACAAAAGTTCCTTTTGCTCAACGCATGAATTTTATCGAACGAAGGGTCCGCTTTCACGCGACAAGCTTCGGAACGACAGCATCTATCGGGCCATGTTCTAATGAATTGTTAACCAACAGCCGCGCCTTGCGCACGCAACATGGCGGCGATTTCCGCTCGCAAGCTGCCTGACGAGGTTTCGATTCGCGCGGAAAACCATTCGGCAAGCGCCGCCGCGTCGACCGAGCGCACGAGCCGGCGCAAGCCGCCGACGGCAGAAGCGGAGATGGAAATCCGGCGCACGCCAACGCCGATGAGCGCTGCGGCGACAAGCGGATCGGCGGCGTGCTCGCCGCAGAAAGATAGAGGTTTGCCGCTGGCGTTCGCCTTTTTCACGATCATGCCGAGAAAGGCGAGAAAACCGGCGTCGAGCGGGTCATAGCGCCGTTGGGTCATCTCGGATTCGCGATCGGCGGCGAAATAGAATTGCGCGAGGTCGTTTCCGCCCACGGAAAGAAAGTCGACCTTGGCCGCGATTTCTTGCAAGCGCCAGGCCGCCGCCGTCGTCTCGACCATCGCGCCTACGTCGATCCTCGCCGGCAATTCGTGTCCGCGTCGGCGGCGGAAATCTACCTCGCGGTCAAGCAGCCCGCGCGCGACGTCCATTTCGGACGCGAGCGTAACCATGGGGAACAGCAGGCGAAGATGGCGACCCGCGCCCGCCGCGAGCAGCGCCCGCAACTGGGCGCGCAACAGGCCGGGACGTTCGATCGCCATACGCAAGCCCCGCCAGCCCATCGCCGGATTCGCCTCTGCCCGGCGTTGCATATAGCCCGCCGACTTGTCGCCTCCGAGATCGGCTGTGCGGAACACCACCGGACGGTCTCCCGCCAGCGCAAAGATTTCCCGGTAAAGTCGTTCCTGCGCGGCGACGCGCGGAAGCTGTGCGCCGATGAGGAACTGCAATTCGGTGCGAAAGAGCCCGACGCCCGCCGCGCCTGTGCGACCGAGATGCGCCATGTCGAGCGCTATACCGGCGTTCATCAATATTTCTACCGGCACGCCGTCGCGCGTCACTGACGGCAGCAAGCTTTCCTTCAAAAGCGCGGCCTGCTCTTCGGACAGGAGCGCGCGTTTCTCGGCATAGCTTGCCACTATTTCGGGCTTGGGCCGGATGTGGACAGCGCCGGTTTCGCCGTCGATGACGATGGCGTCGCCCTCTTCGGCGATCGCAAGCGCATTGTCGACGCCCGCAACGAGCGGCACGCCCAGAGCGCGGGCGACGATCGCGACGTGCGATGTTTCTGACGCTTCAGCTAGGACCAGGCCTTTCAGGCGCTCTCGGTCGTATTCGAGCAGATCCGCCGGTCCCATCATCCGTGCAATGACGATGGCTTCCTCGGGAATGGCGCGTCCGTTCATCTCGCCGTCGCCGCTCAAATGGCGCAGCAGCCTCCAGGCGAGATCGTCAAGATCGTGCATCCGCTCGCGCAGATAGGGATCTTTGGCCTGCGCCATGCGCGTGCGGTTTTCGGCCTGTACCTGCTCGACCGCCGCCTCGGCTGTCAGCCCCGAAAACACCGCCGCGCGCAGACGCTCTTTCCAG
>CAZSBU010000211.1:0-4804 GCA_964605055.1 uncultured Caulobacterales bacterium | reverse complement strand
GAGGCAAGCTGGGGTCAGTTGATGAACCTGCAGGCCGGCACGCTGCTCGCCTATTTCCTCGCGTTCATGGTCCTGATTTTCGTCATTTTTGGCCTTAAGTCGGTGCTCAACCGCGGCTAACCCGCCGACTGACGTAAGCGCGCGTCGGTGCGTCGAACGCGACTATTCCCTCGGCTGGTCGAATGCGCGATAAGCGCGTGATGAACGACGCCGCGCCGCAAATTATTTCGCCTGCGCCGACCAACTCTTACGAGCTTGGCGGCGCAAGCGATTATTTAGCGTTGCTCAAACCGCGCGTGATGTCGTTGTCGATATTCACCGCGCTCGTTGGCATGGTGGCGGCGGGCGTCGCGTCTTCCGATCCGGTGAACCTCGCGCTGGCCGCTATTTCTCTGCTAGCGATCGCCATCGGCGCTGGCGCCTCCGGCGCGCTCAACATGTGGTTCGACGCCGACATCGATGCGGTGATGGCGCGCACGAGCTGGCGGCCCGTGCCGCGCGGCGCCGTGCCGCCGGCGGAGGCGGCGGGCCTCGGCGGTGCCCTCAGCGCGTTATCGGTTGCGTTGCTTGCGCTATCTTCGAACTACGTCGCCGCTGGACTGCTCGCATTCACGATCTTTTTCTACGTGGCTATCTATTCGATGTGGTTGAAGCGCACGACGCCGCAGAACATCGTCATTGGCGGGGCGGCAGGCGCGCTCCCCCCGGTCGTCGCCTGGGCGGCGATCTCGGGCGCTGCGCCGATCGAGGCTTGGGTCCTCTTCGTTATCATCTTCTTGTGGACCCCGCCGCATTTCTGGGCGCTCGCCCTGTTCCGCGAGGGTGATTATGCCCGCGCCGGCGTGCCGATGATGCCGAACGTTGCGGGCGAGGCGTCGACGCGCAATCAGATCGTGGTTTATTCCGCGTTGCTCGTTATGGCGGGGTTTGCGCCTTTCGCGGTCGGTATGGCAGGGCTCGCCTATCTGCTCGTCAGTTTAGCGCTCGGCGTTCAGTTCATGCGTCTTGCCTGGCGCGTGCGCGTCGCTCCGATGACGGATAAAAATGCTCCGAAGGCGCTGTTCCGGTTTTCCATACTTTATTTGTTTGCGCTATTCGCCATCATTCTGATTGAAGACGTCGCTCAAATAGGAATGGGGGCGTTTGGAAATGGCTGACGGCGCGCCAAATCCTCCCAAGCCCGACGACGCCGCCCAATCTGCGCCGCGCGCGCCTGATGTCGCCCGCCGTCGCCGCCAGCGCAACCTCGCGCTAGCTGTGTCCCTCGCGGCGTTCATCATCCTTGTCTACTTCGTCACGATACTGCGGATCGGCGGGTCGCTCGCCAACCGCACCTTTTAAAGCGCCGACGCCGAGGAATATCTCGTCCAATGACACATATCGCCCAACCGCTCATCGACCGTAATCGCCGCACGGCGCTGATCGTCGCTTGCGTTGTTGTTGGCATGATAGGTCTGTCGTTCGCAGCGGTGCCGCTTTATCGCGCTTTTTGTCAGATCACCGGTTGGGGCGGCACGACGCAGCGGGCCGAAATCGCGCCGGACGCGCAGCGCGTTCTCGCGAGGCAGATTACCGTGCGATTCGATTCGAGCGTCGGGCGTGGTCTCGACTGGCGCTTCAAGCCTCAGCAGGTCTCACAGACGCTGCGCATCGGCGAGACGGGACTCGCATTCTACGTGGCCGAGAATCTTTCCTCCGTACCGGTCAAAGGCATGGCGACCTTTAACGTTCAGCCGGCAAAAGCTGGCGCGTTTTTCGCCAAGATCGAATGTTTCTGCTTCACCGAGCAGGTTCTCCAGCCGGGCGAGAAGATCGAGATGCCCGTGACCTATTTTGTGGATCCGTCGCTGGCGGACGACCGCAATCTGGACGACGTCGAGACCATCACGCTGAGCTACACGTTTTTCCCCTATGAGAGCTGACCGTGTCGATGGCCGCCGAACAGCGGCGCCGCTCGCCCGCTGAAGGACTTGGAAACATAACGCATCCGCGCTTATAGACGGGCGCAGTAATTCGATCGCGAGGCATTCCCATGGCTGGGTCCGAAGTCAAACACCAATACCATCTCGTCAATCCATCGCCGTGGCCGTTCGTCGGCTCGGTGGCGGCTGCGATCATGATGATCGGCGCGGTCGTGTGGATGCGCTCGGGACCCAATGAAGCCGGCCTTGTGCTCGGCGCCTTGCGGCCGGACGGCACGCCGTCGTTCGCCCTGAAGGGGAACTGGCTGTTCTTTCTGGGGCTCGCCGGCATCGTCACGACGATGGCGGGATGGTGGCGCGACGTCATTCAGGAAAGCCTGAAGGGCGAGAACACCTCGACCGTTGTGCGTCTTGGCCTGCGTTATGGAATGGTGCTTTTCATCGGCTCCGAGGTGATGTTCTTCGCGGCGTGGTTCTGGGCGTTCTTTGGAGCGGCGCTATTTCCCGGCGCCGGCGATCCGGTCATTCTGGCAGACGGCGCTCAGATGCTGAACAGCAATGGCGATCCGGCCTTTTACGGCAATGACGGCCGCGTTCACGCGACCGGCGGCCAATGGCCGCCCGTTGGCGTCGAGCCGCTCGACGCGTGGGGGCTGCCACTCCTGAACACGCTTATTCTTCTTCTGTCCGGCACGACCGTCACCTGGGCCCACCACGCCGTTCAGCACAACGACCAAAAGGGCCTTGTGCAGGGACTTACCCTGACGATCATCCTCGGCGTTGTGTTTAGCTGCCTTCAAGCGGTCGAATATTATGAGGCCATAGAATACGGAATGTTCCAGTTTTCGGGTGGGGGCATCTACGGGGCCGCCTTCTTCATGGCGACCGGATTCCACGGCCTTCATGTCATCATCGGCACCGTTTTCCTTGCCGTTTGCCTGTTCCGAGCGCGCGCCGGGCATTTCACGTCCGAACGCCATTTCGGCTTCGAGGCGGCGGCGTGGTACTGGCACTTTGTCGACGTCGTCTGGTTGTTACTGTTCGCGTTCATCTACGTGCTCGGCAATCAGGGGCTTCTAGGCTAACGACGAGAAAGCGAACGGCGGTCATGACGTACTATCCGCCGGTCTCGCCTTACCGGGTCGGTCTGGCCGGGAAATGTCCGCGCTGCGGACAGGGCGAGCTGTTTGGAACGTTCCTTGGACTGACGGATCGTTGCGCCGTATGCGAACTCGACTACGCCAAGGCTGATGCTGGCGACGGTCCCGCCGTGTTCGTCATGTTCATCGTTGGTTTCATTGCCGTCGCCGCAGTCTTTATCTTGCGTTTCATGCTCTTTGCCCCGGTCTGGCTGGCGCTTGGCGCGTCCAGCGCCCTCGCGGTGTTCCTGACGCTCGCTCTCCTGCGCCCGTTCAAGGCGACCCTGATCGCCCTGCAATTTCGCAACAAAGCGGCTGAAGGGCGCCTGAACGAGGCCGACGACGGGCCCAACAGGAACGGGGAGGGCCGGTTGTGACATGGCGTTTCCAACCTGTGCTGTCACTTGCCTTTCTGATGGCGCTCGCCATCCTCATCGGTCTGGGTACCTGGCAGCTGCAGCGGCGCGAATGGAAGCGCGACCTCCTAGCGGACGTCGAGGCGCGCATCGCCGCCGAACCGATTCCGTTTGAGATCGCCGCCGCCCGCGCCGCCGCAGGCGAGAACGTCGACTACACGCCCGTCAGCCTGCGCGGCGCCTTCCGCCACGATCGCGAGGCTCTCGTCTTCGGTTCCTATGAGGGAGCGGCCGGCGTCTACGTTTTCACGCCGGTCGAACCCGAAGGCGCGCCCGATACGTTCGTGTACGTCAATCGCGGGTTTGCGCCGCAGCGCGCGCGTGAGGCGGCGTCGCGAAACGATGCCGCCGTCGAGGGGTCAACAGAAATCGTCGGCCTCTTCCGCTCGCCGGAGCGTCCGCGCGGGTTCGAGGCGATGTTCCGCAGCACTGTACAGGGCGCTGACGGATTGTGGCAGGTGCGGGACCCCGCGCGCTTCGCGGCGAGCGACGGGCTCGCCGCGCCGGAATGGTACATTGACAGCTTCGGACGGGAAAACCCCGCGCCCCTGCCGCGCGGCGGCGTCACCCGGCTCGAATTTCCCAACCGCCACATGGAATACGCCCTGACCTGGTTCGGCCTCGCCGGCGCACTTGTCGGCGTGTTCCTCGCCTTTTCACGGCGCCGTCGAGACTGACCGCGTCGGCGGTTGCAAGAAAATTCCTGACTGATAGGCTCTTTATCGGAGAGCAAACGCGGCCCGGTGGCTGCACATCGTCTGTGGGGAGACGGTATGAATTTCACGCCACTGCTAGAGGCATCGTGGGTTGTGCAGGTCCACGCATTTGCCGCCATGGCTGGTTTTTTTCTGGGACTGATCCAGATCGTCGCCCCTAAAGGCACGCTACCGCATCGTTCGCTGGGCGTTGTCTGGATTGGGATCATGACGATCGTCGCTGGCACGTCGATCTTCATCTATCGCGAGACTGAGCCCGGCGAGCCGTTCTGGGCTCGGTATTCGTTTATCCACATCTTCACGATCGTGACGATTTTCGGAATCATATCGGGCGTCCAGATTCTCCTGCGCGGCGGGCCCTTGCTAAAGCGGCACGCTTGGCCCTTTATCAGCGTATTCATCGGTGGACTCGTGATTGCCGGTGGGTTCGCCTTCATGCCGGGCCGCCTGATGCATGAGGTCGTGTTCGGTGGGTAACCTATCGCTCCGTCAGCTTGAACTCGATGCGGCGGTTCTGCGCCAGAGCCGCGGCTGATGCGCCGGCGACAATTGGACTATCCGAACCCGACGCGGTGGCGAGGATGCGGTTAGCGGGCACGCCGCGGCCCTTG
>CAZSBU010000210.1:0-4813 GCA_964605055.1 uncultured Caulobacterales bacterium | reverse complement strand
TCGGCAAATACGGGCCCGGAACTTGCGTTGCGCCGGGCGCTGCATCGCCGCGGATTTCGTTATCGGGTTTGCGTCGCCGGACTGCCCGGAAAGCCGGACATCGTGTTTCCGAGGCGACGCGCCGTCGTGTTTGTGCACGGATGTTTCTGGCATGGGCACGACTGCTCACGCGGCGCGCGTACGCCGCGCACCAACGTCGCCTATTGGACGGACAAAATTTGCCGCAACGCAGCGCGCGACAAAGCCAATCGGGCGGCGCTCGAAGCGCTCGGATGGCGCGTAAGAGTGTCATGGGAATGTGACTTGAAATGCATCGAGAAAGAGGCAAACTTGATCGTGGGGTGGCTGCTCGCGTTCGATAGTGGAGTTAGCTAATGACAATTCAGTACCCGTCTCATTTGAATGAGAAATTTGTCGCGCCCGCCGGCGCCGCATCAGGAATTACAGGGTCCGAAGTTCAAGCGTCCGAAAACCAATCGCGCGACGTTAACGCGCGCGCGATCTCTGAAGAAACGCCGGCGCGTCATGCGAAATCCGCTGGCGGAAAATCCGGCGGAAGAAAAGCTCTGCCAGATATATCTTATAATGAACGATCGGGGCGCGGCCGCTATTGGGCAGTGACGTCCGCTGGCGAGGCGGAGCTTACCTATTTGGTGGAAGACGCCGGCGGCGGCGATGCGCGCATTGTCATCAAGGGAACATTTGTTCCGATTGCGGCGCGGCGCGCAGGCATTGGAAAGGCGCTAATTGCGAAAGCCGCCAGCGACGCGCGATCCGCAGGTCGCAAAGTCGTAGCGGACTGCCCCTTTGTTGCGTCAGTCCTTGGGATCGATCCTGCGGCCGGCGCGCTGCAGGGTGACGACGGCCGCTAAGAGCGGAAATTTTGTATCGATTTGAATCCTGCCTCAGCGAACGCGGTTGCGTGGGTGGATGCGTGAAAATTTATCCACTTACGCCGCGTTTGGAGGATTTAATATAAACGCATCTCCTTTCACGGGAGCGTTGCTGCGCGAAAGCGAGGGCGCGTGGCCGTCCATCGCTAAATTTTCGATACTTTAAACTAACCGAATTCACGGTTTCTCCGTTCTTTCTCACCAGCATGCGAACGCTCGCGGGGGTCTGCAGATCGCCCGCACGAGTGTGTGGGAGGGACCGATCATGCGTCAGACATCAGGACCGCGACATCGCTGCAGCAGCCCCGCCAGCAAGAATCGCACAAGCCGCGCGTTTTTTTTGGCATGCGGCGCGGCGTTGGCGCTCGCCGCTTGCGCGGAAGTGTCGGAAGAAGAAGCAATCCTTCAGGCGCCGCCGAGCGCGACGGCCTCCGCGCGGATGCTCACTCAGGCGACGTTTGGGCCGACCGAAGCCGAAATTCAGTCGCTGACAAACTCGAGCTACGCACGTTGGCTGGAAGATCAAGTAAACGCTCCGCCGACCCTCCACTTGAATGCGGTGATCGCCAGCGCGCCGGCCGGCGAACGCCCCTCGGATAACGCCGCGTCCAACTCGCTCTGGGCGGCGATGATCCTCGGCGAGGATCAGCTCCGACAACGGATGGCTTTTGCTCTATCGCAGATATTGGTCGTTGCGGACGGCGCCGGGTCTGACCTTTCAGGACAGCCGCTCGCCATGGCTTACTATATGGACATTCTTACGCGCGGAGCCCTCGGCAATTATCGTGACGTTCTGGAAGAGGTGACCTATTCGCCAGCAATGGCCACATGGCTTACCTATTTGCGGAACGAGAAGGCGAACCCTTCCGCCGGGCGATCGCCGGATGAAAACTACGCCCGCGAAATCATGCAGCTCTTCACGATCGGGCTTGTCGATCTGCAGCCAAACGGCGAGCCGCGCCTCGTCAACGGTCGCGAAGTCGAAACCTACACGAACGATGATGTGCAAGGGCTCGCTCGCGTGTTCACCGGCCTTGGCCTGAAGGGGACAGGTTTTCGTAATGGCGCGGCGGCAGACGCCATGTATTCGCCGCTTCAGGTTTTTGCGAACTTCCACGAGACCGGTGAGAAAACGTTTCTGGGCTTGACCATACCCGCTAACACAACAGCGGAGGCGAGCATCGACCTCGCGCTGGACCACCTCGTCAATCACCCCAACCATCCGCCCTTCATCGCCCGTCAGCTTATCCAACGGTTTGTGACCAGCGATCCAAGTCCTGAATATGTAGAGCGCGTTGCGACCGCTTACGCCAATGGCGTTTTCCGCGCCAGCGGCGGGCGGTCGTTTGGCGCGAGCCGGCGCGGCGATCTTACAGCGACCATCGCAGCTATTCTTCTCGACCCCGAGGCGCGCAACGATGCGCAGACGGCCGCCGATTTTGGCAAGGTGCGCGAGCCGGTTATCCGCTTCACCCATTGGGCGCGGGCGTTCAATGTCACCGAAGCCTCGGCGCAGTTTCAGTCTTACCTTCAGAATGCAGGGTCGCCCACCTTGCTTGGGCAACATCCCTACAGGGCGGCTTCGGTGTTCAACTTCTACCGTCCGGGGTTCGTCGCCCCCGGGACTGAAACTGGCGCCGCGGGCTTGACGGCGCCTGAGCTTCAGATCGTCAATGAGACAAGCGCGCTTGCCTATGTGAATTTCATCAGCCGCTACATTCGCGATCAGGCTCCAAGGAACGGCTCGAACGCACCAACGACGACCTTCGACCCCAATTATGCAGCCGAGCTTGGCCTTGCCGCGACGCCGGAAGCCTTGGCCGACCGGCTCAATCTGATCCTGACCTACGGATCAATGAAGGCTGAAACCCGTGCGCGCATCATCGCGCTGATAAACGAGATTCCGATCCGCGAAGCCTCTGCTGACGCGGACCGCCTCACGCGCGTTCAGAATGCGATCGTTCTGGCGACGACCTCGCCCGAATTCGTCGTGCAACGTTAGGGAGAGCCGCCATGTACGCAACCCGCCGATCAGTATTGAAATCCGCCGGAGCCATGGCGATCGCCGCCGGCGCCGGAACGCTGACCAATACATTGCTCACATTCCCTGGGCGCGCCGCTGACGCGTCCGGGTACAAGGCGCTCGTATGCGTCTTCTTCAAGGGCGGCCTTGATTGCCACGACGTCTTGCTGCCGTTCGATCAGGCGTCCTATACGCGGTATGCGGAAATTCGTCAGGCGCTAATGGCCGGATACGCAGCGCAGGATGGCGGCTCCAGCCGAGTCCTCAATCGCCTGCTGCCGCTGTCGCCGGCGAACGCTGACGCGTTTGGGACGCGCCGCTTCGCACTGGCGCAAGAGATGGAGCCTGTTCACTCCCTCTTCGAGAGCGGCGTTGCCTCAATCATCGCCAATGTCGGCCCGCTGCTGGCGCCGATCAACCGTGAACAGTTTCGCGCCCGTACTGTGCAACGACCTGCGCGCCTCTTTTCACATAACGACCAGCAATCAACGTGGATGTCGCTTCAGCCCGAAGGCGTTCGATATGGCTGGGGCGGCCGGTTTGCGGACGCCATGCTGAGCGCTCAAGCGAACGCCAATTCGATCTTTACGGCGATTACAGTGACCGGCAATGAAGTGTTCCTGTCCGGCGAAACCGCCCGCCAATATCAGATAGATTCGAGCGGCATCCCTGCAAGCATCCGTGAGCTGAACGACACGCGTCTGCTCGGGTCCGGTTCCCGATCAACCGTCGCTCAATCCATCTTGCGGGAACACTTCACCGCACCAGCGCCCGCCACGCAGAATTTTTTCGAACGAGACATCATTGCTTCAACCGCGCGCGCGATCGGCGCGAACGATCAGTTTGCCGCAGCGAGGAACGGGGCAGCGCCCTTGGCGACAGCCTTTCCCAACACGGGGCTTGGCAGGCAATTACGTTCCGTCGCCCAAACAATCGCCCTGCGCGATACGCTCGGCATGCGTCGTCAGGTGTTCATCGTCTCCCTTGGCGGCTTCGACACCCACTCGACCCAGGCGCGCTCGCTGCCGGGCCGCATGGCGGAATTCGCCAATGCCGCTGCGGCATTCTATGAGGCAACCGAGGAACTTGGCGTTGAGCAGAATGTTACGCTATTCACCGCTTCCGATTTTGGCCGCACACTGACCATTAATAACGATGGCACCGACCATGGTTGGGGTGGGCACCATTTTGTCATCGGCGGCGGCCTGAACGGTCGGAGGATTTTCGGCGATCCGGCGCCATACGATCTCGGCCACAGTCAGGATGCCGGCAATGGTCGCCTCATCCCGACGACGCCCGTCGAACAATATGCGGCGACGCTGGGACGCTGGTTTGGACTTAATGAGGGCGAGTTAAACGCAGCGCTGCCGCTGCTGCCCACGTTCGGCAATCAGGGGGCCGTCGCCTTCGCCTGACGCGAACCAGTTGAAATGAAAACGACCGCCAACAGCGCTGCTGGCGGTCGTTTTGTTATTCAGCAGGCGGCTATCGCCGATTAAAAGGCCTCGGCCGGCAGAGCCATCATGCTCGCCGCGCCGCTCTTGAGCTTGGCGAGATGCGCCTTGGTGTCGGGAAGGAGCCGCTCAAGGAAATACCGCCCGGTGATGAGCTTGTTTGCAAAGAATGTATCTTTCGAGCCTGCGGCCTTGCGCTCGATCGCGACCTTGGCCATTTGCGCCCACCCATGAGCGAGGGCGACGAGGCCGAACATGTGAAGGTAGTCCATCGACCCCGCGCCCGCATTGTCGAAGTTCGACAATGCATTCGCCGCCATCCATTGCGTCGCGTCCTCAAGATCCGCTTTCGATGAGGCGAGGCCATCGAGATAAGGCATAAGTTCGTCATTGTCCTGATTATCGCGAATGAAATCGTCGATCTCGGAAAACCATGTCTGCCA
>CAZSBU010000209.1:4421-4820 GCA_964605055.1 uncultured Caulobacterales bacterium | reverse complement strand
AGGGATCAATATGGCGATGGTGGCGCTGACTGGCAATTACAAGTCCGATCAGGTGCACACGCCGGTGCTGTTGCAAAGGCTGGGCCGTTGACCCCGGGCATCCATTTCGAGCCGCTGGCTCCTGACCTGCTCGTCGGTCCCTTGGGGATGGCGCTCATCGCGCTCGCCTTCATCGTCGCGCTCGTTGGCATCTGGCGACGACCTTTGAGCGGCGCTTTCCGAATGGCCGCGCTCGCAGCGCTCATTGGCCTCCTTGGCAACCCCGTCATGCGGACTGCCGAGCAAACGCCGCTCGACGATCTCGCCCTCGTCGTCGTCGACCGCAGCGCCAGCCAGTCGCTCGACGGGCGCGACGTCGCGACGACGAATACAGCCGCCGACCTTGAACAAAAGCTCGCC
>CAZSBU010000209.1:0-4411 GCA_964605055.1 uncultured Caulobacterales bacterium | reverse complement strand
TGGGCGGCGTCGAGGTCAGGCGCGTCGAGATCGCCGGCGCTACTGAAACGCTGCTCGGCGCTGGAATTGAAGGCGCGCTCGCCGATACTCCCCGCTCGCGGCTTGCCGCCGTCTTCGTCGTCACCGACGGCCAGTCAGCCGATGCGATCCGGCCGGACGTAGCGCCAGCCGGCGCGCCCATGCATGCGATCCTTACCGGGCGCGCTGACGAGATCGACCGGAAGATCACCGTGCTGAATGGTCCGCGCTACGGCATCGTCGGCGATCCGGCGCCGGTCAGTTTCCGCATCGACGATGTCGGTCGCGACGGCGTCGCCCTCTCCGGCGCGCGGACAGCGGTCGTTGTCTTGCGCGTCGACGGCGATGAGATCCTGCGCGAGACTGTCGCGGTTGGCGCCGAGATCGGATTCGACGCGCTGCTCGCCCGGCCGGGCCGTCTCGTCATCGAACTGGAAGTTGACCCGCTCGACGGCGAACTGACCCAGCGCAACAATATCGCCGTGCTTTCGATCGCCGCGGTGCGCGACCGCTTGCGCGTGCTTCTCATTTCAGGCGAGCCGCATGCAGGCGAGCGCGTCTGGCGCAATCTTCTGAAATCCGATCCGGCAATCGACCTCGTCCACTTCACCATTCTGCGGCCGATCGAGAAGGCGCAGAGCGACCGCGCCAGCGAGCGCGAACTCGCCCTGATCGAATTTCCGCAAGATGAACTCTTCATCGACAAGCTCGGCGAATTCGACCTCGTGATCTTCGACCGCTACACCTATCGCGGCGTCCTCAACGCCTACCATTTCGACAATATCGCGCGATATGTGAAACAGGGCGGCGCCGTGCTCGTCGCCTCCGGCCCCGAGTTCAGCGGCTATCTGAGCCTTGCGGCGCGACGGAACCTTGCATTCATCCTGCCGGCGATGCCAACCGGAGTCGCGATCGAAGGCGCCTTTCGTCCGCTGATCGCGGAGGCGGGGCGGCGCCACCCCGTCACAGCCGATCTTCCCGATGCGGATTTCTGGGGCCGGTGGCTGCGGATCATGCCGGTCGCGCAGCGCTCCGGCCAGAAGCTGATGGAGGGACCGGGCGGCGAGGCGCTGCTCATTCTCGACCGCGTTGGCGAGGGGCGCGTCGGACTGCTGCAATCGGATCACGTCTGGCTGTGGGCGCGCGGCTTCGATGGCGGCGGGCCGCATGCGGAGCTTCTGCGCCGTATCGCCCACTGGCTGATGAAGGAACCCGATCTCGAAGAGGAACTCCTCAGCCTTTCGGCGATTGGCGACGACCTGATGATCGAGCGTCGCACGCTCGCCAATGAAACCGATCCCGTCAGCCTGACGGACCCCGCTGGCGAAACGCGCGAGGTCACGCTCGCGGAAACTGCGCCAGGAAGGTTCGCCGCCCGCTTGGCCGACATGCCGCCCGGTCTTTACCGCGCACGCTCCGGCGAATTGTTCGCGGTCGGCGCAATCGGCGCGGCCGCCGCGCGCGAGTTTCAGGACGTTGTCTCAACCTCGGCGACGATCCGGCCGCTGGCAGAGGCGACCGGGGGCGGGATTTTCAACGCGCGTGGCGCCGGCGCCGGCGGAAGCAACGCGGGCGCCGCCCCGGAACTGCGCCGCATCGGCGCGCGCGCGCCTCGCTCTGGCGATCGCTGGGCGGGCGTCGTCACGCGCGGCGCGGTTCGGACGGACGCCGTTCGCGACGCCCCTCTCGCCTCGCCATTCGTCTGGCTGGCGGCGCTCGCCGCCGCGCTCGGACTTGCGTGGTGGACGGAGGGACGGCGCAGCGCGCGCGGGCGCGGGCGTTCCTGACCAACCCGCTGACCCGGGCCGCCCTGCCCGTCCCATTGCGGGACGGCGGCCCAATCGGGACATCCAATCCCGTCGGAATTTATCTTGAGGGTTAATCGGCCTGAAATCTCCACGCCCTAGCGTTGGAGGTCTGGGGCCGGCCATCACGACGCGCCCCGCACATACGGGAGCGGCCGCCGTGAGCAATTTCGATCAGTCCCATGACGACAACGGCCAGTCGCGTCGCGGCAAGCGAAGCCCGCTCGCCGGGTGGCTCGGCCTCAAGACGGCTGACGTCGTCGACGAGCACCTGCCGCAGATAGACGTCGAGGCTGGCCTCGACCGCGCCTTGCGTTTCGCCCAGTCGCGCGCGCCGCAACCTCAGGCGCAAGCGCGGCCTTCCAAGGCCCCGATCTCGTCGGCTGATCCCGTTCGCGAGGCGCTCGCCGCCATCGAGGGCGCGCTTTATACGATCGACCGCGTACGGGACATTATCGAGCAGGCCTATGAAGTTGCGCTCACTGCCCAGGACGTGGAAGACGCGGGCGGCCGGGCGTTGCTTGCCGAAAGCTATGACGATCTCCGGTTATCGATTTCGAGCGCCGTTGAAGGCGTTGACGAACGCGCCTCGACGCTCGTGGGCCGCACGCAGCGCCAGTTCGACGTGAAGCTCGGAGGCAAGGCCCATTATTCCATCTCGCCGACCCGCTTCGATCTTTCAGCAAAGGGGCTAAACCTCAATCCGCCGCGCGACGCCTTCGCGACCTTCGAGGAGATCAACGCGATCCTCGGCGAGCTTGACGCGGCGCTGAAGAAAGCCGACCGCGCCGCCGCGAACTATTGCCGCGACGCGCAGTTCCTCATCGCCCGCGTGCCGAACGAAGCGGCCTGAGAGAGTTTACGCGTTTACCCGGTCATTCCTGACGTGCGTGTTGTAAATCGATTTGTCCTTTGCGACGCGACGCCGCGCATCGCTCTTCAGCACGAAAGAAACAGACAAATCGCTTCCCCCTGAGGGCGATGGGACGGGGACCCATCGCGCGCGAGCGAAGAGTCACGAAGGGCAACCTCGTTCTAAAAAAATTGTCAGGGAATCCCGGTGATCTTGTGCGTTTGCAGGCTGAGCCGCCAGCGCGGATGGGCGCGGCAATAATCGATCGCCGCGAGCGTGTTGGCGGCCCGGTCCGGCCCGTCCATCGGCTGCAGGAAGAAATGCCGGAATTCAAGGTGGGCGAAAGCTTCCGGCAAGGCGTTCGCCTGTGGATAAACAAGCTTCAGTTCCGCGCCGGACGTCTGGACGAGCGGCGCGCCGGCTTTCGGACTGACGCAGATCCAGTCAAGCCCCGCAGGCGCGGCGATCGTGCCATTCGTCTCAACCGCAATCTCGAAGCCCCGTCGATGCAGCGCCTCGATCAGCGCGCCGTCAATTTGCAGCATCGGCTCGCCGCCGGTCAGTACAATGAATTTCCGTTCCTCGTCGCCCGCAGGCCACAGCGCCGATGCGCTCTCAGCGAGAGTGTCTGCGCTGGCAAACTTGCCCCCGCCCTGTCCATCAACGCCGACAAAATCGGTGTCGCAGAAGCGGCACACCGCGCTTGCGCGATCAGCCTCAAGCCCTGACCAGAGATTACAGCCGGCAAAGCGCAGGAACACAGCGGCGCGTCCGGCCTGCGCGCCTTCGCCCTGCAAGGTGTAGAACAGCTCCTTGACCGAATAGGTCCGCATCGGGCGTCCGCCTTAAAATCCGTTCATCGCGTCTCAGCGCGCGGCGGCGTATTCGCGCCAGCCCTTCGCGCGCAATTCGCACGCAGGGCACTCCCCGCAGCCATAACCCCAGTCATGGCGTTCTGCGCGTACGCCCTTGTAGCACGTGTGCGAATGAATGTTGATCAGCTCGACGAGCCGTTCCCCGCCGAGGCGCTCGGCGAGCCGCCAGCTCTCCGCTTTTGATATCGACATCAAGGGCGTCGCGATTTCGAAATCGGCGTCCATGCCGAGGCGGAGCGCTTCGAGCTGGGCCGCGATGGCCGCGCTGCGGCAATCCGGGTAGCCGGAGAAATCCGCCTCGCACATTCCGCCGACCAGCGTCTTCAGACCGCGCCGATAGGCAAGCGCGCCCGCCAGTACGAGAAAGGCGAGATTGCGACCCGGCACGAACGTCGTCGGCAGGTCGTTTTCAGCAATCGATATTTCCACGTCGCGCGTCAGGGCCGTATCGGAAAGGCGCCCAAGCCCGCTCAGATCCACGAGCGCGTCGGGCCCCAGTTTTTCGGCCCAATCGGGGAACTGCCGGACGATTTCGCGCCGCACGCCCGCGCGCGCGCCAAGCTCCACCGCATGGCGCTGACCATAGTCAAAACCCACCGTCTCGACACGTTCAAACCGGTCGAGCGCCCAGGCAAGGGCGATGGAGGAATCCTGACCGCCGGAAAAAAGTACAACCGCCCCATTGGGGCCAAGCGAAAGCATGCAGTATCCTTTGCGCCCACGGACTGCGCGCCTAAAATGCAACCAGAATAATGAACGGGCCGTTTAGCGACCGTGCGCCGCCGACGCAACCCGGAGCCGGCTTCGCAGTCATTCAACCTGGAAACGCCCAAAGGAGATGACATGAGCGTGATCGCCTA
>CAZSBU010000208.1:570-4828 GCA_964605055.1 uncultured Caulobacterales bacterium | reverse complement strand
GGCGGAATAGGGCGAGCGCCCGCTCCCGCCGTTGGGCGCGAGGCGATCCACAACGGACACAGTGGATCGAATGGATCGCTGTCTTCTCTGTTTGCACGGCCTTTGCTCCGACTGGTCTGTCTCCGACTGATCGGGAGCAGGGTGCGGCCGCCGGAGGGGGTGGGGGATAACTTTTCCGGCGATTTCACGCGGATGTGATCGGTCGCGCCCGTCAGCCGCCGCGTCGCCCGGTTACCATCGGAACCGGAAGCGTAAGGCAACGAAGCCGATCCAAAAAATCACGGGCCCAGGATGACGGGAGGCATGAATATGGTTGCTTTTGCCCAGCCTTAACCCGCTAACTTGACATATCCGAAAAGGGGCGCACCGACAAGGGATATAGCGATCTGTAAACAGACTAGATACTAGTCAACAGAACGAATGGCGCATTGTGACTTTCGGCTTGATGCGCCTTTGTTCACAAAATCTTCAATCACTACAGTTGTTAAAGGGTTTCATTTTTTCGCTTGCGCTGAGAGAGAGGGGGGGTAGCGTAATGAGCGGTCAGTTACTGTAATTTAGTTTTCTCTTTCGACATGATAAAGGATTTACAATGACAAAATTAAAACAGATCGCCATCTGTGCCTTGGCTACCCTGGCTCTTTCGGGCGCTGCCGCGTTTGCTCAATTTAATCAAAGCGCGCCTGAAACTGGAGAAATTGAGAGCGAAGTCGACGTTGAGCGCGAACTCGCAGTGCTGTTGGCGCCAATTAAGTCGAAACAGGATCTCGATCAGCACCTGACGCGCAACGTCGATTCGCCGATAAACAACCTTCCTTTGTCTGTGAAATGGCAGTTTCTAGGCAGTCTCGTTTTCAACGAAAACGGACTTGCCAGTTTTAATTACGATATACTCGAAAGACATGTTTCCCCTACGGAAGCTTTTGAGGTGCTTTCACTTTTTGGCGTGCAGCATACCGTCAGGCTTTTCACAGGATCGAAATCTACGAGTCGATCAGATCGTTTGATCATGCTGGACGCCGACGGCCCCAGCAGCAGCTTCACGATGGACGCCGACCACAAGGGCTATTATTGCGAGAGTCGCGCGAACTGCCGAGAACTTGATGGTTACATTTGTATGTCGAGTTGCTAGGCAATGAAAATGCGCGCCGCCTGTCGGCGGCGCACACTTTTTTGGAGTTGAAAAATGCGACTTGTCTTGATTTTCGTCGCAACTTCGATCTTTACGCTGCCAGTCTTTGCGCAACCGTTGAATATTGAGGGTCGAGTTGCTCAATATTACGACGCTTTCTTCCAACTTGGCCGAGACGCGTCAGCCGATGATGACTGGGACACCCGCGATGCGGAGCTAAAGCGCGCTTACAGAGCAGCTCTGCCGCGGGAGTTCATTCTTGAGGCGGCAAATGCAAGCGGAGCAGAGGAACTGCGCGCGCTTTTTTATTCGATCTATAGTTACGCAGTCACGTTGGATCGCGCCGATTGGCGGCCGGCAGCGGTCGACCTCAATATCGTTTTTGAATCAATGGTCGATAAAGGGTGGGCCGACGAAGATATACTCAGAGACATGCATAAATTCTATATTTCTTTCAGGCTTTTTCCTGAAGCAGAAGCATTCAAGCGGCGGTTTAAGGACGCGAAACTGGAGTCTCCCCTGCCTATTAGAGGGGAAGTCCCTTCGAAATCGGGTCGGCTTGTGCTCACGTTGAGCGACGCGGGCGACGCCTTCTTGAAGGAGTTGATTGATATCGAGAACGCCGTGGTTATTGTTGGACACCCACGCTGCAAGTTTTCCAATAATGCCGTAACCGCAATTGCAGGCGACGCCCAACTCGCTTCAGGGATGGCCGCATCGGCGATCTGGATCGTCGATGCCACTACATCTTTGACTGATGGCGCAATTGTAAAGTGGAATGCTGAACATCCTGCCTCACTCGATTTCCACGTGCCTTGGTCCTCGCGCGACTGGCCGGAAATCAACTATTGGGGAACCCCGGCATTTTATTTTTTCAGGGAGGGGAAGCTGGTGAAGAAGGTGGTGGGTTGGCCGAAAGAATCCGTCGAAGAGCAGAAGATCAAACTGAAAGACGGCCTTCGCTTGATCGGATCAAAGGCGACGCCGTGATCGCGTCGCGACGTCGATACTTTGATGAACTCGACGCTTCCATACGGCTGCGGGCTACAGTGCGCCCCTAAAGCGCGATGCCGCGCACGCCTTTGAAGGAACCAATCTCGCGCGGACGTGTCATTCCTTCATAGCAGATGCGAGGATTTATGTTGAACGAACCCTCCATGGCCGACCGCGGGGCGACCAATCGACGGACCGTCCGCCGAGGTGAAAATCGCGTCGAAGACAGCCATAAACGCGCTGAGGTCCGTGATAATCCACACGACAATGCGGTCGACGCCGAAAATGAAGAAGAGCTGGTGGTCGCCGCCAGCCAAACCGGCGACGGCGAGCCCACGGTTATATCGACCGAAGACGTGCGTCAGGGCCGCCGAGGCGAAAATGTGAGCGTCATTCTTGCGCTCTCGCTCGTCGGGGCCGCCGGCGCGCTCGCCTTCGTGCTGTTTTTCTTCATTCTCTGAATTAACGCTAGGCCGCCGCTCGGATTGGTTTCCCTGCTCTCTCAGAATGGCGTGGTGAACGCCTCCCAATCCGGCGCGGCGGCGTCCTTGTCCGACAGCACGGCGCGGGCGGGTCGCGGTTCGGATCGGTTTCCCCACCATGCTACGCGACGTCACGTCCGACATAGAGGCGCAAGTATTTTTGCCCGCCGCTGCCTATCTCACTCTTCCAGAAACGCGCGCACCGGCCTCAGCGAGATGTCCGGCGCTTCCTCCTGCGGCGCGTGTCCGAGGTCTGGGAACGACGCCAGGCGGCTGTCACGCAGCGCCCTTGCATAGTCGGCTGCGTTGCCGAACGGAATGAGCGCGTCCTTCTCGCCCCAGACGAGCAGCACGGGCGCCTCGATGGCGCGCAACAGGGGTTCCGGCTCGACCAGCACCGTCTGGCGCATCCGCTCAAGCAGCGCGGCGCGCCCGCCCGGCGCGCGCATCAGGTCGTGATAGCGCGTCAGCGTTTCGTCGCTGAGCCTTGCTGGATCGCCATAGCTGGGCGCGATGTTGGCGCGCAGGAGCGCCTTCGGCAGGAAGAAGCGCATCGCCTCCAAAAGCGGCGAAGACTGCGGCGGCGCGCCATAGTCAAAGCCAGGGCTGGCGAAGCCATCAGGTGAAATTAGGACAAGTTTTTTCACGCGCTCGGGCTGGGTTGCGGCCATCGTCCATGCGATGCGCCCGCCAATCGAGTTGCCGATAAGGGAAGCGTGCGGGATTTCCAGCGCATCCATCAGGGCAAGGATGATCTCGATACTGCGAATATCGGTGTAAACGCCGCTCGGATCGGGCGGCGACAGGCCTGATCCCGGCAGGTCGAAACGCACCACGCGGAAATCATCCTGCAGGGCGCGCGCCCACGCCTCGTAGGTATGCAGGCTCGACCCGAACCCATGCAGCATGATGAGCGCCGGCCCAGCGCGCGGGCCGTCGTCGCGCACGTGCAGGCGGACAGGCGCCTGCCCCGGCGCGGAGATGGTCATCATCTCGGTCGGCGCACGCAGGTACTTTTCCTCCAGTTCGCGGCGCGCGAGGTCCGGCGTATAGGCCCAGAGCGCGGCGACAGCGACGGCGGCGAGCGCCGCGCCGGTCAGGATTTGCAACGTCTTCATTGGCCCTCAGAAGCTGCGGCGCAGGGGATGCGCGCACATTCGACATGTTAGGTCTCACCCTGCGGAAGCGATACCCGCCGACCCTGATCGGCGGCGGCTGTCAGGGTCGCAGTGTTGCGGCGAGGGCCGCTCCCACCCCCCTCAAAACGGCGTTTTGAACGCGTCCCAGTCGGGCGCGGCGGCGTCCTTGTCCGACAGCACGGCGCGGGCGGAGTCGACGCCCCAGTCGATCGCGAGCGCCGGGGAGTTCCAGCGCACCGCGCCGTCATGGGCGGCGGAATAGAAATCGGTCACCTTGTAGGCGATCTCGGTCATCGGCTCGAGCGTCGCAAAGCCGTGCAGGAAGCCCGCCGGAACGAGGAGCTGGCGTCCGTTCGCCGCCGACAACTCGACCCGCACATGTCGGCCGAAGGTCGGCGAGCCGGTTCGAACGTCCACCGCCACGTCGATGACGGCGCCCGTGACGGCCCGCACCAGCTTTGCCTGCGCGTGAGGCGGCGCCTGATAGTGAAGCCCCCGCACCGTGCCCGCTT
>CAZSBU010000208.1:0-560 GCA_964605055.1 uncultured Caulobacterales bacterium | reverse complement strand
AAGTCGAGGTCGATTCCATGCTCGCGCCAGCGGCGGGCGTTGTAGGTCTCGGCGAAATGCCCCCGCGAATCCGCAAAGCGCTTCGGCGTTATGATGAGAACGCCATCAATCGCGGTTTTTTCGATGGTCAGCATGGGTGATCGCTCCGAGGTTGCAGTGACTGCGCCCGAGCGGCCTATCAGGAATGTTAGCGGGCGCCGAGGGGCGTCGCCGCATTGGCAGCCGAATGGCGAGGGCGCGGCAATTTTCCCCACCACCTGTTGGGGCCGTTGCGAATAGCGGTAACCATATATAGTGTCTCCTGTAGCTTGCGTCGGCCCAGCGGAGATCGACTTCCGCCGCTGCGCCAACGCCGCGCAAAATGATTAAAAACAACAAGAAAAAGGCCCGTCCGATGCTCGATGTGACAGCCACCGCCCTGACAACGACCTCACTCGCCCGCCAGGAAATGATCCGTCCCGGCCTTTTGACGGCGTCTCACGCCTATAAGCCGTTTCGCTATCCGTGGGCGCATGATTTCTGGAAGCGCCAGCAGCAGGTCCACTGGATGCCGGAGGAAG
>CAZSBU010000207.1:4567-4832 GCA_964605055.1 uncultured Caulobacterales bacterium | reverse complement strand
CTTCACTGCGCGGCGGGCGCTGACCTTGCGGGCGGCGATCGGACTGGCGCAGGGCCTGATCGTTTATCTCCTCAGCACCCTGAGAGCTGACGCCCCGTCGTTCGGCTTTCCGGCTGACATCTGGCCGCATGCGCTGTCGATGGCGCGCACCGTCGCCGTGTTTGCGCCGCTTCCCCTGCTGTTCGGTCTCGGCAGGCTTCCGTGGCCGCGCCTTGCCCTGTGGAGCGCCATTCAGGAAGCCCAGCTTTGCGGCTGTAGTACTTTC
>CAZSBU010000207.1:0-4557 GCA_964605055.1 uncultured Caulobacterales bacterium | reverse complement strand
GTGGAGCGCCATTGCGGCGGCGGCGCTCGCCGCCGTCGGCTGGCTGGCTCCGGCGCCGGTGTGGTCCGGCGCGCCGCCCGTCATCACGGTGTGGCTGTTCTCGCTCATTGTACTCTTCATCGTGCACGAATTCGTTCAGGGCGCGTTCGACGACGGGCGACGGATTGCGCGCTACGAGACCTATTTCGACAACGCCTGGCGACACGGGTTCCAAGCCGCACTCGCCCTCGCCTTCGTCGGGGCTTTCTGGGTGGTGATCTCTCTTGGCGCCTGGCTCTTCAACCTGATCGGCCTTGATTTTGTAAAGGACGTCATCTTCTCGGATGAATTTCGCTGGCCGGCGAGCGCGCTGGCCTTCGCCCTTGCTTTGCACTGGACCGATGAAGGTTCGGGACTAACAAGGGGGGCGCGCCAGATTGGCCTCGCTCTGTTGTCCTGGCTCGCGATCCTGATGACGCTGATCCTGACGGCGTTCCTCACGGCGCTGCCGTTCACGGGGCTCGAACCCTTGTGGGACACCAAGCGCGCGACTGTGCTGCTGCTCAATGCGGCGGCGACGATGATCCTCCTCGTCAACGCCGCCTATCAGGTCGGCGAGCCGCCGCGGTCGGGCCTGATGCGCGCTGTCGTCCGATTTAGCGCTTTGCCGCTCGCAGGCATCGTCGCGCTGGCCGCCATCGGGCTCTTCCTGCGCACGGGTCAATATGGACTGACCCCGGCGCGCGTATTGGCAAGCGCCGAACTGATTATCGTCGCGCTTTATGCGGTCGGCTACCTCGCCGCCGCCATAAGGCCCGGCGCGTGGCTTGCGCTCATCAGACCAGTGAACATCGCGGGCGCGGCGGCGACGGCGGCGATCCTCCTTGCCCTGATGACGCCTATCGCCGACCCGGCGCGGATCGCCGTCGCCAACCAGCTCGCCCGGCTCGATTCCGGAAAGGTCGATCCGGACGATTTCGACTTCGGCTTCCTTGCCGATGCGCGATCGAGCCATTGGGGCAAGACGGCGCTCGCGAGACTTGCCGAACGCACCGGCGACGAACGCAGCGAACGCATTGCGCTGCTGGCGCGCAATCCGGGCGAGCGCCGGCCCTATCTTTCGGTTGAGCAAACCTTCAACGACCGACGCGAGGCGCTTCTGCTCGTTGGCGGCGGCGTCATTCCGGACGCGGCGCTGCTGCCGACTTTCGGCGAGGACCCTGTCCTCGATTGCGTCGCCAGCCATCGCGCCGCGCTGGTGGCGCAGGACCTCAAGGCGGAAGCCGAACGCCGCCGCCAGCGTCTGGGCCGATCCCCCACTACCGAGGCGGAAGACGAGGATGCCTATATCGGCGACCGCCGATGCCCGGCGCGACTTGTCGACCTTGACGGCGACGGCGATCTCGATCTGCTCATCTGGCGCGGGCCCGACCGGTTAGGACCGCGTGAGCTCCGACGTCCTTTCAAGTTAAGGCTGGCCGCCATACTTCGAAATGATCCTGAAAATTGGTCGCCATCGGGGATTCACGCCTGGCAAGGTCCCGTTATTCCGATTGACACCGGACGCACTGATCTGGACGGCCTCGACCGGACCGCTCTGCGGGCGCGCCTGATGGAATTGTTCCTCGGCGCCGCGCCAGTTCCGCCATTGTGGAGCGATCTTTGGTTTGGCGACCATTACAGTCGGATCATCCCGATCAATCCGCCCCCTAGCCCGGAAAGCCTGCAAGCCGCCTTCACCCCGCTCGATGGCCGTACGGCGCCGCGAGAAGCGCTTGTTGCTTACCCCACCTCCCAACTTGCGACGTCCTGCGTCGACGGCGTCGCATCAGGCGCCGCGCCACGTTGCTTCAGCCGCTTTGTCGACCTGAATGGTGACGGCGTCGAGGAGTTGGCGCTGCTCGACATTCACCTCAATGCACGAAGCGGAACTGTCGAAATCTTCCAGCAGACCGACGGACAATGGCGCCGCGCAGCCGGCGCTGTGCTGATCGGCCCGCGACAAGAGATCGAACGATCGTCGGACGCGCCGGAAGCAACGCCAGCGGAACTGCGCGCTTTCGCCGGATCGATGGCTGTCGCGCCGCCGCTCATGTATGATCTGATGGTTGGCGGCGAACGGATTGTTTTCGAGGCGACAGAGCCGCCTGCGCGCCAGTAGCAGCATGAACGGAACGCTTACATTATGACTGACACGGACGATCAGCGGCGCAACGTCCTCGGCGGCCCGCTCGAAATCTGCTCGCTCGACCCGCTCACCGGCTGGTTCCGCGACGGCTGTTGCGACACTGACGGCCATGATCGCGGCATGCATGTCGTCTGCGCCGAAGTTACGCCCGAATTCCTCGCGCACCAGCGGCGGGTCGGCAATGATCTCGTCACCCCCCGTCCCGAGTACGGCTTCCCCGGCCTGAAGCCCGGCAACCGGTGGTGCGTGTGCCTTTCCCGGTGGAAGCAGGCGCTGGACGACGGCGCGGCGCCGCCGATCTTTCTGCGGGCGACGCATGAAGAGGCGCTCGCCGTCGTGCCGATCGAGGTCCTGAAATCATACGCGCTCGACAGCCATGAAGCCTGATGGCGCTGCGATCGCCCGCGCCGCGGAAGTCATCCGCGCAGGCGGGCTCGTCGCCGCGCCGACCGAGACCGTCTACGGCCTCGCTGCAGACGCCCTGAACGACTGCGCCGTTGCGCGGATTTATGAGGCCAAGGGTCGGCCGTCGTTCAACCCACTCATCATCCATGTCGCCGACCTCGCCATGGCGCAAACGTTTGGCGATTTTTCTCCGCTCGCCGAACGCCTCGCGGCCGCCTTCTGGCCGGGGCCGCTCACCCTGGTCGCGCCGCGCCGCGCCCATGCGCCGTTGTCGGCGCTGGCGACCGCTGGGCTCGATACGGTCGCCCTGCGCGCGCCGGCCCATCCGCTGATGCTGGCGCTGATCGCAGAGGCCGCCCGCCCCCTCGCCGCCCCGAGCGCGAACCGCTCCGGCGCGATCAGCCCGACGACGGCCGAGCATGTGCGGGCGAGTCTCGGCGACCGCGTCGATCTCATCCTCGACGGCGGCCCCTGCGCGGTTGGCCTTGAATCCACCATTGTCCGGGTCGATGGCGGGCGGGCGATCCTGCTTCGTCCGGGCGGTCTGGCGCGCGCCGAAATCGAGGCCTCGATCGGCGCCTCCCTTGAAGCGGCGTCCGGCGCGATAGAGGCCCCTGGCATGCTGGCGAGCCATTACGCGCCGCGCGCGCGCCTGCGGCTGAATGCGGCGCGGCCCGACGCCAATGAGGCTTTTCTCGCCTTCGGCGCGGCCTGCCCGGCGCGCTCGAACATGCTCAATCTCAGTCCCTCGGGCGATCTTGCCGAGGCGGCGGCGAACTTTTTCGCCCATCTCCATGCGCTAGACGCCGCCTGCGCCCGGTCAGGGCTCGCTGGCATCGCCTGCGCGCCCGTGCCCATGACCGGCCTCGGCGAGGCGATCAACGATCGCCTGACGCGCGCGGCAGCGCCCCGCAGCGGCGAATCGAAGGGTTGACCCGCGCGCGCGCCGCCCGATGATGCGCCGGCAATGAACGCGCCCATCCCAAACCAGCCGCCTTCGCTTTCCGCCAGCGCCGACGCGCTCGCCGAACTGCGCGCCATCGTCGGCGCGCGCGGCGTCATTGACGGCTCAGACCGCGACCCGCACCTCGTCGAATGGCGCGGCCGCTGGCAAGGGCGCACGCCGCTGATCGTCGCCCCGGCGAGTGTGGACGAGATTTCCGCGATCGTTCGGATCTGCGCCGCCCACCGCATCGCCATCACCCCGCAGGGCGGCAATACGGGGCTCGTCGGCGGGCAGATACCGATGGGCGGGGAAATACTCCTGTCGATGAAACGTATGCGGACGATCAGGAGCGTGTCGCCGCTCGACAATTCAATGACGCTCGAAGCGGGCGTTACGCTCGCTGAGGCGCAGGCGGCGGCGGCGAGCGTCGACCGCCTCTTTCCGCTGTCGATTGGCTCGGAAGGAAGCTGCCAGATCGGCGGTGTGATTTCAACCAACGCCGGCGGCGTTAATGTCATTCGCTATGGCAACGCGCGCGATCTCGTGATGGGCTTAGAGGCCGTGCTGCCGTCGGGCGAGATCTGGAACGGGCTGAAACGTTTGCGCAAGGACAATACGGGCTATGACCTCAAACAGCTTTTCATCGGCGGCGAAGGAACGCTTGGCGTCGTCACTGCCGCAACGCTGAAACTCTTCCCTGCGCCGCGCGAGCGCGCGACGTTCATCGCGGGACTTGCCGCGCCCGATGATGCGCTGCGCCTGCTTTCTCGCCTGCAAACGGCGAGCGGCGGGGCGGTGACAAGCTTTGAGTTGTTCTCCGACCGTATTCTCGCACTCGTCCTCCTCCACATTCCGGGATCGCGCGATCCATTGGGCGGCCCGCATTCCTGGTATGCGCTTGTCGAACTTTCAGCCGGCGCGGCCGGCGTTTTGCGCCCCCTTGCAGAGGCGACGCTTGGCGAGGCGCTCAGCGCTGGCGAAATCGCCGACGCCGCCATCGCCGAGAACGAGGCGCAGGCGCACGCCTTCTGGCGGCTGC
>CAZSBU010000206.1:2909-4833 GCA_964605055.1 uncultured Caulobacterales bacterium | reverse complement strand
GGTTCGCCTCGCCGCCGAGGCGCCGACGCCTTCGGCCATGCGCCCGGCGCCGGCCTCGGCGCCCTCGGCCGGTCGCCTCGTCGGGGCTCAGCCTGCGCCGGAAGCGCGTCCGACGCTTGCGCAACCCGCCGACGCGCCTGCCGCCGCTGCGCCTGTGGCAAGAGCGCCGGTAGCGGCTACCGCGCCAGTCGTGGTGTCGGCAACCGCAGCGCCGAGCGCCGCACAGCCGGCCGCGCTCGCGCCGCGCCCTGCCGAGTCGCTCATTCGCGGCGTGCTCGCCGCGCAGACTGCGGCGTGGAACGAAGGCGACCTCAACGGCTTCATGGCGGGTTACTGGAACAGTCCAGACCTGTCGTTCGTCGCGGGCGTTGATGTGACAAAGGGATGGGCGGCGACGCTGAAGCGCTACCAGACCCGTTACGGCGGCGAGGCAGACCTTGGCCGCCTGTCATTCCATGACCTCGACATCAAGATGCTGGGCGAAGAAGCCGCCATCGTCATTGGTCGTTATGCGCTCGACAAAGCGGGCGCGCCGTCATCCGGCGCGTTCACCCTCGTCATGCGGCGCTTCGAGGGTCGCTGGCGGATCGTACACGATCATACGGTTGGCGACCCGCCGGTCGTTGCACAGGCCGCGAACTGAACTTCAGCGTGCGGATGTATTCTCTGCGCCGAGCGCGTCCAGCTCGGCCTTGATGCGCCGCGCGAGTTCGTCGAAACGGCGCGTCGCTTCATGTCCGGGCTCGGTGACCGGCTCGCCGGCGTCGCACGCCTCGCGCAAGCCCGCGATCAACGGCAGCGCGCCGAGGAAAGGCGCGCCCATTGCAGAGGCGGCGCGCTCCGCCCCGCCTGATCCGAACGGATGGCTGCGCCTTCCTTCAGCGTCGTCGAGCCATGCCATATTCTCAATGACGCCGAGAACGGGCGTGCGCACGGTCCGGAACAGCTCGATGCCGCGCCGCACATCGGCGAGCGCCAGTTCCTGCGGGGTCGAGACTATGACAGCGCCAGCGAGCCGCCGCGTCTGCGCCAGCGTCAGATGCGCATCGCCGGTGCCGGGCGGCGTGTCGATAATGAGCATGTCGAGCGCGCCCCAATCAACGTCGTTCATCAGTTGGCGGACGGCTCCCATGACCATGGGCCCGCGCCAGGCGAGCGCCTTGTCCGGATTGACGAGGAGCCCGATCGACATCAGCTTGAGGCCGTAAGCCTCTGCGGGAACGATCTTTCCCGCACGCATGGCTGGCTTTTCCGTCAGGCCGAAAATGGTCGGGATAGACGGCCCATAAATGTCCGCGTCCATCAGGCCGACGCTCAACCCCATGCGCGCGAAGGCGAGCGCCAGATGGGTCGCGACCGTCGATTTGCCGACGCCGCCCTTGCCGGACGCTACGGCCAGAACCGTCTCGACGCCGGGCAGGGGGACCGCTGCTTGCCCCGCGCCGCCACCGAGGCCAAGCGGATTGGCGTGCCCGCCTGCGCGCGTCTTGAAGCCGGGGGGCGGAGTTGCTGGCGCCCTCCCGGTCGCTACCGCCGCGACGCGCGCAACGCCCGGCTCGGCGGCTGCTGTCCGCTCAGCGGCTGCTAGGATGTCGCGCGTTTCTTCGGCGCTAAGCCCGTTTGCCTCCAGGGTGAAACGCACAACGCCTTCGGATGTCGCCGTCAGACCGCCGATAAGCCCCGTTTCAACAATATCCCCGGCGCCGTGCGGGTGCGCGATGCATCTCAGCGCCCGTTCCACGCGATCCCTCAAGGTTTCATTGGGCATGGGTTTTCAATAGACTTGGTTACGTGCTGTATCGTAGACGGATAGGCATTTGGGTGAGCCTTTCGCTTTTCTGCCCCACAATTTTACGGTCTCTTCGGCGTTTTCGCTGACAAATTGACGCTTCGGCGATGGGAAAGCGCAGAAGGGCGCCCCGTC
>CAZSBU010000206.1:0-2899 GCA_964605055.1 uncultured Caulobacterales bacterium | reverse complement strand
TCTGCGTGTTTCTTTGACAAATTGACGCTTTCGCGGCCGGAAAGCCCCTGCAGGCGTCCCGTCACGTTGCGCCTGCGAAATTCGATGACATATATACGGCTATAAGGCGCGCCGTCACCCGCGGCGCTAAACGTCCCTGCCTCCGCACCGTGCATTTTCGGCTGGAGGCCAACAAGGAAAAACGATGCCCTGGCAAGACAATTCCGGAAACAACACGCCAAACAACCGCGGTCCTCAGCGCGGCCCCTGGGGCCAGCCGCCGCGCGGTCCCGGTAATGGCGGACCGACCGGACCCGGCGGCGGACGAGGCGAGCCGCCTGACCTCGAAGAACTGCTGAACGCCTCGCGCCAGCGCCTCAAGAAAGTATTCCCGCGCGGCGCGGACAACGGCCGCAGCGGCGACGGGCCGCGTCCGCCGCAACTGACCGTGCGCAACGCGGCGCTTGGGGCTGCCGGTCTACTCGCCCTGTGGCTCGTCAGCGGCTTTTACACTGTCGGCGCATCTGACCTTGGGATCGTCACGACCCCGGGTCTTCACTGGCGCGCGCCGTCGCCGATCCAGAACGTCGATACGGTCAGCGTGACGATCGTCCGTAGCACGACCGTGCCGCGGGCGCCCGCGGGCCAGCAGCGCGAAGGGTTGATGCTGACGAGAGACAAGAACATCGTCGACATCGGCGTGACCGTGCAGTGGCGGATAAAGGGCGATGTGACCCCCGGCGTGAACGGGTTGCCGGCGGTGGCTCAATTCGCGTTTCTGATCGACAATCCTGAACGGATGCTGACGACAATCGCCGAAGCGGCTATTCGTGAAATTGTCGGCCGCAACGAACTTGATTTCGTTCAGACCGAAGGCCGGACAGTCGTTCAAGATGAAACGCGCACCCTGATGCAGCAGACCCTCGACGCACAGAACACAGGCATTGAGATTGTTGCTGTCAACCTTGAAAAAACCGATCCGCCAACGCCGGAAGTCAATGCAGCTTTCCTCGACGTTATCGCGGCGGCGCAGGACCGCGAGCAATACATCAACACGTCTCGCGCCTATCAGAATCGCGTCGTCCCCGAAGCGCGCGGTCAGGCCCAGCGGATTCTCGAAGAAGCAACCGCCTATTCATCGCGCGTGACCGCCGAGGCGCGCGGTCAGGCCCAACGGTTTGACGCCATCCGCGAGGAATACGCAAAAGCGCCCGACGTCACGCGCCAGCGGATGTATCTTGAGACGATCGAGAAAGTTCTCGGGCCGATGAACAAGATAATCATTGAAGAGAATACAGGGCCGGGCGTCGTGCCTTACCTGCCGCTTAATCAGCTTCAGCGTACGGAGAATCAATAATGCGCAATCCCCCACTCGCGCTGATCGCGGTCGCCGCAGCATTTGTTTTGATCGTTCTGTCAGGCGCCTTCTTCATCGTGCCAGAGACAAGTTCGGCGATTGTGCTTCGGTTCGGCGAACCGACGAACCAGTATTCAACCGCAGGGTTGAAGTTTAAGACGCCGATCATCGAAAGCGTGCAGTTTCTGGACAAGCGCAATCGCGAACTCGATCAGCCGCCGATCGAGATTATCGCCAGCAATCAGGAACGGCTGCTCGTCGACGCGTTCGCGCGCTATCAAATTGTCGACCCGCTGTTGTTTTATCAGTCAGCGCGTACGGAGGAAGTCGGCGAAGTGCGACTTGCGTCGCTTCTGAACCAGACCGTTCGGCGGGTGCTGGGCGCCGTTAGCGTCGACGACATCGTTTCAAACCAGCGCGGGGCGCTGATGATCCGTATCCGTGACCTGCTTGACGCGAACGCCGCAGCGCTGGGGGTCAAGATCATTGACGTAAAGATCCGCCGGGCCGATCTGCCGCAACAGAACAGCGAAGCCGTGTTCAAGCGGATGATCACTGAGCGGAACCAGCTCGCGCAGTCGATCCGCGCCGAAGGCAACGAGGCCGCCCAGCGGATCGAAGCCGAAGCCGACCGTCAGGTTGTTCAGGTCAAAGCCGAAGCTGAAGAAGAGGCGCAGAAAATCCGGGGTATCGCCGACGCCCAGCGCAGCGCCGAGTTCGCCGCCGTTTACAGCAAAGATCCGGAATTTTTCGCCTTTTCGCGCTCGCTCCTTGCCTATGAAGAAGCGCTGAGAAGCGGTGAGACGACAATCCTTCTGTCGCCTGACAGTGAGTTTTTCCGTTACTTCGAGGGGCCGCGGGCAAAACGCTGATATTCCGGCGCGCCAGCGACCCTTCTAGAGACCGCTTGCCGCCCGCAAATCTTGTGCGTTAACATCTCTTCACGCCAAGATTATAAGATCTTGGCCGGGCGGAAAGCATTAGGGCCGACCCTGAGAACGGTCGCAGGCGGCATTTTAGGACGGCGCGCGTCGCCGGCCAGTTGGGGATGAACAGTACATGCGCATGACGATTAAGCATCTGGCGGCCGGCGGTCTCGCCGTTGGTCTGGCGACGCTGATCGTCGCCTTGCCGCCCGCTATTGCCGCGCCGTCTCGCGCAGATACATCGCTCGCGGATCTCGTTGAACGCCTGTCCCCGGCGGTTGTGAACATATCCTCCTCCCAGCGTCAGCCGGGGGCCAACCCGTCTGGCAGCGAGACGTTCCAGCGAAAGTTCCGCGACCAGTCAGTCTCGCTTGGCTCAGGCTTTATCATTGATCCGGCCGGGGTCATCGTCACGAACAACCACGTCGTCGATAACGCCGACGACGTCACCGTAACGCTGAGTGACGGCCGCGAGTTCAAAGCGACCGTACGGGCGACGGACCGCGAGACCGATCTCGCCGTCCTGCAACTCGACGCGCCGGGCCTCAAACTGCCGGCCGTGCAGTTCGGCGACTCAAACGCCGCACGCGTCGGCGACGATGTCTTCGCGATCGGTAACCCCTTCGGCCTCGGCGGG
>CAZSBU010000205.1:2740-4846 GCA_964605055.1 uncultured Caulobacterales bacterium | reverse complement strand
GGCTGGCGGAACAGGTTTTTTAGGGCGGTTACCCTCGGAAAACCGCCCAGCCTCCCTGAGGCATGGGCGCGCATTGTCGAGGTCCGCGGCGACCCCTATACACGCCGGTCATGACAGCGCCCCAGAACATTCGGAACTTCTCGATCGTCGCCCATATTGACCATGGGAAGTCGACCCTTGCCGACCGCATCATCGAGCGGACGGGGGGACTGACCAACCGGGAAATGAAAGAGCAAGTGCTCGACTCCATGGAACTGGAGCGCGAGCGGGGCATTACAATCAAAGCCAACACGGTCCGGCTGTCCTATAAGGCCGAAGACGGTGAAACCTACATTCTAAACCTCATTGATACGCCTGGCCACGTCGACTTCGGCTACGAAGTCAGCCGGTCGCTCTCCGCCTGCGAGGGCGCGTTGCTAGTCGTTGACGCGAGCCAAGGGGTCGAGGCGCAGACCCTCGCCAACGTCTATCAGGCGATAGATGTCGGGCTCGAGATTGTGCCTGTGCTGAACAAGATCGATCTTCCGGCCGCCGAACCTGAAAGGGTGCGGGCGCAGATTGAGGACGTGATCGGGCTCGACGCCTCGGAGGCCGTCCTGATCTCTGCGAAGACTGGCATCGGAATCGATGCAGTGCTGGAGGCCATCGTCAAGCGCCTGCCGCCGCCGAAAGGCGACCGGGAAGCGCCGCTCAAGGCGCTGCTCGTCGATTCCTGGTATGACAGCTATCTCGGCGTCGTTGTCCTCGTCCGGATCGTCGATGGCGTGCTGAAGAAAGGCATGCGCATCCGGATGATCGGAGCAGGCGCTACGCATACCGTCGATCAGGTCGGCGTTTCGACGCCGAAGAAAACGCCTGTCGCCGAATTAGGGCCGGGCGAGATTGGCTATATTACTGCGTCGATCAAGGAAGTCGCCGATACGCGGGTTGGGGATACGATAACCGACGAAAAGCGCCCAACCAACGCCCCGCTGCCTGGCTTCAAGCCGTCCCAACCGGTTGTTTTTTGCGGGATGTTTCCCGTTGACGCCAATGAGTTCGACGATTTGCGCAATGCAATGGGCAAGCTTCGCCTGAACGACGCCAGTTTTCAGTTCGAGATGGAAACTTCCGCTGCGCTTGGGTTTGGCTTCCGCTGCGGCTTTCTCGGATTGCTCCACCTCGAGATCATTCGCGAACGGCTTGAGCGGGAGTTTGATCTCAACATCATCACGACGGCCCCTTCGGTCGTCTACCACGTCTATATGACTGACGGCTCGATGACCGAAATGCACAATCCGGCCGACATGCCCGATCCGGTGCGCATCGACCGCCTTGAAGAGCCATGGATAAAGGCGACCATCATGTCGCCCGACGAGCATCTAGGCTCCATCCTTAAACTTTGCGAAGAACGACGCGGGATACAGCGCGAACTGACCTATGCCGGCTCACGCGCCATGCTCGTATACGAATTGCCCCTTAACGAAGTCGTCTTCGACTTTTACGACCGCCTCAAATCCGTCAGCAAGGGCTATGCAAGTTTCGACTATCAGTTGACGGATTACCGCGTCGGCGAACTCGTCAAGATGCAGGTGCTCGTCAACGACGAACCCGTCGATGCGCTCTCGATGATCGTCCATCGCGAGAAGGCCGAATTGCGCGGCCGGGCGATGTGCGAAAAACTTAAGGATCTCATCCCGCGCCACATGTTCAAAATTCCGATACAGGCGGCGATCGGCGGGCGGGTTATCGCGCGCGAGACGATAAGCGCCCTGCGCAAGGATGTGACGGCGAAATGCTATGGCGGGGACGCGTCGCGTAAACGCAAACTCCTCGACAAGCAAAAGGAGGGGAAGAAAAAGATGCGGCAGTTCGGCCGCGTCGAGATCCCCCAGGAGGCCTTTATCAAGGCTCTGAAAATGGATAGCTGACCAGGTTCGCCGCACCCCCGACTCCAGTATCGGCGGGCAGCTTGTGCGACTTGGCCGCTTTCCACTGGCGGATTGGCTATTTCCGAGCGCCACCTGTCAGAGGCTGGTTTGCAGCCGCGGTAAAAACTCGTAAACCGTTCTCGACAGCGAGGCAGGGCGCAGGGCGCATGGTCGGAACCGGCGAAATGATGGTGCG
>CAZSBU010000205.1:0-2730 GCA_964605055.1 uncultured Caulobacterales bacterium | reverse complement strand
GGGGAAGTCGAAACGCCTTCCGGCAAAGGCGCCGCCGACGAGAATTTTCCCGTCGGCTCATTCCTGTTGCCGGCTCATCTTCGCCCGCATGTCGCGCGGTTTTATGCATTCGCGCGTGCGATTGACGATATCGCCGACGCGCCAGAGCTTTCGCCGGCGGAAAAAATCCGACGGCTGGAGGACTTCGATCAAGCGTTGAATGGCGCCCCGGGCTATGGAGCGCCGTTTGAAAAAGCCCACGCGCTAAGACGTAGCATGCGCGCGACCGGCGTTTCTACCGAACACGGATCGCATTTGATCGCTGCATTCGTGCAGGATTGCCGAAAGAGCCGGTATGCCAATTGGTCTGAGCTGTTAGGCTATTGCGCGCTGTCGGCAAATCCCGTCGGCAGGTACCTTCTCGATCTGCACAAGGAAGACCCAGCCCATTACATTTATTCCGACGCGTTATGCACGGTGCTGCAGATCATCAACCACCTGCAGGATTGCGGAGACGACAAGCGCAACCTCGATCGGGTTTACATCCTCGAAGACTGGCTGGCTGAGGAAGGATCGAGCATTGGTGATATTGACGGGTCGTCGCTTTCTCCCGGCTTGCGGCGCGTCATGGACCGGATGCTGGATGGCTGCGAAGAGCTGATGGCGCAGGCGCGCCGGCTGCCCGCGGCGCTGTCTGATCGGCGCCTCGCAATGGAATCGGCCATTATCGCGAGACTGGCTGGGCGACTGATGCAACGCCTGCGTACTGGCGATCCGCTCGCAACCCGAGTCGCCCTCACCAAGCTGGACTTTGTTCGTTGCGGCGCGAGCGGCGCGCTGGAAGGCTGGTTTACAGCCGGGCGCGGCGCCGGTGGGAAGCGGCCGGCATGAGCGAGGTCGCAGCCGATCTTTCGCCCGATATCGCGCGGCGCGCCGTGACCGAGGCGGTCAAGCAGTCTGGCACATCCTTCGCTGCCGGCATGGCTATCCTCCCCAAACCCCGGCGCGAGGGAATGCATGCGATTTATGCGTTCTGTCGCGCCGTCGATGACATTGCTGATGGCGGTGCGCCGGTCGGCGACAAAATCCGCATGCTGGATGATTGGCGCGCCGAAGTTGAACGGATCTATGCGGGTCGCCCGCAATCGAAAGAAGGCTTGGCCCTGATTGCGCCCGTGCAATCGTTTGACCTCGAAAAATCAGAATTCCTTTTGATGATCGAGGGGATGGAGATGGATGCGCGGGGGCCGATTGTGGCGCCTCCGTTTGAGCGGCTTCTCGCCTATACGCGCCGGGTAGCCGGCTCAGTCGGCATGCTCTCGATGCCCACATTCGGCGCGCCGCGAGGCAAGGCCTCGGACGATTTCGCGCTGGCGCTGGGCGACGCCTTGCAATTGACCAATATTCTTCGCGACGTTGGCGAAGACGCCGCTATTGGCCGAATTTATCTGCCTGCCGAGCTTCTCGCCAAACACGGCGCGCCGCGCGATCCGGCCATGATTGTTGGCGCGCCGGGGTTGGCAGGCGTCGCCGCTGAGCTCGCCACTACGGCGCGGGCGCGATTTGCCTCAGCCAAGGCCGCGCTCGACATACTTGATTGGCGAACGGTGCGTCCCGCTCTGTTGATGATGGGCGTATATGAGGCCTATCTCAACAAACTCGAAGCGCGCGGATGGGATCGAATTGGCGAAAGCGTCTCGCTGACGAAACTCCAGAAACTGGCGATTGCGGCTCGGTATGCGTTGGCGCCGCCTCCAGCCGCCAATGCCGACTAAGCGCGTTTAATCGTGACCACAAATAAGCCAAAGGTTTACATTGCTGGCGCAGGTCTTGCCGGCCTTGCGGCAGCGGTACGCTTGGCCGATGCCGGCGTTAAACCCACAATTGTTGAGTCCGCCGGGCATGCTGGCGGGCGCTGCCGTTCCTTTTTCGATCGCACGCTCGGACGCACGATCGACAACGGCAATCACCTCATCATGTCTGGTAACGCCAGCGCTCGCGATTATCTCGATCGCATTGGCGCGCGCGACGCTCTGATTGGTCCGGCGCATGCGGACTATCCCTTTGCCGATATTGCGACAGGAGCGCGCTGGACGGTCCGCATCAATGACGGGCTCATACCGTTCTGGGTGTTAGACAACCGGCGGCGTATTCCGGGCACAGGAATTCTCGACTATTGCCGAGCGGCGGCCATAGCCCTCGCTGGGCCCGAAAAGACGGTCGCCGATGTGATCGACAAATCGAGCCCGCTTTACAAAACTTTCTGGGAGCCGTTGACCCTTGCCGTCTTGAACACGACGCCAGACATCGGGCAGGCGAGGCTTCTTTGGTCAGTCATTCGAGAGACATTTTTGTTAGGAGGCGCAGCGTCGCGCCCGCTCGTTGCAGACCGGGGACTGGGACCAGCCTTTATCGATCCGGCACTACGATATTTTGAGGAACGAGGCGTCGCCATACGGTTCGGCGACCGGCTACGCGGCGCGCGCCTCGGCGATGATCGCGCGTACGGTCTGGATCTCGAAAGCGGCGCCGTTGATCTGACCGATACAGATGAAGTCATTTTGGCTATTCCGCCATCGCGGCTGAAACAGATCCTGCCCGATATTGATCCGCCAGAGGATAATGCGAGCATCTTGAACGTGCATTATCTGACGTCCGCCCCGATCCCCCGCGAGGCGCTTGGCGAGGGTCCTTTTGTTGCGGCGCTATCGAGCGATGCGCAATGGATTTTCGTACGCGACGACGTCATCA
>CAZSBU010000204.1:2661-4889 GCA_964605055.1 uncultured Caulobacterales bacterium | reverse complement strand
GGTTCTGCGCGGTCAGCAAGGCACCCTCTTCGGCCGCAACACGCCGGCGGGCATCGTGAAGCTTGATAGCGTCAAACCGGGCGACGAATTCGAGGCTTACGGCAATCTTTCCTATGGCCGTTTCAATACGGTCAACTGGGAAGGCGCGGTCGGCGGGCCTGTGGCGGACGGCGTCGCGATCCGCCTGTCGACGATCTATCAACATCGCTCGGACTGGGTCGACAACGACTTCACCGGCGAGCAGAACGCGCTCGAGGGGTATAACGACTTTGGTTATCGAGGACAGGTACTCTTCACGCCCACGGACAACTTCTCCGCCCTCTTCAATGTGCACGGACGGATTTATGACGGCACCGCGCGCGTCTTCCGCGCCAACATTATTGAGCCGGGCTCGAACCGCCTTGTCGATGGATTCCGCCGCGACACCGTTTTCCACGACGGATTGAATAAGCAGAAGGTCCGCCAAATCGGCGCGCTGGCGCGGCTAGAGTACGATTTCGGTTCACACGCCCTCACCTCGATCACTGCATGGGAAAGCGCAGAAACGTTTTCTCGCGGCGACATTGATGGCGGCGCAGGCGCGATCTTCCTGCCATTAGGCTCAACGCCCGGCGTCATTCCATTCGACGCAGAAAGCGCGGACGGCCTGCCCGAACATGACTAGATCACTCAGGAGATCCGGCTTGCGTCGCAGTTTGACGGTCCGCTGAATTATCAGATCGGCTTCTATTATTTCTACGAAGACATCGCGATCGACTCGTTCAATTTCTCGAGCATCGGCGGCAATGTTCAAAACGGCTACGCGCGTCAGACGCAAGAAACCAACGCCTGGGCCATCTTCGGTCAAGTCGATTTCGACGCGACGGATCGGCTGAACCTGCAAGCAGGCTTCCGCTATTCAGACGAGAGCAAGGATTTTCTCGCTGAACGCACGCAGTCTCCGCTGTCGTTTTTCGGCGTTCCGGACGCAACGGGCCTGATCCCGGTTGAAACGGATGACGGCAACTTCGCGTGGAATGTCTCAGCGACCTATGCTGCGACGCCGACGACGAACATTTATGCGCGCGTCGCAACATCGTTCCGTGCGCCGTCCATTCAGGGCCGGCTTCTGTTCGGAGACGTGGTGACTGTAGCGGACACGGAGGAAATTCTCTCCGTGGAAGGCGGCATCAAGACCACGACGCCGGATAACCGCGCGCGCCTCAACTTGACCGGGTTCTGGTACGATATCGACGACCAGCAATTGACCGCGGTTGGCGGCGGGGCCAACTTCAACCAGCTCGTCAATGCGGATACGACGCGCGGTTATGGCTTCGAACTTGACGGGCAGTGGGCGCCGAACGAATTTTTCCTGCTGACGGCTGGCGTTTCCTACAACTTCACGGAAATCCGCGATCCGGGGCTGTTCATCCAGCCCTGCGGCGGCGGCTGCACCGTACTTGATCCGGCTGGGCCGACGCCCGGAACGGTCTCGATCGACGGTAATCGTCTGCCGCATGCGCCGCGCTGGATCGCCAACGGCACGGCGCGCTACGCGATCCCGCTGAGCGACAACGCCGAACTGTTTGCGCTCACGGACGTTGCCTATTCGAGCGAGTCCAGCTTTTTCCTGTATGAATCGGCGGAATTCCGCGACGACCTTTTCGAACTTGGGCTGCGCGTCGGTTATGCGCTGAAAGACGGCAGCATGGAATTTGCCGCCTTCGGACGGAACATCACCAACAATGTCGCGCTTGAGGGCGGGATCGACTTCAACAACCTGACCGGCTTCGTAAACGAGCCGGCGCTCTGGGGCGTTGAGATCAAGAAGCGGCTCTGATCGCCGCGATACAACGTCGACGCCGAGGGGATGGAAAGGGGCCGCGGAAACGCGGCCCCTTTTTCTATTGCGCTATCCGTAGTCTCAGGACGTTTTCGCCAATGTCTCGATATACATTGACCGCTTTGGCGCGGCGAACAGCTTCATGACCATCGGCTCGAATGCGTCGAGGGGCATGACGTCATATTCGGGATCGAACGCAGCTTGATCGTATTTCTCACAGAATTCCGCCGTGCGCTGAAAATTCGGGTGCCCGCGAAACGCCTCGCGCATGTCGCGATCCATTCCTAGATAATGAAAGAAATAATAGCCCTGAAAGATGCCGTGCTTTTCAACCATCCACTGGTTCTCTTCGCTGACGAAGGGTTTGAGGATGGCTCCTGCGATATCGGGATGGTTGAAGGCCCCA
>CAZSBU010000204.1:0-2651 GCA_964605055.1 uncultured Caulobacterales bacterium | reverse complement strand
CCAAGCGTGTCGCCAATGTCATGCAACAGAGCGCAAACAACGTATTCCTCGTCCCGGCCGTCGCGATAGGCGCGGGTCGCCGTCTGCAGGCAATGGGTCAGCCGGTCGACCGGGAACCCGCCGCAATCCCCATCAAGCAGCCGCAGATGATCGAGAACGCGTTTGCCGCCCTGAACGGCGAACGGGCCAAACTCGCCCGCGATCAGCGCCCAGTCCTCCGCCGTGCCCTCGATCATCGAGCGAAATTTCGCGCGCGCACCGTGCGGGGTTTCTCCGTGATCAGCCATCGGATCGATCCTCTATCTGTGAAGGAGAAGACGATAGCGCCGGCAACTGGCCCGACGCAACCAGCCGGGACAGGCGCGCGGCCGCGCCAATGCGCCTACAGTAGCATCGCCGCAGGCTCTTCGATGAACTGCTTGAAAGCGCCAAGAAATTCCGCCCCGACCGCGCCATCGACGACGCGGTGATCGCAGGTCAGCGTCACCGTCATGATCGTCCGGGCGACGATCGCCCCGCCGCGGACGACCGCTCGCTCCTCGCCTGCGCCAACTGACAGAATTGCCCCGTGGGGCTGATTAACGATCGATGCGAAAGAAGTAATCCCGAACATGCCAAGGTTTGATACAGCGAACGTCCCGCCCTGATATTCCTCCGGCTTCAGCTTGCGCGCCTTGGCGCGGGCGGCGAGGTCTTTCACTTCCGCCGATATTTGTGCGAGGCCTTTTGTTTCCGCTTTCCAGACGATGGGGGTGATGAGGCCGCCCTCTATGGCGACAGCCACCCCGATATCGGCGTGATGGTGGAGAAGTATCGCTTCGTCCGTAAACGTTGCATTGGCGGCCGGGACTTTGACAAGCGCCATCGCCGAAGCTTTGAGAATGAAATCGTTGACCGAGAGTTTATAAGCGCCGTCGCCCTCTTTCGGCGCGGCGGCGTTGAGCGCGGCGCGCGCTTCGAGAAGCCGGGTCAGCTCGATATCGACGTTGAGCGGGAAGTGCGGCACTTCGTTGTTGAAGCTCTGCGTCAGGCGTCGCGCGATCACCTTGCGCATGCCGTCCAGTTTGACGGCCGTATAGCTCTCAGCCGGATAGAGGCGCGCATCGACGGTCGCGGGGTGGCTCGCTGGCGAAGCTCCCTGTTTCGCGGCGCCGACGCCGCCTTTCGCCGCCCCCTCGACGTCGCGCTTGACAATCCGCCCGTGCGGGCCGGAACCCTTTAGCGCCGATAGATCAAGACCCTCGTTCTTCGCGATCCGGCGCGCGAGGGGCGACGCCATGATGCGCTCGCCTTCGCCCTTCGCGTCAGCGCTTCGCGCCGCTTCGGGGCGAAGGCTCATTTGGGCTTCAACCACTGGCGCCTTTGACTTTACTTCATCATGAGGAGCCGAAGCCGCAGGCTTTGGCGTCTCATAGGACGCCTTGCCGTTAGCCTTGCCTGCATCATCGGCGCTTTCGCCGTCTTCGAGCAGCACAGCGATGGGCGCATTGACCTTTACATTCTCCGTACCCGCCGCAACGAGGATCTCACCGATCACTCCTTCGTCGACGGCTTCGACCTCCATCGTCGCCTTGTCGGTTTCAATCTCGGCGATGACGTCGCCTGATTTTACCTTGTCGCCCTTTTTCACGTTCCATTTCGCGAGGGTTCCCTCCTCCATGGTGGGCGACAGCGCGGGCATCAGAATTTGCGTGGACATTTATTCACCTGTGATTTCGTTCAAAACACAAGCTGAACGATTAGAGAAACTAACAAGTTACAAAGCAAAATACCCGAGGCCCCTAAAGTCCGCCGGTAATATTTTTTTTGTTCCTCTGACAAGAAAACCCAGATTTTATACAAGGGGCCCCTGAGTTCTTTCTGCCCATCTAATAGTAGATGTTTAGAATCAATTGGGAGATCTATGATTGCCTTACATATCACTATGCAGCAAAGCACAGATATCAAAAGGTTAAAAAGCAAATATAAACCCACGGATCCGCTCGCACTCCTAGCCTCTAACCGTCCATATACGTCACTGTCTTCACTGCCCTCACTATCTTATCAGTATTCGGAAGGCTCAACGCCTCAAGGTTCGCAGCATAGGGCAGCGGCGTGTCTTCCTGCGTCACGCGCGCCGGCGGGGCGTCGAGATAATCGAAGGCGTGTTGCGTCACCTGCCAGCCGATCTCGGCGCCGACGCCGCAGGGCGCCCAGCCCTCTTCGACGGTCACCACCCGATTGGTTTTTTTCACCGAGGCGATGACGGTATCGACATCCATCGGGCGCAGCGTGCGCAGATCGATCACCTCGGCCGACACGCCCTCGGCCTCCAGTTTCACTGCCGCCTCGAGCGCGAATTTGACTCCCCGCGAATAGGAAACAATCGTCACGTCTGTCCCGGGGCGGACGATCTTCGCCTTGCCAATCGGCACGAGATAATCCTCGACCGCCGGCACGTCCATCACGTCGCCATAGAGCAGCTCGTGCTCAAGGAAAACAACGGGATTAGGGTCGCGGATGGCGGCCTTCAACAGGCCCTTTGCGTCCGCAGCCGAGAACGGCGCAATGACGATCAGGCCGGGCACGTTTGCATACCACGCCGCGAAGTCCTGGCTGTGCTGGGCGGCAACGCGGCTCGCCGCCGCGTTCGGCCCCCGGAAAACGATGGG
>CAZSBU010000203.1:0-4897 GCA_964605055.1 uncultured Caulobacterales bacterium | reverse complement strand
CGGCTCGATTTTTATTCCCATACGGAGTTGTGCTCGGTCATCAGGCGCGCGGCTGAGAAGCTCGGCGCGGCGATCTCTGACGATGGCGCAATGGAAATCGCTCGCCGTTCGCGCGGCACGCCCCGAGTCGCCGGAAGGTTGCTGCGGCGCGTGCGCGACGTGGCGAGCGTCGAGGGTGCGCCCATCATCGACCGCGCGGCGGCGGACCGGGCGCTCGCCCGGCTCGAAATCGATGCGCTCGGCCTTGATCCGCTCGACCGGCGTTATCTGCGCCTCATTGCCGAGCACTTCGGCGGCGGCCCCGTTGGCGTCGAAACGATCGCCGCCGCCCTCGCCGAAGCGCGCGACGCGGTCGAAGATGTTGTTGAGCCGTTCCTGTTGCAACAGGGGCTGATCCAGCGCACGCCGCGCGGGCGCTTGCTTGCCGCCGGGGCTTGGGCCCATCTCGGCCTAGCGCCGCCGCCCGGCGCCGGCGGCGATCTCTTCAGCCGGCACGGGTGATGTTTGAAACGGTTTGCTGATTGCGACTGAGAACCGTAAGCGCCGAACGGCCACTTCATCCGGACGCGGAGGCAAAATGCGGACCTCGTGCGTCTTGCCGAAAGCGCTGGCAGGTTTACTTTAATTCATAGCAACGCGTCGGCGTTGGCCTCTCTCGTTCTCAACGCCGCCCCCGTCGTTCAAGCGCGCACCAGCAAGTGGAGCAGAGCCATGACCATCCGCACAATACTGGTTCCCTTACAGAACGAAGAGGTCGCCCGCGCGAGCCTTCTGACCGGTCTTGCGCTTGCGCGGCGGTTCAACGCCCATGTCGAGGCGCTGCACATACGGCCAACGCCGTCCATTCCGGCAAGCGCCTATTACCCGGCCCCCATTGCGCTCATCGACGAGAATTTTGAGGCGCTACAAGCCGCGATCGGCGCGCGCGCGTCGCGTATGAAGAAAGGCTTCGACGAGATTGTCGCCGCTGAAAAAGCGCCTGCGGTCGCATCGGGCTTTTCCGCAACCTGGCGCGAGACGGCGGGGTCGCTTCCGTTTGACGTCGCGCGGGCTGCGCGCCTGCATGATCTGGTCTGCCTCAATGCGCCGGTCGAGGGGCCGCGTCTCGTAGATACGGATATACTCGAAGAGGCCGTCTTCCGCTCGGGACGGCCGGTTTATCTCGGTCGCGCAAGCGAGAAGCCAGCTTTCCCCCGCCGCGTCCTTATTGGCTGGAATGGCGGCCGGGAAGCGGCCCGGGCGCTCGCCGCCGCGCTGCCCTTCCTCGCGCTCGCAGAGGAAGTCGCGGTCGTGTGCATCGGCGCGTTGCCGCCGAACGTCGACCCGCTGGAGGCGGTTGTCGCCTATCTCGGCCTGCATGCCGTGAAGGCGAGCCCCATCGTGGCGCTCCCGGCTGTCGGCGAGGCGGCTGAGGAAACGTTCCTTGCGAAGGCGACGGCGTGGAAAGCCGATCTCGTCGTCATGGGGGCCTATTCGCACAGCCGCTGGCGCGAGCTCGTGCTCGGCGGCTTCACGCGCCACATGGTGCGCAAGGCCGACATCCCCCTGTTGCTGGCGCATTGATCGTCGCAGGGTTGCCGAGGGTTGCACGCGAAGGCGCCTTACCGAATATGAGCAAGTTTCTCATCATCGCCGGGCTTGTTCTGATTGCAGCGGGCGTTCTGTGGTTCGTCGCCGGGCGCCTGGGGCTTGGCCGGTTGCCGGGAGACATCGTTATCGAGCGCGAGAATTTCCGCCTCTATCTGCCGATCATGACGTCGATCCTGATCAGCGTCGCGCTTTCGGTCATTTTCTGGCTGATCAATCGTCCTTGATCATCCCGAACTTGAGCCGGCCGCGCGTGACGCGGGCGGGTTATTCCGCCATGTTAGCCGCTTCGTCAGTCGATAGCGCGTGAGCGGCGCCATGTCCGATCATCACTTCCGCATCAGGGTCTATTACGAAGACACCGATTTCTCGGGCGTCGTTTATCACGCGCGGTACTTGCATTTCTTCGAACGCGCCCGCACCGAGGCGCTGCGCACGTGCGGGGTTTCGCACACTGATCTTCTCGCCCGCGCAGAGCCGCTGGTCTTTGCGGTGCGCACCATGACGACGCATTGGCTGGCGCCAGCGCGGATCGACGACCTGCTCGATGTCGCGACGTCGTTCCGCGAGATCCGGGGCGCGCGCATGATGCTCGTTCAATCGATTGACCGCGACGGGGCGCGCCTTGCAGAGGCGGACGTCGTCGCCGCCTGCCTCAGTCTCGACGGGCGACCGCGCCGCCTGCCGCCGGAGCTGGCGGTAAAGTTGGCGCCGTCCGATAGCGCGCCGAATTACGGCCATTAAACTTTCGCAATTCGACCCTATCGGATCGCGTAGCGTTAAATTTCTCAGGCAACCGGGCGTTCGGGCGTCTCGCCTTTGGCGCCCGCCTTGGGCTAGGACAGTAAAAGACGGGCGAGGGCTTAACGCGCAGTTAACCATCGCCTCCGCATGTGAGGCCGGGCGGCAGGCGTTTGCCGCGCGTGCGGAATTTGTTGTGGACAAACGGGTAGCGCAGGGGATTTGAGAACAATGGAAACCGATGTCGCCCTCGCGGCGGGAACAAGCCTTGGCGGCGAATTCAGCCTTTGGAGCCTGTTCATCAGCGCCGGCATCGTCGTCAAGGCGGTGATGGGCATTCTGGCGCTCGCCTCGATCTGGTCCTGGGCGGTGATCATCGACAAGTCGATGCTGTTCGGCCGCCTGAAGCGCCAGAGCGCGCGGTTTGAAGACGCGTTCTGGTCGGGCCGTCCGCTCGACGAACTTCACCGCAAGCTCGGCGACAAGGCCGATCACCCAATGGCGCGCGTCTTCAGCGCCGGCATGACCGAATGGCAGCGCGCAAAGGATGTGGGCGCGCGCGCGGAATCGCTTGCGGTCGGGGCCAAGGACCGGATCGAGAAAGTCATGAACGTCGCCGTCTCGCGCGAACTTGAAACGGCGGAGCGCAACATGGGCGTTCTGGCGACGGTCGGCTCGGCCTCGGTTTACGTCGGCCTCCTCGGCACGGTCTGGGGCATCATGACGGCGTTCCAGGCGATCGCGGCGACGAAAGACACCAACCTCGCGGTCGTGGCGCCCGGCATCGCCGAGGCGCTGTTCGCGACGGCGCTCGGGCTTCTCGCCGCCATTCCGGCGGTCGTCGGCTACAACCGCTATTCGGCGGCGCTGAATTCCTTCTCCGTGCGCCTGCAAGGTTTTGCCGATGAGTTCTCGGCGATCCTGTCGCGCCAGATTGATGAAAGGTCGCGTTGATGGCCAATGGATCGAACGGGGCGCGTCGTCACCAGCCGGGGCGCACGCGCCTGCTTGCTGAGATCAACGTCACGCCGCTCGTCGACGTGATGCTGGTGCTGCTCATCGTTTTCATGGTCGCCGCGCCCTTGCTGACGGTTGGCGTCGCTGTCGATCTGCCCGAGACAACCGCCCAGCCTATCGCCGATCAGGGGGAGCCGTTGACTGTAACGATCACGGGCGACGGCACGATTTTCGTGCAGGAAACGCCCGTCGACATCGACAGCCTCGTGCCGCGCCTCGAGGCGATTGCGACCGCCGGCTACGATCAGCGCATCTTCATTCGCGGCGATCAGGCGCGCACATATGGCGAAGTGGTTCAGGTGATGGGTCGGATCAACGCAGCCGGGTTTCGCCGCATCGGTCTCGTCACCAATCCCGAGTTAAACTAGCGCGGCGCGGCGCGGGCGATAAGAAGGCGAGAACGGCGTTATGCGTTTCGGCCTTGCGGCATCGATAGCTATCCACGGCTGCGCGCTCGTGCTGGCGTTTATATCCCTGCCCGATTCATGGCGGCCGAATGTCGAGGCCGAGCCTGTCATTCCAATCGAATTGATAGCCGAGGCCGAAGCGGCCGAACGCACGAGCGTCCCGGCGGCCGCGCCCAAGCCGGTCGAGACGCCTAAGCCCGACCAAGCGCCGGAGCCTGTCCCGGAGCCGACGCCGGCGCCGCCGACGCCGGAACCCGCGCCGCCAAAGGCTGAACCCGAGCCCGCGCCCCCGGAACCCAAGCCTCAGCCCGAACCGGAGCCAGAGCCTGAACCGGTAAAGCCCGAGCCTAAGCCAGAGCCTAAGCCCGAGCCGCCCAAACCGGCGCCGCCAAAGCCGGAGCCAAAACCCAAGGACGACGGCGCGCTCGATCTCGACAGCCTGTCGGCGGTCGTCGACAAATCGCGTCAGGCGCAGCCGCCATCCGCGCAAACGCCGGCCGAGGCGCCGCTTGAGGCGGATCGCGCTCGTCCTGCCGTCGGCGCCGGCGACCGCCTTGCGGCGAGCGACATCGCAAAAATGCGCGCGGCCGTGTCGCGTTGTTGGAATGCGGGCGCGCTCATCGGCGCGCCAAACGCCGATCAGCTTCGCGTCATCGTCGAGTTTGAACTCAATCGAGACGGCACGCTTCAGGGCGCGCCGCGCGTCGCCAATGCGACTCAGATCGCGCTGTCGGGCAATCAATTCTGGCGCGTCGCCGAACAGAACGCCCTGCGCGCGGTGGTCGCCTGCCAGCCCTACAATTTCTTCGCCCCCGATCGATATGACGAATGGAGAGCGTTTGAACTGAACTTTGATCCGAGCCAGATGGCGGGATATTAACGTCCCGAGCGATTCCCTCGCCGCGCGGCGCGCCATAAAATGATCGCAAAGACGGCCTAATTTTTTCGCCTCAATGCTTAGCCGAATGCTGTTTCAGCCGAACCCATCCGAATGAACGACGAACGGAGACGCCGCCGATGACTTATGGTCCGCCCACGTTGCAATCAGTCGCGCTGCGCGCCGCCGCCTTTCTCGCTGCGATCGCATCGGCTTTTGCGGTGATCCTCGCGCTCGCCGCGGCGCGCGTGCGCATCGACATCACGCA
>CAZSBU010000202.1:4685-4904 GCA_964605055.1 uncultured Caulobacterales bacterium | reverse complement strand
ATGTCAAACGTCACCTCGACCTGAGGCACGCCGCGCGGCGCCGGCGGGATACCGACGAGATCGAACTGGCCAAGCAGTTTATTGTCCGCCGCCATTTCCCGCTCGCCTTGGAAAACGCGGATCGTCACGGCCGATTGATTGTCTTCAGCAGTCGAGAACGTTTGCGATTTCTTCGTCGGGATCGTCGTGTTGCGGTCGATCAGGCGCGTGAACACCCCG
>CAZSBU010000202.1:1831-4675 GCA_964605055.1 uncultured Caulobacterales bacterium | reverse complement strand
CTCGATGCCAAGCGACAGCGGCGTCACGTCGAGAAGGAGCACGTCCTTCACGTCGCCTTGCAGAACGCCGGCCTGGATGGCCGCGCCGAGGGCGACGACTTCGTCCGGATTCACCCCTTTATGGGGCTCGCGGCCGAAGAACTGCTTCACCGTCTCCTGCACCTTGGGCATGCGGGTCATGCCGCCGACCAGGATCACCTCGTCGATATCTCCTGCCGTGAGCCCGGCGTCTTTCAGGGCCGCCTTGCAAGGATCAACCGTGCTCTTGACGAGATCCTCAACGAGGGTCTCGAACTTCGCGCGCGAGAGTTTCATGTTAAGGTGTTTAGGACCGGTCTGGTCCGCCGTTATGAAGGGCAAGTTCACTTCATATTGCGCCGTCGAGGAAAGCTCTTTCTTGGCTTTCTCGGCTTCTTCCTTCAGGCGTTGCAGGGCGAGCTTGTCCTTACGCAGATCAATGCCCTGCTCTTTCTTGAACTCGTCCGCGAGATAATCGACAAGGCGCATGTCGAAGTCTTCCCCACCGAGGAAAGTGTCGCCATTCGTCGCGAGCACTTCGAAAACGCCATCGCCGATCTCAAGAATGGAAATGTCGAACGTGCCGCCGCCGAGGTCGTAGACGGCGATCTTCTTGCCGTCTTTTTTCTCAAGGCCATAGGCGAGCGCCGCCGCCGTCGGCTCGTTGATGATGCGGAGTACTTCTAACCCGGCGATCTTGCTGGAGGATGAAGGCCGAAATCTGAGACGGCGCGTAATGCTGGCCGCGACTGTCAACCCAAGCATCGCCATTGTCGCCCTTGACGATCGCGTAGGGAACGAGCGCCTTGTCCTTCGTCACGGTCGGATCTGAAAACGGGCGCCCAATAAGGCGTTTGATCGCGAAGAAGGTATTTTCAGGGTTCGTTACCGCCTGACGCCGCGCGGGTTGGCCGATGAGGCGCTCGCCATCAGCCGTGAACGCAACAACCGAAGGCGTCGTACGCGCGCCCTCGGCGTTTTCGATAACCTTGGGCTCCTTGCCTTCCATGACGGCGACGCATGAATTGGTCGTTCCGAGGTCGATGCCGATTACTTTCGCCATGTCGTCCGTTCTCTCCTGATGAGCAGGTCGCCTCTGACCACTGTTCGCTGTTGCGAGCATGGCCTTCCCGAGCCGCCGGCTCTCATTAAGCAGTTTTCGTCAACGGCCTGATGAGAGCCGGAAAGCGCCCGGATTGGGCGGCCCCCTGACTGTTGTTTCTCGTTACCTAAAATCTTTTTCGCCTGGGTCGTCTATTGGGTCGTCTAACTTGGTGGTCTTCTATAAGGGCGCAGCCCCCCGCGCCTCTGTCGGGCATATAGGCAGGCCCAAATCGCGCTGCAACCCGTCGCGCCAACCAAATCACGTTCCGTTGATGACGGTATTCACATGCGTCTGGCTTCAGCGGGCCGCAAAACACTTATACGAACCAAAACAATGCGAAGGCGCCAGGCGCAGGGATCTAATACCAACCGTTTGCACCTTATTCCCGCTCTTGCCAGTAGGGGCCGATTCCCATAAATCGCGTCGCGCGCGGCAACGGGGGGGCGCTGCAAGAGGGGCCGGTGCGATGGGGCGCGCGCCTTATCTCGCTCGATCTTTGGATACTCTTTCCTCCCACCGTCCGCCGTTCAGGCGGCTTCTTCCAGATCAGTTTTACCTCGAAGGAAAACCCGCAATGACAAAAATCCTGCGCCGTCCCTCCGCGCGCGCCGATCGCATCGCGATGATTGTCGTCGGGTCGCTTATGGGGTCGACCGCGCTGACGCCAGTGCTCGGCCAGACAGCAGAGCTCGCTGGGACAGACGCAGGCGCGGGCGCCGACATCGTCACCGTCACGGCGCAGAAGCGCGAGGAGAACTTGCAGGATGTTCCCCTGTCGCTCGACGTCATAGCAGGTGAGGAACTCGACAATATACGAGCGGGCGGGCGCGATATTCTGTTCCTCAGCGGCCGCACGCCGAGCCTTTACGCTGAGGCCTCGTCGGGGCGCACCTTCCCGCGATTTTACATAAGGGGGCTTGGCAACACCGATTTCGACCTGAACGCCAACCAGCCAGTCAGCCTCGTCTATGACGACGTGGTGCTGGAAAACCCGATCCTGAAAGGCTTCCCGGTGTTCGACCTCGACCGCGTGGAAGTGCTGCGCGGCCCGCAAGGAACGCTGTTCGGGCGCAACACGACGGCGGGCGTCATCAAGTTCGAATCCGCCCGGCCGACCGAAACGTTCGAAGGCTATGGTCGCGTCTCCTACGGGCGGTTCAATACGGTCGATGCGGAGGGCGCGGTCTCCGGACCCATCGCCGGGGACCGGCTGACCGGGCGCCTGTCCGCGCTTTATCAGCGCCGGGACGATTTCGTCGCTAATGAGTTCGCCGAAGCGTTTCCGGGAGCCGTCGTCGGCGACGGCGCCAACGGTTTTGAAGAGTTCAGCGAATTCGCCGCGCGCGCCCAGCTTCTCTTCAAGGCGAGCGATAATCTGTCGACGCTCATCAATGTGCACGGACGGCGCCTCGACGGCGGCTCGCGGCTGTTCCGAGCCAATGTGATCGAACCCGGCGTCGGCGGCCTCGTCGACGGCTTTCGCCGCGACCGCGCCGCGCAGGACGCAACCCAGCGCCTTGACGTCTACAATTTCGGGGCCAGCGCCAAGACGGTGTGGGATGTGGGATTTGGCGTCATCACCTCGATTTCGAGCTATGATGAAGTGGGAATCACGGCGCGGGGCGACGTCGACGGCGGCTTTGGCGCCGCGTTCGCGCCGCCCTCCGGGCCGGGCTTCATTCCGTTTCCCGCCGAAAGCGCCGACAACATCACGGACCACT
>CAZSBU010000202.1:0-1821 GCA_964605055.1 uncultured Caulobacterales bacterium | reverse complement strand
CGATTTCAAACCGACCGCCAGCGTCACCTCGACCGTGGGCGTGTTCTTCTTCCGGGAAAATCTCGAGATCGAGAACCTCAGCTTCGACACGCTTGCGGGCGGCGCCGAGAATGGGCGCGCGACGCAGGACCAGGACACCACTGCCTGGGCCGTGTTCGGATCGTCGAGTTGGGCCGCAACCGACCGCCTGACACTGCAAGGGGGCATCCGGATTTCCAGTGAAGATCGCGACTTCATCGCCGAGCGCCTCGTCGGCCCATTCGGGTCGGGAACGCTCGGGCCGGTCGAAGTGAACCTCAAGGACACGGTGGTCTCGGGCGACTTTTCGGCGACCTACGCGCTCAACACGGCGGCGAACATCTATGCGCGCTACGCCCGCGGGTTCCGCGCGCCGAACGTGCAAGGCCGCATCGTCTTCGGCGACGCCATCACGACAGCCGACACCGAGGCCGTCAATTCCTATGAGGCGGGCGTCAAGTCGGAGTTCCTGAACGGACGGGGTCGGATCAATCTGACTGGCTTCTATTTCCGCACGAAGGACCAGCAGCTGACCGCGGTCGGCGGGGCGGGGAACTTCAATCAACTTCTGAACGCTGACGCCGTTGTCGGCTATGGCTTCGAGCTGGACGCCGCGCTCTCGCCGGTCGATGGGCTCGACCTTTCCGCAGGAGTCAGCCTGAACGAGACAGAAATCCGCGACGCCGATCTCGAAGTCGGCGTGTGCGGGGCGCCCTGCACCGTGCTCGACCCAACCAATCCGCTTACCGGCAATGCGCTTATCAACGGCAACTCGCTACCGCAGGCGCCGCGCTGGATCTCGAACGTCAGCGCCCGCTATGGCCGCCCCTTTTTCGGCGGCGAAGCGTTCGTCTTCACCGATTGGGCTTACCGCAGCAGGGTCAATTTCTTCCTTTATGACAGCGTCGAATTCCAGGACCGCAACGAGCTCATCGGCGGCGTTCGCGTCGGTTATGCGAGCCGCGATCGCGGCTATGAAGTCGCCGCCTTTGGCCGGAACATCCTCAACGACGTGTCGATTAACGGCGCGATCGACTTCAACAACTTCTCGGCCTTCGTGAATGAGCCTCCGCTCTGGGGCGTCGAGTTTCTGGCGCGGTTCTAAGGGCGACGCATCAGTACGGCCTGCTCGCAAAAAGTTGATGAGCGAACAAGCATTTCGTTCTTGATTTGTTCGCTTTCGGGCGCCATTCGTCGGAAGCGAACCGAATGGGGATGCTTCAATGGTGGCGCAGCTGACGACCTTCGCCTTTCACGGCGTCGACGCGACGCCCGTGACCGTGCAGGTGCAAATTTCCGGTGGCGCGAACGCCTTCGCCATTGTCGGCCTGCCAGACAAGGCGGTCTCTGAGGCGCGCGAGCGGGTGCGCGCCGCGCTCTCGGCTGTCGGGCTCGGCCTGCCGCCCAAGCGCGTGACCGTCAATCTCGCGCCGGCGGACCTGCCCAAAGAAGGCGGCCATTTCGATCTGCCGATTGCGCTCGGGCTCTTGATTGAAATGGGCGCCGCGCCGCGCGACGCGGCTGAAGGCTATGCCGTGATGGGCGAACTGGGGCTCGACGGCTCGATCGCGCCGGTCGCCGGCGCTTTGCCAGCGGCCGTCGCCGCCAATGCGCGTGGGCTCGGACTTATATGCCCGGCGGCGTGCGGGCCGGAGGCGGCCTGGGCGGGGGGCGATGCGGCGATCCTTGCGCCGAAAAGCCTCATTCAGCTCGTCAATCATCTGAAGGGGACGCAGACGCTGAGCCCTCCCGCGCCCGGCCAGCTCGACGCGCCGCCAGCGGTCGCCGATATCAAAGACGTCA